>JANOCL010000214.1:0-6025 GCA_031412135.1 Variovorax sp. | reverse complement strand
AGCGCGGGGCCGGGCCGCTGCCCGTGGTCGGGGTGGCCTGGGCATGGTCGGCGGTGATGTCGTTGGCACCCATCACCACCTTGAGTTCGTTCGCCCAGAGGCCGGCATTGACCTGCACGGCCCGCGCCAGGATGGCGGCGTAGTCGGTGCTCCGGGCGTCGAGGCCGGCGCCGTCGATGCGGTATCGCGTTCTCCGCGCGTCCGGAATCAGCGCGCGATTCTGGATTTATTGCGGCTAAAGAATCTGATGAATTCTTGCGGTAGGCGACGCATGGCGCGGAGGCGAGAAACCATTTCCGGCTTTACCAGGAGCAAACATGATTCCGTGGAATATTGAATCGATGAGGGTTTGGAGCGCGCCAGTTGAATTGCTCGCGAATGTCTTCGCAGCTCTCTTTCTAATCACGGGCTTTGTCCGCTCGCTCGTGGCCTTATTGCGTAGCGAATGGGTTGAGTGGTTGCGCGGAAAAGGTGAAACCCTCGGCATCCAGGCTACTCAGGCATTCGCCAACGCCTTTGACGTACCTCCACGCGAACAACGACCGCTGGATCAGTTGACCGGTTCGCTGGTCACCGCTGTCATGCTGTACCTGTTCGCAGGCTTGCTTTTTGCGTTTGGGATGGTGACGGTGCTCAAAGCAGGTTTGAGGTACCAACACGCGCCAACCTGGGGAACACTGGCGCTGCTTCTCGTTGGAAGTGCCCTTTGTATGCCCAGCCGCTACTTTCAAATCCAAGGGGCAAAGGCGCGCTGCGAAAGCAATCTCCGATGGACTCAGTGCCGGTTCATGGGCTGGCGTGCGTACATTGCCTTGGCAAGTACGCCAGTGCTGCTGGTCGCGCTCGCGTTCGGTTTGTCACTTGCTGGAGCTTGAGCGGCAACGGAGTCCGAAAATGTTGAAGGCAACTCCGGCTACCCGGGCCGCTACACCGCAACCGGACTCCGCTCCGCGAACTGTCCGTTCCAGTACGGGTAGTACGGGTAGGGCGGCGTCACCGCGCTGGCGGCATCGAGCCGCGCCACTTGCGCAGGCGTCAGGTGCCAGCCGATCGCGCCGAGGTTCTGCTTGAGCTGCGCCTCGTCGCGGGCGCCGATCAGCACGCTTGCCACCGTGGGCCGCTGCAGCAGCCAGTTGAGTGCGATCTGCGGCAGGGTCTTGCCGGTTTCTTCCGCCACCGCGTCCATCGCCTCGATCACCCGGTAGAGCCGCTCTTCTTCCACCGGCGGCGCGAAGCCGGCGGTATCGTGCAGCCGGCTGCCCTCGGGCAGCGGCTGGCCGCGCCGGATCTTGCCGGTCAGGCGGCCCCAGCCGAGCGGGCTCCACACGATGGCACCGATGCCCTGATCGATGCCGAGCGGCATCAGCTCCCATTCGTAGTCGCGGCCCGCGAGCGAGTAGTAAGTCTGGTTGGCAACGTAGCGCGAGAGGCCGAGCCGGTCCGACGCGGCCAGCGACTTCATCAACTGCCAGCCGGAGAAGTTCGAGACGCCGATGTATCGCACCTTGCCCGCGCGCACCAGGTCGTCGAGTGTGCCCAGCACCTGCTCTACCGGCGTCATCGCGTCGAAGGCATGGAGCTGCAGCAGGTCGATGCAGTCGGTGTCGAGGCGCTTGAGCGCGGCTTCGGTGGCGGCGATCAGGTGATGGCGCGAGGAGCCGACGTCATTGGGTCCGTCACCGGCGCGAAGCGAGAGCTTGGTCGACAGGATCACCTTGTCGCGGCGCCCTTGCACCGCCGCGCCGAGGATCGATTCAGACGCGCCGTCCGAATAGACGTCGGCGCTGTCGAACAAGTTGACGCCCGCGTCGAGGCAGATGTCCACGATCCGGCGCGCGCCGGCCACATCGGTATTGCCCCAGGCGCTGAAGAGCGGGCCCTGGCCGCCGAAGGTGCCGGCGCCGAAGCCCAGGGCCGGCACCTTGAAGCCGGATTTGCCGAGATAGCGGTATTCCATGTCGATGACCTTTATGGATGAGAAGTTCGAGTGCGGTTCAGGCGCTTGCGGATGCAGCAGAGACCAACGCCACGGCACGCCGTTCGAGCGCGCGGCTCCATAGCGCAATCGCCAGGCCCGCGAGCGTCAGCAGCGCCGCGACCCAGCCGAGGCTCTCGAGCCCGGGGCCGCGTTCGATGACCACGCCGCCCACCCAGGCGCCGAGTGCATTGCCGAGGTTGAAGGCCGCGATGTTCAGGCTCGATGCGAGGTTCTGTCCGGCGCCCGATGCCTTGTCGAGCACCCGCAGCTGAAGCGGCGCGACCGTGGCGAAGGCAGCGATGCCCAGCAGCCCGACGAAGACCGCCGCCCCGACCGGCGTGCGGATTCCGAACCGCATCGCGCCCAGCACCGCGGCGAGCGCCGCCAGCGTGCCGAGCACGGCAGGCATCGGTGCCCGGTCGGCCAGCTTGCCGCCCAGGATGTTGCCGACGGCAAGCCCGACGCCGAAGAGCAGCAGGATCGGCGACACCGCGCCATCGGACAGCCCGGTCACGCCGGTGAGCAGCGGCTGGATGTAGGTGAAGACGGCAAACACGCCGGCAAAGCCGAGCACCGTCATCGCCAGGCCGAGCAGCACCTGCGGACGCACCAGCACCGCCAGTTCGTCGCGCAGCGGCGCATGCTGCGCGTCGGCCCTGCTGCGGGGCACGAAAGCCGCGAGCACGGCGAAGGCGAACACGCCGATCAGCGCCACCGCCCAGAAGGTCGAACGCCAGCCGAAGTGCAGGCCCAGCCAGGCGCCGGCCGGCACGCCGAGCATAGTCGCGGCGGTGAGGCCGGTGAACATGACGGCAATGGCCGAAGCGCGCCGCTCCGGCGGCACGAGGCCGGTGGCCACCACCGACCCGACGCCGAAGAAGGTGCCGTGCGCAAGCGACGTGACCACCCGCGCGGCCATCAGCAGTTCGTAGTTGGGTGCCAGCGCGCAGGCGATGTTGCCGAGCGTGAAGATCGCCATCAGCGCGAGCAGCACGGTCTTGCGCGGCACCCGGCGCGTGGCGATGGTGAGCAGCGGTGCACCGACCGCGACCCCGAGCGCATAGCCCGAGATCAGCAGGCCGGCCGCCGCGATGGAGACATGAAGATCCGCCGAGACCTGCAGCAGCAGGCCCATGATGACGAATTCGGTGGTGCCGATACCGAAGGCACCGGCAGTGAGCGCGAGGAGGGCGATGGGCATGATGCTTCGTACTGTGCGGGCGCGCCGGTGCCTTGACTAGAACGTCCTGGAGACGAGCATCCGTGAGGTGAAGTCATCAATGCCGAAGATGGAGGCAATCCCGGCCTTGGTCATAGAATGTACAGACCGTACAGAAAGATTGATCATGTCGCTACGCACCGTCGGACTCGAACAGGGCCGCAACACCTTGCCCGAACTCGCCTCCCGCGCCCATGCCGGCGAGCCGAGCCTGCTCACTCGGCATGGCAGGCCCTACGCGGCGATCGTCTCGCCGGACGTGCTGATGAAAGCGCAGCCGCGCTCCCGTTTCCTCAGCCTTCGCGGCAGCGGCAAGGGACTGTGGGGCCCATCTCCCGCGCAGACGGTTGAAGATGCACGCAACGAGCGGGACTGAATGGTCGCCGCACCCGCGAGGAAGTCGCCGCGCAGGCCCCGGCAGCGCAAGCCCGCAACGTCGGCATCGCTGTGGGGCGGGCTGCAAGAAGGCGATCTCGTTGTCGTGGATTCCGCTCCGTTCATCTACCTGCTCGATGACCACCCCGACTTTGCGCCCATGTTCGAAGGGCTCTTCGAATTGCAGGCGCAGGGCATGCTCCTGATCGCGCTATCGACCATTGCCATGGCGGAGGTGCTCGCGGGTCCGTTCAGGCAGGGGCAGGACGTGCTGGCCAAGCGCTACCAAACTGCGCTTGCCGGCTTCGATGTCGTGCCCGTCTCCCAGGAGATTGCCGTGACCGCCGCGCGCATCCGCGCGAAAACGGGACTGCGGCTGCCCGATGCGTTGCTGGCCGCCACGGCGCTCGAAGTCGGTGCCGCCGCGCTGGTCACGCACGATCGCGATTTCTCGCGTCTGGGCAGCTTGCGGATCATCCTCGGCGACACGGCCCGGCAGGGGCCACCCACCTGACATGCCCCGCATCGACGTCAACCGTTCCGGCGAGATGGAAGCCTTCGTGCAGGTGGTCGACCGCGGCAGTTTCTCGGCCGGTGCCCGCATTCTGGGCATGACGCCGTCGGCCGTCAGCAAGCTCGTGGCCCGGCTCGAGGCACGGCTTGCGACGCAGCTCGTGCACCGGTCCACCCGCAAGCTGCAGCTCACGCCGGAGGGCCAGAACTTCTACGAGCGCAGCGTGCGCGTGCTGGCCGACATGGACGAGGCCGAGCGCTGCGCCGCTGCCGGCGCGGCGCCGCGCGGTCGGGTGCGCATCAACGCGAGCGTTTCGTTCGGCCACCACGTGCTGATGCCGCTGGTGGCGGGCTTTCTCGAACTGCACCCGCAGGTCACGCTCGACATCGTGCTGACCGATCGGGTGGTCGACCTGATGGACGAGCGCACCGACATCGCCATCCGCTGGGGCCCGCTGCCGCCGTCCGACCTGATCGCGCGGCGCCTGTTCGACACCGGCCAGGTCATCGTCGCTTCGCCCGCCTACCTAGAGCGCTTCGGCACGCCGCGCACGCCGCAGGAGCTGGACGCGCACAACCGCATCGGTTCGAGCTATCACCGCAGCGCGCCCGACTGGCCGCTCGCGGTCGATGGGCAGTTGATCGACGTGCCGGTGGTGGGCTCGGTGCGCGCCGGGGACGGCGAGACGCTGCGTCGCCTGGTGCTGGAGGGCGTGGGCCTGGGCCGGCTGTCGCTCTATCACATCCAGCCGGACATCGACGCCGGCCGGCTGGAGCCGGTGCTGGAGGAGTTCAATCCGCGCGACATGATGCCGGTGCATGCCGTCTATCTGGGCAAGGCGGGCCGGCTGCCGGCGCGGGTGCGAGCGCTGCTGGACTACCTGGCGGCGCGGCTCGCGGACAATGCCCCTCGACCATGAACGAAGTTCCCGACGCCATCGTCTGCGAAGGCTGCGATGCGGTCTACCGCCGCGCGCCGCTGCGTCCGCGCGAGGTGGCGCAATGCCAGCGCTGCGGCACCGAGCTCGACCGCCATGCGGGCGACCAGGGTGCGCGCGTGCTGCCGCTCACCGTGGCCTGCCTGATCCTGTTTGCGATTGCCAACCTGTTCCCGATCGTCGAGATCGAACTGCGTGGCCTGCGCAGCCAGACCACGCTGATGGGCGCCGTGATGGTGCTCGGCGCCGAGGGGAGGTCGGTGGTGGCGCTGCTGGTGCTGGCGACCACCATCCTCTTTCCGCTGCTGCAGCTCTGCATCCTGTTCTATCTGCTGGTGCCGACGACGCGCGTGCGACGGCCGGCCGGCTTCAATCTGCTGGTGCGGCTGATGCAGTCGCTCAGGCCCTGGGGAATGATCGAGGTGTTCCTGCTCGGCGTGCTGGTGGCGCTGGTCAAGCTGTCGAGCCTGGCCGAAGTGGTGGCCGGCCCGGCGCTATGGGCCTTCGTGGCGCTCACCGTGCTGCTGACGGCGGTGCTGTCCTTCGATCCCCGCACTTTCTGGACGGTGGCGTTCGAGCCCTCCGCAAGCCCGCAGCAATGAGCGCACCGATCGAAACCGCGGCAGAGCGCGGGCTCCTGGGCTGCCGCCGCTGCGGCACGGTGTGGCAGGGTGCCGCCGACAGCGAGCCCTGCGCGCGCTGCGGCGCCCGGCTGCACCGCCGCAAGCCCGACAGCATCCGCCGCACATGGGCGCTGCTGATCGCAGCCTGCATCCTGTACGTGCCGGCCAACCTGCTGCCGGTGATGGTCACCAAGAGCCTGTTCGGCGCGCAGTACGACACCATCCTGAGCGGCGTGATCTACTTCTGGGTTTCCGGCTCCTACGGCTTGGCGGCGGTCATCTTCATTGCCAGCTTCCTGGTGCCGCTCTTCAAGCTCAGCGCGCTCATGCTCATGACCTACATGGCCCAGCGGCAGAGCGACTGGGCGCGGCACGAGCG
>JANOCL010000213.1:0-26100 GCA_031412135.1 Variovorax sp. | reverse complement strand
AGGCCGCACGCGGTGCTGACCCGCTTGACCTCGTTCTCGGATGCAATGTCTTGGCGGAGTTTATTTTTCGTGTACGCCAGCAGGGCTTCGGAGAGGAGCTTCTGTGCGTGTTGGCCAGCCCGACCAGGCCCTGCATAGTGTGAGCCGCTTTGTGCAGCGCGGGCGGCGTTCAGATGTTCTGGGGTGATGGTCGCCGCAAGCGTGCGTCGCAGAGCTTCGACTTGAAGAGCCGAAACCTGAACGCCTCGCTGGTCGAGCCGGATCGCCCGGTCGGGTACGAACACGTGGCCAGGCTTCTCAGCATCAAAGGCAACAAGTTCGATGCCGCCCTGAGGTTCGGCGAGTAGCGCCTCTACGACCCCAGGAATGGCGTCTTCCGGGACGAGCATGACAGTCGTTGGAGCGACTTTTACAGCGCTCTCCGGCATCCTATTGGGGTGAGGAATCTCGACCGACCCGAGCTCGGCGTCGTCTGTCTGCAGATCTGAAAGCGGCAGCAAGAAGCCTGGTTGTCCCACGCAGCGCCAAAACAGTCGAAGCCGACCTTCGAGGGCGCTCTTCAAAAGGTACTCTGCGCTCAAGCCGGAGGCGGCGGCTGCTAAGTCGAGGCTGAGATAGCCTGGTAGTGCCAAGGCGGGGTGCCCGTCGGCGATCCTGATGATGCTGGTGTGATTGGTGGCGGCGTCGCCCATAGCTAGTCTGTCGAGGTCCAAGAGCTGTCCCCGCCACTGTGCCAGAAGCCAGGACGCCACGACCTTGGCCACGGCGAGATGATGGGTGCCGGTGCTCTGCACGTATTCCGTGCGACCAGCAAGGCTCCGGAGCCGGAGAGGAACGACAAGGCGGACGAACCAGACTCCGGATGCACGACGATGAAGATTTTGCACAGGACGCTTTGTATGAGCGCGCTGTACCAGGTCGGCTTTGAAGTCATTTTCCCAACGGAATCAAGGACTTCAGAATTTTTGGAGCGGGTGAAGGGAATCGAACCCTCGTATGAAGCTTGGGAAGCTGCCGTTCTGCCATTGAACTACACCCGCAGCAGGCGCGGATTCTAACGTTTCGTTCGCAGCAGCAGCAGCCGCGCGTAAACCGCCAGGTTGATCAGCACGACGGCGACGCCGATGCCGATCTGCACGTCGCGGGTCAGTCCCTCGGGGTAGATCAGGCCCAGCAGGTAGTGCTCGACGAAACCGCCGCCGTAGCCGGCCTGGCCGGCGGCGCGGCGCAGTTCGTTTTCGAGCGGCGTCAACGGGCAGATCCATCCCGCCCAGGCTACCCAGGCGCCCCACGCGACGGCCGGCAGGTGCAGCCAGGCAAGCCGCGGCCAGCGCCAGACAAGGGCGCCGCCGGCCACCACGAACACGATGAAGAGGCCGTGCAATACCAGTACGGCGTCGGCGGCAACGGCGTTGTGCATGGACTGTCTGACTGGATAGGGCGCTAAAATCTGGTTGATTCAACCAACTATGGAGGCCAGCAATGGAAGCCGTCGGATTGTTCGAGGCCAAGACCCATCTGAGTGAGTATGTTGCGCGCGCTGAAGCGGGCGAAGAGGTGATCATCATGCGGCACAACAAGCCGGTGGCGAAGATCGTCCCTCTGGACGCGGTTGCCAAACCTGCCGCACAGGTGCCGCGCTTCGTGCAAAGGACTTTCAACATGGGACCACCGCTGGTCGACTTGACCCGGCTCAACAAACTGGCCGACGAGTTGGAAGATGCTGACCTGCTGGCCAAGCTGCGCAAGGGCACATGAAGTTGCCCGACACCAACGTGCTATTGAACGCCGTTCAGGGAGCAAGCCCGTATAACGGCAGCGCCAAGGAATGGCTGGAACAGGCTTTCAACAGCGCGGAAGGAATCGGCTTCGCATGGATCGTCCTGCTGGGCTTCTTGAGGATTTCCACCCGCGCAGGAATCATGAAGCACCCGCTACCCGTCTCCGACGCGCTTGCGTTGATGGACAGCTGGCTTGCACATCCCCACGCCCGCATCGTGCATCCCGGCGATCGGCATTCCGGCATTCTGGGCCGCCTTCTTCTGACCGCCGCCACCGGCGGCAATCTGACCGCTGACGCCCATCTCGCAGCCCTCGCCATCGAACACAACGCCGAGGTCGGCACCTTCGACCGCGATTTCAAGCGCTTCGCAGGTTTGCGCTTCCAGTTGCTCGCCTGATCCATCTCCCTTTCGAATATGAGCCAGCCCACCACGATCACCGTTGCGGACATCCGCAAGACCTTTCTCGATTTCTTCGCTTCCAAGGGCCACACCGTGGTGCCTTCGAGTTCGCTGGTGCCTGCCAACGACCCGACGCTGATGTTCACCAACTCCGGCATGGTGCAGTTCAAGGACGTCTTTCTCGGCACCGACAAGCGGCCCTACGTGCGCGCCGCATCGGTGCAGGCCTGCCTGCGCGCGGGCGGCAAGCACAACGACCTGGAGAACGTCGGCTACACCGCGCGTCACCACACCTTCTTCGAGATGCTGGGCAACTGGAGCTTCGGCGACTACTTCAAGCGCGACTCGCTCAAGTGGGCCTTCGAGCTGCTGACCCAGGTCTACAAGCTGCCCGCCGACAAGCTCTGGGCCACCGTCTATATCGAGGACGATGAGGCCTACGACATCTGGACCAAGGAAATCGGCCTGCCGCCGGAGCGGGTGGTGCGCATCGGCGACAACAAGGGCGGACGCTACATGTCCGACAACTTCTGGATGATGGCCGACACCGGCCCGTGCGGCCCGTGCTCCGAGATCTTCTACGACCATGGCCCGCAGATCGCCGGCGGCCCGCCCGGCAGCCCTGACGAAGATGGCGACCGCTACATCGAAATCTGGAACAACGTGTTCATGCAGTTCGACATGCAGCCCGACGGCAGCGTGAAGCCGCTGCCCGCGCCCTGCGTCGATACCGGCATGGGGCTGGAGCGGCTGGCCGCGATCCTGCAGCATGTGCACAGCAACTACGAGATCGACATCTTCGCGGCGCTGGTAGCAGCCGCATCGCGTGAAACCGGCGAGAAGGACCTCGGCAACAAGAGCCTGCGCGTCATCGCTGACCATATTCGCGCCACCGCCTTCCTGGTGGCCGACGGCGTGATCCCGTCGAACGAGGGCCGCGGCTACGTGCAGCGGCGCATCGTTCGCCGCGCCATCCGCCATGGCTACAAGCTGGGGCAGAAGAAGCCGTTTTTCCACAAGCTGGTGGCCGATCTGGTGGCGCTGATGGGAACGGCCTATCCCAAGCTGGTGGCCGACCAGAAACGCATCACCGATACGTTGAAGGCCGAGGAAGAACGCTTCTTCGAAACGCTCGCCAACGGCATGGAGATTCTCGATGCGGCCTTGGCCGACGGGGCGAAGGTGCTTCCTGGCGACGTCGCCTTCAAGCTGCACGACACCTACGGTTTTCCGCTCGACCTGTCGGCCGACGTGTGCCGCGAGCGCCAGGTCGAGGTCGACGCCGCCGGCTTCGATGCGGCGATGCAGAAACAGAAGGCCGCCGGCCGCGCGGCGGGCAAGTTCAAGATGGAGCGTGCGGTCGACTACAGCGGCGAGGGCAACACCTTCACCGGCTACGAGCGCCTCGAAGAGACGGCGCAGGTCGCCGCCCTGTACTTCGAAGGCGCGCCCGTCAAAGAGTTGTGCGAGGGCCAGCCGGGCATCGTGGTGCTGGGCGCCACGCCTTTCTATTCGGAGAGCGGCGGCCAGGTCGGCGACCAGGGCGTGCTTGCGGCCGAGGGCGTGCAGTTCGGCGTCGAGGACACGCAGAAGATCAAGGCCGACGTGTTCGGCCATCACGGCACCCAGACGCAGGGCACGCTGAAGGTGGGCGACACGGTCGTTGCCCGCGTCGACACCGCGCGCCGCGCGGCCACCATGCGCAACCACAGCGTCACCCACCTGATGCACAAGGCGCTGCGCGAGGTGCTGGGCGACCATGTGCAGCAGAAGGGCTCCCTGGTCGACGCCGACAAGACCCGGTTCGACTTTGCGCACAACGCCGCGATCACCGGTGACCAGACGCTCGAGATCGAGAAGCGGGTGAACGCCGAGATCCTTGCCAACCTGTCCACGCAGGCGCGGGTGATGGACATGGAATCGGCGCAGAAGACCGGCGCCGTCATGCTGTTCGGCGAGAAGTACGGCGAGACGGTGCGCGTGCTCGACATCGGCAGCAGCCGCGAACTCTGCGGCGGAACGCATGTGCAACGCACCGGCGACATCGGCCTGTTCAAGATCGTCAGCGAGGGTGGCGTGGCCGCCGGCGTGCGCCGCATCGAGGCGGTGACCGGCGCCAATGCGCTGGCCTACCTGCAGCAGCTCGAAGCCACCGTTCACAGCGTGGCCGCGACGCTAAAGGCGCCGACCGCCGAACTGCAGGGCCGGCTGGTGCAGGTGCTCGACCAGGTCCGCGCGCTGGAGCGCGAAGTGGGTTCGCTCAAGGGCCGGCTCGCATCGTCCAAGGGCGACGAGCTGCTGGCGCAGGCGGTCGACGTCAACGGCATCAAGGTGCTGGCGGCCAAGCTCGACGGCGCCGACGCCAGGACGCTGCGCGACACCATGGACAAGCTCAAGGACAAGCTCAAGAGCGCGGCCATCGTGCTGGCGACGGTCGATGGCGACAAGGTGCAGATCGCTGCCGGCGTCACCGCCGACGCCGTGGGCAGGCTCAAGGCCGGCGAGCTGGTCAACTTCGTCGCGCAGCAGGTCGGCGGCAAGGGCGGCGGCAAGGCCGACATGGCCATGGCCGGCGGCACCGATGCCAAGGGCCTGCCTGCCGCGCTCGCCTCGGTGCAGGGTTGGGTGGCGGAGCGCGCCTAGCCCGATGCCATGATCGACACCCCGCCGATCGACGTGCTCGTGATGGGTGCAGGCAGCGTCGGCTGCTTCGTCGGCGGCAGCCTCGCGGCCGAGGGCGTGCGTGTCACCTTCGTCGGTCGCCTGCGCGTTCTGCAACTGCTCGCACGGCGCGGACTCACGCTCACCGATCTGGATGGCAACGAACGCCACGTGCCTGCCGCCGGCTTGCACCTGGCAGAGGAGGTGCCCGCGGGCGCCCGCCCGGCGCTGGTGCTGCTGACGGTGAAGAGCGGCGCCACGGCGCAGGCCGCAGCTCAACTCGGGGCGGCGCTGCCCGCCGGCACGCCGGTGCTGTCGCTGCAGAACGGCGTATCGAATGCAGCGACGGCGTCGCAAGCAGCGCCCACGCTGCAGCTGCTGCCGGGCATGGTGCCGTACAACATCGCAGAACTCGAGGACGGTGCCTTCCACCGCGGCACCGCAGGCCGGCTGGCCGCTCAGGACGACCGGGTGCTGCGGCACTGGCGGTCGGTGTTCGAACGCGCCGGCGTGCCGATCGATCTGCATGCCGACCTTGCACCGGTGCAATGGGGCAAGCTGCTGCTCAACCTGAACAATCCGGTCAACGCGCTCTCGGGCCTGCCTCTGCGCGAGCAGTTGCTGCAGCGCGGTTATCGCCGCTGCCTCGCGACCCTGATGGACGAGGCGCTGGAGGCACTGTCGTGGGCCGGCATCGCGCCGGCGCAGCTCGCGGCCGTGCCGGCGCGCCGCCTGCCGGCCATCCTGCGGCTGCCGACGCCGCTGTTCCGGCTGGTCGCGGCGCGCATGCTGCGCATCGATGCCAAGGCACGATCGAGCATGGCCGACGACCTGGCGTTGGGCCGGCTTACCGAGATCGGCGCGCTGTGCGGCGAGGTGGTGCGCCTCGCCGCCGGCAACGGCGCGCGCGCGCCGCGCAATGCGAAGATGGTCGAACTGCTCGAAGCCTGGCCAAAGCAGCCGCAGCACATGTCGGCGGAGCAGTTGCAGGCCGCGCTGGACCTCTCTTAGTCCAAGGTTTTCAATTCAAAAGGGCCGCATGCAAGTCTTGATCCTGGGCAGCGGGGTGATCGGCACCACGATCGCCTACTACCTCGCCAAGGCCGGCCATGAAGTCACGGTGCTCGACCGCCAGCCCGGCCCGGCGCTGGAAACCAGCTATGCAAATGCAGGCGAGGTGTCGCCCGGCTACTCGGCGCCGTGGGCCGGGCCGGGGGTGCCGCTCAAGGCCGTCAAGTGGCTGCTGATGCGGCACAGCCCGCTGGTCGTCCGGCCGATGCTCGACCCTGCCATGTGGCGCTGGGGCCTGGCGATGCTGCGCAACTGCACGCATAAGCGTTACGAGATCAACAAGGGCCGCATGGTGCGCCTCGCCGAGTACAGCCGCGACTGCCTGCAGCAGCTGCGCGCCGACACCGGCATCCGCTACGACGAACGCGCGCTCGGCACGCTGCAACTGTTTCGCACGCAGAAGCAGCTCGACGCGACGGCCGGAGACATCGCCATCCTGCAGGCCTTCGGCGTGCCCTACCAGGTGCTCGACCGCGAAGGCTGCGTGCAGCACGAGCCCGCCCTGGCGGCCGTCAGGCACAAGTTCGTCGGCGGCCTGCGGCTGCCGGGCGACGAGACCGGCGACTGCTTCAAGTTCACGCAGGCGCTGGCGCGCATGGCCGAGGCCGAGGGCGTGCGCTTCAGGTTCGGCGTCGGCATCACCGACGTCGCGCGCGATGCGGCCGGCGTGACTGCCGTGCACACCGACGCCGGCCCGTTCCGCGCCGAGCGCTATGTGGTGGCGCTCGGCAGCCATTCGGCCGGGTTGCTGAAGCCGCTGGGTGTCCGGCTGCCGGTGTATCCGGTCAAGGGCTTCTCGATCACGGTGCCGATCACCGATGCGGCGATGGCGCCGATGTCGACGGTGATGGACGAGACCTTCAAGGTCGCGGTGACAAGGCTGGGCGACCGCATCCGCGTCGGCGGCACGGCGCAGTTGTCGGGCTACGACCTGCGGCTGCACGACCGGCGGCGCGACACGCTGGAGCATGTGGTCACCGACCTGTTTCCGCAAAGCGGCAGCGTCGTCGGCGCGGAGTTCTGGACCGGCCTGCGTCCGATGACGCCCGACGGCACGCCGATCCTCGGCGCCTCGTCGATGCCGAATCTGCTGCTTGCCACCGGTCACGGCACGCTCGGCTGGACCATGGCCGCCGGTACGGGCCGCGTGATGGCCGACCTGATCGGCGGACGCGCGCCGGAGATCGACATGGAAGGCCTGGGCCTGGCCCGGTATCTGTGACTCACCCCCAGGCTTGCCCACTTCGTGTGGCCTCCAACCCCCTTGCAGGGGGCAACACCAGCGCCCCGGCAAAGCCGGATGCGCGGTGTTTCATGAAGGGGCGACGATCGCGCCCTGGATGCGATGCCGCGCCAGCGCGTCGGCCACGAAGCCGCTCGCCTTCATGTCCTCGACGAAGGCGGACAGCACCGCGTCGGCCTGCGCACCGCGGGAGGTCGGCGTGCCCATCGCCTGCTGGATCACCATGAAGCGGCCGGGCAGCAGGCGCAGGCCGCCGAGCCGCGCGGCATCGGCTTCGAGCTGCTGCTTCACGCCGGCAGCGACATCGGCTTTCTCGGCCAGGAAGGCATCGACCACGGCAGGCGAGGTCGGTGCGCGCAGGAGCTGCGCCGCCTTGATCGCGCGCGTGAGGTAAAGGTCGTAGGCGCTGCCCTTGCCGACCATCACGCGGCGCCCGGGCCGGTCGACCTCGGCGTTGTCGGCGAGCGGCGAATCTGCGCGCACCAGGTACGCGCCCTCGATCAGCACATAGGGCGCGGTGAAGCGGATGCCTTCGCCGCGCAGCGGGTCGATGGCGAAGAAGCCGATGTCGGCCTGCTCGGCCTTCACCGCATCCACCGACTTGCCAGCGGCATCGAACACGACCAGCTCGACGCCCACGCCGAGCCGATCGGCGAAGGCATGCGCCAGGTCGACCGACACGCCGGTGGGCTGGCCGGTCGACGCGTCCTTGCGGGCGAGGATCGGATTGCCGAGGTTGATCGACGCGCGCAGCTTGCCGGTGGGCGCGAAGGCGGAGACGATGGAAGCGGGGATGGTTGGCGTCATGGCGCAGGCCGTGGTCGGGCCGCCAGTCTATGCGGCCTCGGGCTTCGCGTCGTCGGGCAGAATCGTTCGATGACTTCGACCGGCCGCCATTCGACGCGCGTTGCACTGCTGGCCATCTCGGTGCTGGCCGGCTGCGCGAACCAGGAGCCTGTGCGCGAGCCGGCCAGCCTGCGCCCGTCCGAGGCGCGCGCCCTCATTGCCGATCTGCTGCCGCCCCAGACGGCCGACCGGACCGGCTGGGCGACCGACATCTACGCCGCATTCGCGGCTTTGCAGCTGCAGCCGACAGCGTCCAACATCTGCGCAGCAGTGGCTGTGACGGAGCAGGAGTCCGGCTTTCGGGCCGATCCGGCTGTGCCGGGTCTTTCGCGGATAGCCTGGCGGCAGATCGAGGAACGCGCCGAGCGCGCGGGCGTGCCCATGCTGGCCGTGCGCGCCGCACTGCAGTTGCCGTCGAACGGCGGCAGGAGCTATGGCGACCGCATCGACCAGGCGAAGACAGAGCGGGAGCTGAGCGAAATCTTCGAAGACTTCATCGGCATCGTGCCCATGGGCCGGCGCCTGTTCTCCGGCTGGAATCCGGTACGCACCGGCGGGCCGATGCAGGTGAGCATCGACTATGCAGAGCGCCACGCGAGGATGCGCCCCTATCCCTATGCGCTGCAAGACGGCATGCGGCAGGAGGTGTTCACGCGCCGTGGCGGCATGTACTTCGGCATTGCCCACCTGCTCGACTACCCCGCTAGCTACGAAAAGCCGCTGTACCGTTTCGCCGACTTCAACGCCGGCCACCACGCGAGCCGCAATGCCGCGCTGCAGAACGCCATCGGCATTGCATCCGGTATTCCGCTGGTACGGGACGGGGACCTGGTCAGGCACGACGGCAGTGAACAACCGGGCAGTACCGAATCGGCTGCTCGCGTGCTCGCCGGGCGCCTGGGCATGAGCCAGAGCGCCATCCGGCGCGATCTGGAACGCGGCGAGGACGCCGATCTCGAGCGCACGACCTTCTATCAGCGCGTGTTTGCAATGGCCGAGAAGGCTGAAGGTCGTGCGTTGCCACGCGCATCGATGCCCCAGATCGAACTGAAGGGCCCGAAGATCACGCGCAAGCTCACGACATCATGGTTCGCGAACCGGGTCGATGAACGCTATCGGCGCTGTCTCGGGCGCAGCAGTTCCTGAGCTACTGCCTGTAGCTCGCGTCCATGCGATCGAGCTTGCGAATGAGCGACGGCCATACGAACGCACCGCCGAGGCCGCCGGTCTGCACCTTCATGGCCTGGCCTACGCCCTCGACGATCTTCGGGTCGACCTGGGTGAGTTCGCCGCCGCCGGACTGCGCGGCGATCTGGATCTGGCAGGTGTTCTCGAAGGTGTACATCGACAGGAAGGCATCGGCGACGGTCTTGCCGCAGGTCAGGAGGCCGTGGTTGCGCAGCATCAGGAAGTTGGCGCGCCCCAGGTCGGCCTGCAGCCGCGGCTTCTCGTCGTCGCGGAAGGCCACGCCCTCGTACCCGTGATAGGCGAGCGACGCCAGCACGAAGGTCGACTGCTGGCTGATCGGCAGCACGCCGTTCTTCTGCGCACTCACCGCGATGCCGGCGCGGGTGTGGGTGTGCATCACGCACTGGATGTCTTCGCGCGCCGCATGCACCGCGCTGTGGATCACGAAGCCGGCCGGGTTGACCGGGTAGGGCGAATCGATCACCTTGTTGCAGTTCTCGTCGACCTTGATCAGGTTCGACGCGGTGATCTCGTCGAACATCAGCCCGTAGGGGTTGATCAGAAAATGGTGTTCAGGCCCCGGCACGCGGGCGCTGATATGGGTGAATACCAGGTCGCTCCAGCCGTATAGCGCAACCAGCCGGTAGCAGGCTGCAAGGTCGATGCGCAGCTGCCATTCCTCGGCGGACACGAGCTTCTGGATTTCGGGTTGGGTGATGGCGTTCATGGTGCGGGTTCCTTTCAAAGAGTGGCGAGCGCGGCCTTGTAGATGCTCTGGCGCGGCGTGGCCATCACGCGGCGCAGCATCGGCTCGAACTCGGTAATCGGCAGTGTCTCGGCCCGTGGGTCGAATGCCGGGTTGTCGTAGAGCGCGCAGAACTCGGCCGTGCGATCGAACGAGGGATGGCTGCGGAAGTTCTCGCGCAGGTCGCGGTCGAGTCCGATGTGGTGAAAGAAGTAGTGGCCCTGGAAGATGCCGTGGTTCTGCACCATCCAGTGGTTCTCTTCGGTGACGAAGGGCTTGAGGATCGCGGCTGCGATGTCCGGATGGTTGAACGAGCCCAGCGTGTCGCCGATGTCGTGCAGCAGCGCGCACACCACGTACTCCTCGTCGCGGCCATCGCGCAGCGCGCGCGTCGCGGTCTGCAGCGAGTGGGTATAGCGGTCGACCGGGAAGCCGCCGTAGTCGCCCTCGAGGATCTGCAGGTGCTTGACGACGCGGCCGGTCAGTCCGCCCGCGAACTGCATGAACTCGCCGCCGATCGTTTGCCAGTCTTCCCGCGTGCTGTCCTGCATGCGGGTGAAGTTCGCTCTTGCGTTCATCGTGGGGTGTCTCCGGTGGGGTGCGGCGCCCACTGTAGACCCAGTGGCTGCTGAGGGGTGTCAGGAAGTTGACAAGACCGATTGCCGAGCGCAACCACGCGCCGGTCGGCCCTGGGGGGCATGCGCAGCTTGCCAAATCCGCAATGCTCCATTGCGCCAAACGCACCGTATCCACGTCAACTATTGCCGCGTATCCGCAAGGCACAGCGATTCCGCATGCGGGTTGTCGTGCGCTGTTTTCTAAAACTTTCCATTCTTGAGGTGACGCCGATGAAATTTCAGAGACAACCCGTTCAAGCCTGCGTTCTGCTCTTGTGCGCAGCAGCGGCCGGCGGCGCTTTCGCGTCCAGCCACCGCGAAGCGCCTTCCATCGCAGGCATGCCGAAGCTCGATGCAACGGACTTCTACATGTTCCGCAGCTACGAGCCCAACCGCCAGGACTTCGTGACCCTGATCGCGGACTACCAGCCCGACCAGAGCGCATATGGCGGCCCCAACTACTTCACGATGGACCCCAACGGGCTGTACGAGATTCACCTCGACACCGACGGCGATGCGGTCGAGAACATCACGTTCCAGTTCAAGTTCAAGAACACGCTGCGTGACATCCAGCTGCCCGTCGGCGGCAAGCAGGTGTCGATTCCGCTGGTGCAGGCCGGCGGCATTTCGGCGCCGAACCAGGCAACCAGCAACCTGCGCGAGACCTTCTCGGTGAACGTGGTGCGCGGCGATCGGCGCAGCGGCACTGTCGCAGCAGTCACCCGGGCGGGCGGCGGAGCGGAGTTCGACAAACCCACCGACAACATCGGCAACAAGACATTCGGCAGCCCGACCGGCTATGCCACCTACGCCAACCAGCACATCTATGCGGTGAACATTCCCGGCTGCGCCACACCCGGGCGCGTGTTCGTCGGCCAGCGCAAGGACCCCTTCAAGGTGGCCCTCGGCCAGATCTTCGACCTGATCAACCTCAATCCGCTGGGCGCTGCAAACGCAAACCCGGACGCCCTGGCCGACAAGAACGTGACCACGCTGGCGATGGAAGTGCCGATCGCCTGCGTGACCACGGCAGGCAGCCCGATCATCGGCGGCTGGACCAGCGCCAGCGTGCGCCAGGGCCGCCTGATCGCCAGCCCGCCCAAGAGCGGCCACGGCACTGCGTCGCTGAACGGCGGCGCGTGGGCACAGGTTTCGCGCCTGGGCATGCCGCTGGTGAATGAAGTGGTGATCGGCCTGAAGGACAAGGACAAGTTCAACAGCTCGAAGCCCAAGGACGACGGTCAGTTCGCCGACTACGTGACTAACCCCACATTGCCGGCGTTGATCCAGACCTTGTTCCCGAGCGCGCCCGCACCGACGAACTTCCCGCGCACCGACCTGGTCGCCGCATTCCTGACCGGCATCGACGGCGTGAACAAGCCCGCCAACGTGAAGGCCTCCGAAATGCTGCGCCTGAACACCGGCATCGCGCCGACTGCCAAGGCGACACAAAACGCTCTCGGCGTGCTGGCCGGCGACAACGCAGGCTTTCCGAATGGCCGGCGACCGGGCGACGATATCGTCGACGCGGAACTCCGCGTCGCCATGGGCGCGCTGTGCGTGGCAACCGGCGCAGGCGATACTTTGAAGGTCGGCTGCGCGCCAGGAGACGCTCCCGCAGGCGGTGCGGCCTTGACCGACGGCGCGGCACAGAGCCCGGCCGACTTTCCGGATACCTTCCCGTACCTGAACACGCCGCTGCCTGGCGCACAGTGAGGAGATGCGAATGAACCGCAAGATCTATCAAATGGCCGCGCCGCTGCTCGCAGCGGTCCTCCTGGCCGGCTGCGGCGGTGGGGGCGGGGGCGGTGGAGGCTTTCCCGTCGGCACCGCGCCGCCGCCGCCGGCGGCGAGCGATCCCTACGACAACTTCATCGCCTACGTGAAGGGCCTGGTCGATTCGATACTTGACACCGCCGAGCCGGCGGACGTCGCGGCGTACGATCCGCCGCCGGTGTCGGAAACCAAAGAGCCGGTCGCCACCCAGTGATCGACCGCGGCAGCATGCAAGTGCGCGCCATCGGCCGATGGCTCTTGCTGGCATGCGCCGCTTTCTGCACGCTCGGCTTCGCGCAAGCGCAGCCGCACGTGCCGGCCAACGACGACGTCGTCGTCGAGACCCTTCCCTTCGTCGCCGGCTGGGCGCGCGAAGAGCGGCGCTTGCGGCGCGAACTTGCCCAGCGGCCGCGCGACGAACGCGTGGCGATCGCCGCCGCGCAGGCGTATCTCGAGCTTGCGCGTTCGCAGGGCGATGCGCGCTACGCCGGTCGCGCAATGGGCGCGCTGCAGGCGTGGGAGCCGGTTTCTGCCGACACCACGCCGGCGGCCGTACTTGTCATGCGCGCGACCGTGGCGCAGTTCCTGCACGATTTCGACGGCGCCGAAGCGACCTTGAAGATGGCGCTGGCACGCGAGCCGTCGAACGCACAGGCGTGGATCACCTTGGCCACCATCCTGCGGGTGCGTGGCCGTTATGCCGAATCCGACGCCGCATGCCGCTCGCTCGGCCGGGTCGGCCCGGCCTTGTACGGCGTCGCCTGCCTGGCCGAGAACGCCGGCCTGCGCGGCGACCATGCCGCGGCCCGCACTGCCTTGCAGGGGCTCCTGGCCGACGCCGCCCTGCAAGGTCCGCGCAACGCCGGCACGCGCCAATGGCTCCTGACCAGCGTGGCCGAAATCGAAGAACTCGCCGGCCGGCCGGCGGCCGCAGATGCCGCCTACCGGCAGGCGCTGGAAGCCGAGCGCTCGGGCTACCTGCTGCTCGCCTACAGCGACTTTCTCCAGCGCCGCGGCCGTGCATCCGAGGTCGCGGCCCTGCTCGCCAAGGAGCCCCGCAGCGACGCCGTGCTGCTGCGCCTGGCGGCCGCGCACCGAAGCGGCTCCAGCCAGTCGGCGTCGCCGGAAGCCCGCGAACTGCAGGCCCGTTTCGAAGCGGCCGGGTTGCGGCCCGGCACGACCGCGGTGCATGCGCGGGAAGAAGCGCTGTTCGCCCTCGACGTGCAGGACGATCCGCAGCAGGCGCTCGCGCTGGCGCGCGTCAACGTTCAACTGCAGCGGGAGCCGATCGACCTGCTGCTGTTCGCGCGTGCGGCCGTTGCCGCGCGCGACGAAGCAGCGCGCCGCGAGGTGAAGGCGCTGCTTCAGCGGACAGGCCTCAAGGACGCGCGCATCGATGCGATCCTCTGACGTGTTCGCCTGGCCGGCCTGGCTCTGGATCGGCCGCTGGCAACGCGCCTGCGCATCCGCACTGCTCTGCATCGGGCTGGCGACCGCTGCGCTCCCCGCGTTGGCGCACAAGGCGAGCGATGCGTACCTGCAGCTCCACCGCAGCGCAGACAACATGCTGGCCGCACGATGGGACATCGCGTTGCGCGACCTCGATGCGACGCTCGATCTCGACGCCAACGCCGACCGCAAGCTGACCTGGGGCGAAGTCCGCACGCGCATCGACGATATCCAGGCCTACGCGATGGCGCGCCTGCGGTTCCAGCAGGGACGCTGCGCGCTGGCGCCGGCCGAGCCGGCCGCAGTGGAAGACCGCGTCGACGGCGCCTATCTGGTGCTCCGGCTGCAGGGACGCTGCGAGCCCGCTGCGACGCTGGAGGTCGACTACCGCCTCTTTCGCGAAATTGATCCCACCCATCGCGGGCTGCTGCGCGTCGCATCGGATGGCGGCGCGGCAACTGCCGTGCGCTCCCTCGACCCGTCAGGCGGGCCGATCGCCGTGGCCTGGCCCGGCGAAGCTGCGGCAACGGCAACTGCGGCCGCGCCCGATGCAAGCGCCGCGCCTGCCGCTGGCCATGGCTTCTTCCGCGACGGCGTGCATCACATCCTGATCGGCTACGACCATGTGCTGTTCCTGATCTGCATGCTGCTGCCTGCCGTGCTGCGGCGCCGCGATGGCGGCTGGCAGCCGGTGGCGACCTGGCGCGAAGCGGTATGGCCGATGGTCGGGCTGGTCACCATGTTCACCGTTGCGCATTCGATCACCCTGGCGCTGGCGAGCTTCAAGCTGATCACGATCTCGCCGCGGGTGATCGAGCCGGCCATCGCGATCACGATCATCGTGGCGGCGCTCGACAACCTTCATCCGGTGCTGCGCGGCCGGCGCAAGCTGTTCTCTTTCCTGTTCGGCCTGATCCACGGCTTCGGCTTTGCCAGCGTGCTCGGGGAGCTGGAGCTTCCGGCGCTTGGCTTTGCTTCCGCCTTGTTCCAGTTCAACCTGGGCGTCGAAGCCGGCCAGCTGGTGATCGTGAGCGTTGCACTCGCATTGCTCCTGGCATTGCGCGGCTGGCGCGGCTACCCGGCCGTCGTGCTGAAGGCCGGCTCGGTGCTGGCCATAGTGCTTGCCGCACTCTGGCTTGTCGAGCGGGTGTTCGATGTCCAGCTGCTGCCGGTGTAGAACCCCGTCGTCTCGAATCGTCAACGTTTGTATCGCCACCGTGCAATTTGCACGCGGCGAAAACCCGTTCCGCTGTCACCATGCCGCCTGGCCTCGGAGGTTCCGTGGAGTGACATGAAGCAAAACCAAACTGACATCGACCTGCTGGAAGAAGCGCTTGCCGCCATCGAGAAGGTGCTCGCACGCGCCGACAGCGAACTGCAAGGCGCGCCGTACCACGGACCCACCGCACACTCCCTGCTGGACGAACTGACCGAGTCGCCGCAGAGCCCCGAGCAGGAGTTCCGCGCCAGTGCGGCGCAGTCGGCCATCAACGTCTGCCTGAGTTCGGCCGCCGCGCTGATCGACGTCAGCCAGGCGCTCATGAATCGCCGCACCGACCGCACGCCGCACGACCTGGAGCGGGAGTGGAAGACGCTGATCACCCACACCAAGACGGCCAGCCGCTCGGCCTACCGGGCGGCGCTGATCATGACGGCCCAGAAACACGTGCTGGCAGCCCAGGGAAACTGCGCCGCCGACGAAGTTCCCTGCGCGGCACACTGAGACCGGTTCGCCATGAAAGTGGTGTGCCAACGCTGCAATACCGAAAACCGGGCGATTGCCAAGTTCTGCATCGAGTGCGTGAACGCGCTGCCTACGGTTTCCGGACTGCCTGACTTCGCGCCGACCGAGCCCGCGCAACCACGCCTGCTGTCCTGGAAGCTGCGGCGCGGCGCGCCCGGTGCCTCCCGAACGCAGGTCGATGCGCCGGACACCTTCACGGCAGCGACGCGCGCGCGCAGGCGGTTGTGGCTCGGCGTCACGGCCTTTGTCCTCGCGCTCCTGGTGGGCGCGGCCGGCTGGCTGCTTGCCGGTGCGCTGTACATCTCCCAGGCGGCACCGGAGGACGTGGAATCGGCCGTGCCCGAGGCCACGGCGTCCGCGCCCTTGGCTGCAGCGCCCGTGATCACGCCCCCCGTGCAAGCGGCCGCCCCTGCGCCCGTCGCTGCGGTGCCGGATGCGTTGGTGCCGGACGCCGTCGATGCTGCACAGTTGTCGCGACCGGCGGCGCCTGCCTCCACGCTGCAGCCACGCAACACACCAGCGCCGGCCGCTGCAGCCGGCGCAAAAGTTCCCGCGGCTCCTGCTTCGGTATCGGTGTCGGTGCAAGTGCCGACGCCGGCCCCGGCGCCTGTCCCGGCCGCTCGGCCACGCGCCGCGGCTGAACCGGGTGCCGTCTGTGCCGGAATGAACTTCTTCTCGGCTGCGCGCTGCATGGCAGAGCAATGCCAGGACGCGCGCTTCAAGGCGCACCCGCAATGCGATGCGGTGCGCCAACAGCAGCGGCTGGACGACGAGCGCCGCAATCCGCTGATGGCGAACTAGGCGCGTTCGAACACCACGTCCCAGACGCCGTGGCCCAGCTTCAGGCCGCGGTTTTCGAATTTGGTGAGCGGCCGGTACGAGGGTTTGGGCGCGTAGCCGTCGGCCGTGTTGCGCAGCAGCGGCTCGTTCGACAGCACGTCGAGCATCTGCTCGGCGTACGGCTGCCAGTCGGTCGCGCAATGCAGCAAGCCGCCGGGCGCGAGCCGGAGCGCCAGCTTTTCGACAAAAGGCGACTGGATCAGCCGTCGCTTGTTGTGCCGCGCCTTGTGCCACGGGTCGGGGAAGAACACATGCACGCCGGCCAGCACGCCGGGCGGCAGCATGTGGTCGATCACGTCGACCGCATCGTGGGCGCAGATGCGGATGTTGCGCAGCTGCAGTTCGCCGATGCGCTTGAGCAGCGCGCCGACGCCCGGCTCATGCACTTCGCAGCAAAGGAAATTCGTCTCGGGCTTCAGCGCAGCGATGTGCGCCGTGGCCTCGCCCATGCCGAACCCGATCTCGAGCACGGTCGGCGCGGCGCGGTCGAAGGCGGCCGTCAGGTCCAGCGGTTCGGCCCGGTAGGGCAGCAGGAACAACGGCCCGAGTTCCGCGAACGCGCGGGCCTGGCCGTCGGTGGTTCGGCCGGCGCGGCGCACGAAGCTCTTCAGGCGGCGGTGCAAGGGATGCGGCAATGCTTCCTCGGAAGCGGGTGCGGCATCGTCGGGTGCGGGGTCGGTGTCTGGCAGGTTCATCACGGGCGCGGATTGTAGAGAGCGCGCCAGCCGGCAACCCAGCCGGCCAGGGCGTCTGCAGGGTTCGAGGCCGTCGTTGGCGCGAGCCCGAGCACGCCGGCCGCGGCATCGAGCGCGGCCAGCGCAGCAGCCGGCGTCGCCGTGTCGATGGGCGCCGCACCGTTCTGCTTGGAAAGCTTTTCGTCGTCGATGCCAAGCACCAGCGGCGTATGCAGGTAGCTGGGCGTTGGCAGACCGAGCGCACGCTGCAACAGGATCTGCCGCGCGGTGTTATCGGCCAGGTCTTCGCCACGCACCACGTCGGTCACGTTCTGGTCGGCATCGTCGACCACCACCGCCAACTGGTAGGCCCACGGACCGTCGGCGCGCCGGAGCACGAAGTCGCCGACCTGCTGCGTGACGTTCTGGTGTTGAGGGCCGAGCCGGCGGTCGGTCCAGTGCGAGGCCTGCGGCGGGCACGTGGCTTCGAACTTCGTCGTCGCGAAGCGCCAGGCCCGCGCCGGCTTGCCGTGCAGGCCGTCGCGGCAGGTGCCGGGATAGATGCGTTCCCCATGCCGCGCATGCGGTGCGCCGCTGCGGGCGAGTGCCTCGTCGATGTCCTTGCGCGAACAGCTGCAGGGGTAGGCCAGCCCGAGCGTCTTCAGGCGGTCAAGCGCGGTTCGATAGAGATCGCTGCGCTGTGTCTGCCAGACCGGCGGCGCATCGGGCACGAGGCCGCAATCCGCGAGCTGCGACAGCATCTGCTCGCCGATGCCCGGCAGGCAGCGCTCGGTGTCGGCGTCTTCGATGCGGACCAGCCAGCGCGCCCCGGACCCGCGGGCACGCACGTCGAGCCAGCTGGCCAGCGCCGCAACCAGCGAGCCTGCGTGCAGCGGCCCGGTGGGAGAGGGCGCGAATCGCCCGATCCGGCTCACGCCACCTTGAGCGCCAGCGAGAGGCCGGAGAGGAATGCGTCTTCCACGCGATGGCCGGTGCACCAGTCGCCGGCGATGCCGATGCGGGCCTTGGCGTCCCACAGATGCGGCGCGCCGATCGGCACCTGCGTCTGCGCTTCGTTCCAGCAGCGCGTCTGTACATGCGAGGGCGCGGCACGGATGCCGGTGATCTCGGCGAACGCGCGCAGCAGCTTGGCCTCGACGCGTGCGGCATCGTCGCGCAGATGTTCCTGCGACCAGGCCGGGCTGGCTTGCAGGGTCCAGCGCTCGATGCGGTCGCGACCGGGCTTGGACGACTCGCGGGCCAGCCACGCCACGCGATGGTGCGTGCTGCGCGCGGCGTTCCACTGTGGCCCGAGGTGCGAAAGCGTCGCCTGGTTGGCCTGCGGAAACGCGATCATCAACGTCCAGCAGGGCGCGATGCGCACCGCTTCGATCTTCTGGTTGAGCACGGCCGACAGCTTGCCGTCCCCGAGCAGGGCGCGCGTGCGCGCAGGCGGCGCAGCGAGCAGCACCGCATCGAAACCCGAATAGACATGCCTCGAATCGTCGGTGGCGATGGTGCGCAGTTGCCACCGCTTGCCGTCGAGCGCGTCGGGCTCGATGTGGGTGACCTGCGTCTGCGTGACGAGCGCGTCGCCCAGCGGCTTGGCCCAGTGCGCGACCAGCGCATCCATGCCGGGCTGTGCGACCCAATGCGATTCGCGCGAGGGCAGGGCGGCTTCGGCCACGCGCCCATGAGCATCGAGCACGCGCACGAGATTGGCGCTCCAGGGCTTGCAGAGCTGTGGCGCCATTTCGATTGCACGCGCGAAGCGCGGGTCCCGCACAGTGAAGTACTGCGCGCCGCTGTCGAACTTGCCGAAGGGCGTGGATTCGCTCGCCATGCGGCCGCCGGCGGCGGCTTCGCGTTCGAAAACAGTGACGCGATGGCCCGCCTGCACCAGGGTGCGCGCGCAGGCCACGCCGGCAATGCCTGCGCCGACGACGGCGTAGTGGCGCGGCGAGGTGGATCGATGGCGGTCGGCGGCGGGGCGTTTGGTCATGGCATGTCTCTTTGTGTGTTGGCGCTCAGCGCGACTCTAACCGGCCACGGTTCAAGAGCCTCGGTGGCGCTCGAGCAGGGCGCGGCGCGTTTCGGTGTGATCGAGCTGCTCCAGCCACCACTCGAGCGCGCGTCCGGGCTTGCCGGCCGTGCGCTCGCGCCACGCGCAATGCATGGTGGCAATTGGCGGCGCTCGTTCGGTGGTGCGTTCGACCAGGTGGCCGGCGTCGATGTAGGGCCGCGCCATCGGCTCGGGCAGAAAGCCGCCGCCCAGGCCGCGCAGCTGCGCAGCAAGCTTGGCCTGCATGGTCGGCACCGTCAGCACGTCCTGGCCGCCGACTAGGTTGACCGTCATGGCTTGCCCGGCACGCGACGAATCGGCGGCCGCCACCGCGCGGTGCAGTCGCAGCACGGTGTCCGACAACGGCGCCTCGAGACGGGCCAGCGGATGGTGCGGCACCACGGCATAGACGAAGGCAAGCTGGCCCAGCGGCCGGCTGCGGATGCCGGTGGCGCCGAATGCGAGGCTGGAGGCATCGAGCACCGCGCCGATGGCCAGGTCGGCCTCGCCGCTGGCCAGTGCCTCGATGGTGCCGAGCAGCGTCTCGTCGCGCAGCTTCAGGCGGGTGGGTGGATCGAGCGCGAAGAACGCCGAGGCGAGGTCGAGCACCGGATCGCGCGCGATGACGCTGTCGACCGCGATCGTCAGCATCGGCTCCCAGCCCGTCGCCACGCGCCGCACCCGGTTCGCCACTGCATCGATCTCGCCGAGGAGCCATGAGGCTTCGCGCAGCAGTTCAACGCCGGCCTCGGTCAGCCGCGCCTGGCGCGCGCTGCGATCGAACAACAGCACGTCCAGGGCGTCCTCGATCTGCCGCACCCGGTAGCTCAGCGCACTCGGAACCACGTTCAGCTGGCGCGCCGCGGCCGCGAAGCTGCCGGTGCTCGCCACGGTCTGCAGCATCGAAAACGCATCGGGGGTGAGCACTTCGCGGGCGGTCGGCATGGCTCGATCGATCAAAAAAATTGAATGATGCCATCAAACCCGAGCACTTCCGAAGGGGGTTGTGGGGCCTAAAGTTCTTCACATCCGCTGCGCATCCGGCGCGGCATTCGAAAGCCCGGCCTGTTGCGCCGGGCAGGAGTCAACGATGTTGCAAGTCCGCAAATCCCAGGAACGCGGCTACGCCGATCACGGCTGGCTGCGCTCCTTTCACAGTTTCTCGTTCGCCGGCTACCACGACCCGGCCCACATGGGCTTCGGCAACCTGCGGGTGATCAACGAAGACCGCGTCGCCGCCGGCGCCGGCTTCGGAACCCACGGGCACAAGGACATGGAAATCATCAGCTACGTGCTTTCGGGCGAGCTCGCGCACAAGGACAGCATGGGCAATGTGGAAACCATTCCGCCGGGCGACGTGCAGCGCATGAGCGCGGGCCGCGGCGTGATGCACAGCGAGTTCAACCACAAGGCCGACCAGACCACGCACTTCCTGCAGATCTGGATCGAGCCGAACGTCCGCGGCATCGCGCCGGGCTACGAGCAGAAGAATTTTTCCGAAGCCGACAAGCGCGGCCGGCTGCGGCTGGTGGCCTCGCCGGACGGTGCCGACGGCTCGGTGCTGGTGCATGCCGATGCGCGCATCTATGCGGGTCTTTTCGACAGCGGCGAAGAGGCGACACTTTCGCTCGACACCGCGCGCAAGAGCTATGTGCAGCTGGTACGCGGCGAACTCGAAGTCAACGGTACGCGGCTTGCAGCCGGCGATGCCGCGATGATCGAGGGCGAATCGCAACTCGCGCTCGGCGCGGCCACGAATGCCGAAGTGCTGGTGTTCGACCTGGCGGCCTGAGCGCCGCTTCGCACATCTGCTTCAATCCATTTTTTTCAACGAGGAGTCTTTTCATGTCCACATCCGTTTCCGCCCGCACCAGCTCCGGCGTCACCACCACGTCCAAGGAGGATGTCGCCGCGCTGGTCGGGCGCGTTTTGCTGGCCGCACTGTTCATCCCGGCCGGCTTCGGCAAGCTCATGGGCTTTGCCGGGACGGTGGGCTACATCAGCTCCGCCGGCCTGCCGCTGCCGCAGGTTGCCGCAGCGATCGCGATCATCGTGGAGCTGGGTCTCGGCCTCGCGCTGCTGGTCGGCTTCAAGACCCGCTGGGCAGCGCTGGGCATTGCCGTGTTCACCGTGGTCGCATCGTTCGGCTTCCACAACTACTGGTCGATGCCCGCCGACAAGGTGATGCTGAACCAGATGATGTTCTTCAAGAACCTCGCGATCGTGGGTGGCCTGCTGGCGTTCTGGGCCTTCGGTCCCGGCCGCCTGAGCGTCGACAAGCGCTGAAGCCCGAAAGACATTCGCATGACCGATATCGTCGTTGTCTTTCACTCCGGCTACGGCCACACGCAGCGGGTGGCGCAGGCCGTGGCCGAAGGCGCGGGCGCGCAGCTGCTCGCGATCGATGCCGACGGCAATCTGCCGGCCGGTGGCTGGGAGACGCTTGCTTCGGCCGACGCGATCGTCATGGGCTCGCCAACCTACATGGGCGGCGCGAGCTGGCAGTTCAAGAAGTTCGCGGACGCGTCCTCGAAGGTCTGGTACGTGCAGGGCTGGAAAGACAAGCTCTTTGCCGGCTTTACCAACAGCGCGGCCATGAACGGCGACAAGTTCGCGACCATCGCCTACCTTTGGCAGTTGGCGATGCAGCACAGCGGCCTGTGGGTCAGCCTGGGCACCAAGCCGAGCAACGACAAGGCGGCGCGGCGCGACTCGATCAACTATGTGGGCGGCTATGGTGGGCTGCTGACCACCTCGCCGTCTGATGCGAGCCCGGCCGAGATGGCGGCGGGCGACCTGGAGACGGCGCGCGCCTTCGGCGAGCGCGTGGCCGAAGCGGCGCGCCGGGCCAGGGAATCGTCATGACGCAACCGCTGCAGCTGCTTCAACCGCATGACAAGGACCTGGGCGGCGGTTTCAAGGTCCGCCGCCTGCTGCCGGCAGCCAAGCGGCGATCGGTCGGGCCGTTCGTGTTCTTCGACCACTTCGGGCCGGCGGCCGAAAAGCCCGGTGCCGAACACGATGTGCGGCCGCATCCGCATATCGGGCTGGCGACCGTCACCTATCTGTTCGAGGGCGCGATGATGCACCGCGACAGCCTGGGCGTGGTGCAGGAGATTCGCCCGGGCGCGATCAACTGGATGACCGCCGGGCGCGGCATCGTGCACTCGGAGCGCAAGCCCGAGCATTTGCGCGATGCGAGCTATGTGAACCACGGCCTGCAACTCTGGGCCGCGTTGCCGCAGGCGCATGAAGAGGTCGAGCCGAGCTTCTCGCACACGGCCGCCGCCGACATTCCATCGCTCGACGTGCAGGGCGTCCCGGTTCGCGTGCTGGTCGGCGAAGCCTTCGGACTGCGATCGCCGGTGGCGACGCTCTCGCCCACCGTCTATCTCGACCTTGTCCTTCCAGCCGGTGCGCGATTCGAGCTGCCGGCGCTGGCGCCCGAGCTCGCCGTCTACGCGATCGACGGTGATGTGATGCTCAATGGCACAGCCGTTGCGCAGCACAGCATGGGGATGCTGCCGGACGGCGCGGGCGGCATGCTGCAGGCGCAAGGCGCGGTAAGGGTGGTGGTGATCGGCGGCGAGCCGCTCGACGGCCCGCGCTTCATCACCTGGAACTTCGTTTCGAGCCGGCGCGAGCGCATCCTCGAAGCCGGCGCCGACTGGGCCGCGCAGCGCATGGGGCATGTGCCGGGCGAAACCGAATTCATTCCCCTGCCGGGACATCCGTTCGGCGTGCAGGAGCCGGACGTGAAAACCATCCCTGTTTGACTACGCCTGTTTGAGCGCCAGGTCCGGGTCCTCGTCGGCCCGGGCGCTTGCCGCGGCGCAGCGTGCGCTGAGGTCGGGCGCCAGCGCCCGGCGGCCATCGAACACGAAGCAATCGCCGTGGTAGTGGGCACCGCCGACCTGCTCGAAATATTTCAGGATGCCGCCTTCGAGCTGCAGCACATCGGCGATACCTTCTTCGCGCATCAGGATGGCGGCCTTCTCGCAGCGGATGCCGCCGGTGCAGAAACTGACCACCGTCTTGCCGGCCAGTGCGTCGCGGTTGGCGCGCAAGGCCTCGGGAAACTCGGTGAACCTGGCGATGCGCCAGTCGATGGCACCGTCGAAGCTGCCCTCGTCCACTTCGAAAGCATTGCGGGTGTCGAGCAGGGCGATCGGCTTTCCTGCGTCGTCATGGCCCTGGTCGAGCCAGCGCTTGAGGGTCGGTGCATCGACGCCCGGCGCGCGGCCGGCCGCCGGCTGGATGGCGGGATGGTCCATGCGAATGATCTCGCGCTTGCACTTGACCAGCATGCGGCGGAAGGGCTGCGCCTGCGACCAGCTCTCCTTGGCTTCCAGATCGGAAAACCGCGCATCGGCGTGCAGCTGCGCGAGGAGGGCGCGCACGGCTTGCTCGGCGCCGGCTGCGAACAGGTTGATGCCCTCCGGCGCGATCAGGATCGTTCCCTTGATCGCCAGCGAATGGGCAATCGCACGAAGCGATTCGCGCAGAGCTTCGCCGTCGTCGATCCGGACGAACTTGTAGGCGGCGATATTCAGAATCTTTGACACGGGGCGCGATTGTAGGAAAGACGAACCCACATCGTGGAGCAGCCGCTTTCTACAATCGATGCATGTTCGTTCACCTTCGCCTGCACACCGAATTTTCCGTCGTCGACGGCACCAATCGCATCGACGAAGTCGTCAAGGCGGCCGCCACCGACCGGCAGCCGGCGCTGGCGATCACCGACCTGAACAACCTGTTCGGCGCGGTCAAGTTCTACAAGGAAGCGCGGTCCAAGGGCGTCAAGCCGCTGCTTGGCGCGGAGGTGTACGTCGAAGGCCTGGGCGGTGCCGAACCCGGCGCGCTCACCCGCATCGTGCTGCTGGTGCAGAACAACGAAGGCTACTTGCACCTGTCGGAACTGCTCGCCCGCGCATGGACCCAGAACGTCGGCCGCGGCCAGGCACAGGCCGCCTGCAAGCTGGCCTGGATCGAGGAGCTGCAGGGTGGGCTGATCGCGCTGTCGGGTGCACAGGCCGGGCCGCTTGGCGGTCCGCTGCTGCAAGGCCAGGCCGAGCGGGCGGCCAGTGTTGCGCTGCAGTTGGCGAGCTTGTTTCCGCACCGCTTCTACATCGAACTCCAGCGCGCCGGCAGGCCGGACGACGAAGCGCACGTGGTGGCTGCGGTGCAGCTTGCCGCGCGGCTCAGGCTGCCGGTGGTAGCGACGCATCCGGTGCAGTTCGCGACCGAGGAAGACTACGAGGCGCACGAAGCGCGCGTGTGCATTTCCGAAGGCGAGATCCTCGGCAATCCGCGCCGCGTGCGCCGGTTCACGCGCCAGCAGTACTTCAAGTCGGGGGCCGAGATGGTGCAGCTCTTCGCCGATGTGCCGAGCGCGATCGCCAACACGGTCGAGATCGCGAAGCGCTGCAGCCTCACGCTCACGCTCGGCAAGCCACAGCTGCCCGACTTTCCGACGCCGGACGGCACGCCGATCGAGACCTACTTCCGGGTCGCGTCCTTCGACGGGCTCGAGGAGCGGCTGGCGCACCTGTACCCTGACGTCGCCAAACGGGATGCACAGCGCGAACGCTACGTGGCACGGCTCGAATTCGAGATCGCCACGATCCTGAAGATGGGCTTCCCGGGCTACTTCCTGATCGTGGGCGACTTCATCAACTGGGCCAAGAAGAACGGCTGCCCGGTAGGGCCTGGGCGGGGTTCGGGCGCCGGGTCGCTGGTGGCCTATGCGCTGCGGATCACCGACCTCGATCCGCTTGAATACAAGCTGCTGTTCGAGCGTTTCCTGAATCCGGAGCGGGTGTCGATGCCCGACTTCGACATCGACTTCTGCCAGGGCAATCGCGACCGCGTGATCGACTACGTGAAGGACAAGTACGGCCGCGACGCGGTGAGCCAGATCGCGACCTTCGGCACCATGGCTGCGCGCGCCGCCATCCGCGACGTGGGCCGCGTGCTCGACATGAGCTATATGTTCTGCGACGGCATCAGCAAGCTGATTCCGAACAAGCCGGGGCAGCCGGTCACGATCCAGTACCCACCGAACCCGAAGCCCGAGGGCGACAAGAACAACTACGCGATCGAGATGGAGCCGCAGCTCGCGGCGCGCATAGAAAAGGAAGAAGAAGTCCGCATGCTGGTCGAGCTTGCACAGAAGCTCGAAGGCATGACGCGCAACATCGGCATGCACGCAGGCGGCGTGCTGATCGCACCGGGCAAGCTCACCGATTTCTGCCCGCTCTACCAGCAGCCGGGCAGCGACTCGGCAGTAAGCCAGTACGACAAGGACGACGTCGAAGCCATCGGCCTGGTGAAGTTCGACTTTCTGGGCCTGGCCACGCTCACCATCCTCGAGATCGCGAAAGACTTCATCGTCCAGCGCCACAAGGGGCAGGAAAGCTTCGCGTACGAGAACATCAAGCTCGACGACGCCCCGACCTACAGGCTCTTTGCCGAGGGCAAGACCGAGGCGGTGTTCCAGTTCGAATCGCGCGGCATGCAGGGCATGCTGAAGGACGCGCGGCCGACGCGGCTCGAAGACCTGATCGCGCTGAATGCGCTGTACCGGCCGGGCCCGATGGACCTGATCCCGAGCTTCGTCGCGCGCAAGCACGGCCGCGAGCCGGTCGAGTATCCGCATCCGCTGGTGGAAGAAATGCTCTCCGAGACCTACGGGATCATGGTCTACCAGGAGCAGGTGATGCAGACGGCGCAGATCCTGGGCGGCTACTCGCTCGGCGGCGCCGACCTGCTGCGCCGCGCCATGGGCAAGAAGAAGGCCGAGGAGATGGCCGAGCACCGCGAGATCTTCCGCAAGGGCGCGGCAGAAAAGGGCATCGACCAGAAGAAGGCCGACGAGATCTTCGACCTGATGGAGAAGTTCGCGGGCTACGGCTTCAACAAGTCGCATGCGGCGGCGTACTCGCTGCTGGCCTATCACACCGGCTGGCTCAAGGTGCACTACACGGCCGAGTTCTTCTGCG
>JANOCL010000212.1:0-4195 GCA_031412135.1 Variovorax sp. | reverse complement strand
ACGGTCGCTCGGCGTGGCGCTGCCGCAGACCGCGGGCGCGGCGCAGTTGATGAACTCATGCGCGGCGCTGGGCCATGGGCAGGCCGACCATTCGGCACTGGTGCGGGCGCTGGAGGCGATGGCGCAGCATCCTGTGGCGCCTGATGTCGACTGAGTTTTGAGTTGGTGCTTGGGGGAGCGGTGGTGGGCGTGGACGAGTCTGGGTTGCATCCCGCGCCCCCTCCTGCCGTCGATCGACCACTGAGCCCGGTATGCGGTACGGGCCGGGCGAACCCCTCTGCGCCGCTGAAGCGCGGAGCTTTTCGCGGATCAGGGTCGCAGTTGCTCACGCGAGTTCGAGTGACCGCCGCTTTGGGCCCTCTCGCGACATTCGACTTCACAGCTTGAATTTCGGCTTTGCAGCGGTTGCGGGTAGTCGATCCGAGCCGGTGTGCGGCAGCTAAGGGCCATCTACTTGACAGTCGAAGATCTTGTCAAGTAGGGAAGCACGGGCGGCTTTTGAGGGAGGATTCAACTGGTCGATGCAACACACTGATCGCTACGTTGACCAGTTGAATCCGCCAGGCACAGCAGTCACTGGCGCTATCACCGCTTGCCAGCCTCGTCCAGTCACCTGTTTGAGCGACAGCTGTTTTCGAAGGACAACAGGTGCTGCCGACCCAGACCGGTCACTCGTGTGGGCGCCAGGCCCGCCAGTGGCTGTCATTGCGAAGGTACCCAATGGGCAACAACATCTCACCCTCTGCGGATCTGGCGCGCCAGCCGCATGACAAGTTCGCCCGGTTTCGTCACGGGTCAGCGACCGTCCAACAAGCACTGCAGCTTCACGAACGCGAGCCCCGCCATGACGGCGTCGTTGACCGCATCGTGTGCATCGCGCAACGGCAAGCCCAAGTCGCTCATCATCGTGGCAAGACGCAGGTCGATGTCGCCGCCGCGCTGGGCGGCCGGCAGTTGACGGTTCTTGAAGTCGTAGTACATCGCCGAGACCTCAATCTTGCGCTGGGGCAGGCGCACGCCAAGCATCGGCCAGATCTCGCGGTTCAGCATCGCGACATCGAACTCGAGGAAGTAGCCCACCAGTGGTCGGCTGCCGATGAAATCCAGCAGACGGCGAATCGCCTGCTCGGGTGCCAGCCCCTTGGCGACATCGCTTTCACGCAGTCGGTGCACGCGTACGTTATCGCCTGTCATGGCTCGGTTAGGACGCACGAGTAGTTCAAGACGCTCGCTCGTCAACAATCGATTGCCGACAATGCGCACGGCACCCATCGAGACGATCTTGTCCCTGCGCACGTCCAGGCCGGTGGTCTCGCAATCCAGCGCGACCCACTCTCCTGCCGGCGGATCGTCGTACATGAACGAGAAGTGCGCGTCGACCAGGTGGTAGAGCATCCAGCGACGCCGCACTGAACCGAGCCAGGACATCTTGGCTCGCCCTAGGCCGCCTCGAGGTGGAACTGATGCCGCACCAGCGCCTTGAACCGCTTCACCGCGGCGAGTGAATCCTTCAGCAGGTCACGTTCGAGGCTGCTGAGTCGATCGGTCCGCACACCGCCGCTCACCCGGGCGTGCGTGTTGAGCTCGGTCAGCCCGGCCTTGAGCTTGAGACCCATCAGGAAGTGCAGACTTTCGACCAGGTCGATCGCCATGTCGGAAGGCAGGCGCCCGCGCGCCACCAACGCTTCCAACCGCGCGGCAGTGGCCGTCTCCTGCAAATGGTCGCGCAGCGCGAGGCTGCGCGCGCCATGCACGATCGGAAAGATGCCGGCCTTCTTCAAGTCGAGGGTATGGGAGCCCGGCTCCACGAGATGCAGGATTCGATTCCACCAGCCACCGCTCGGGTCGGGAAACGTATCGATCGCGGCGGCGAAGCGGCCGAGCAACGCGTCGTCGGCCGACACGAGCCGATCGACCTCGGCGCGGACACCGGCCAGCAGCGACGCATTACCGGCGACGGCGCGAGCGTCGACAAAGATCGCCAGCGCCATCAGGCCCTCGGGGGCGGGCCGAAGCAGCCAGTGGCGCACCAGGCTTGTGAACTCGCTTGCGCTGCGGCGCCACGCCGGATTGCTGACCATGATCCCGCCCGGGCAGTCCGGGTAGCCGAACTCGCGCAAGGCGGCCGAGAAGCGCTGACACGCGTGCGCCACGTCGGCTTCTTCGATGGCCGAACCGTCCCGCAGGATCAGGCCATTGTCCTGATCGGTCTTCAGCAGTTGCTCGCCGCGCCCCTCGCTGCCCATCACGAACAGGCAGCTGTCGGCCACCAGTTCGGCAGGCGCGACAAGCTGCCATGCACGCTCGAAGAGCTTGGCATTGAGCGCTTGCACCAGCTTCGCTGTCTGACCCACGCTGGTGCCGCCGCGGTACAGCAAGGCGATGAAGCTCGAGATCTTCTTGGCCTGTACCCGCAGCGCGGTCAGATCCTGGGCCCGCACGATCTGCACCGTGATCAGGTACGAGTGGTTTGACAGGAAGCTCAGCAGGTCGAGCTGTTCGAGCAGCCCGACAATCCTTTCGCCCGCCATGACGACTAGTCGGTGCACCTGATGTTCGATCATCAGCGCGAGCGCATCGAACAGCGGCGCACCGGACGCGATGGTGACCAGCTTGAATGTGGCCAGCTCGCGCACCGCCAGGGCACCCAGGGGGCGGCCATCGACGATCGCGCGCTGGAGCCCGGTGCTGGTAAAGATGCCGAGCCGTGTGCCGTCGCGCACCAGGACGCTGCTGGCGCGCTGCGCCTGCAGCGCCGCGGCTACAGCGACGATGTCGGTCGCTCCGTCGACGATGTGCGCGGGCCGCAGGAATGCTTCGTCGACCCGCGACATCGTCAGCGCATGCAGCTCCCGCTGGCTGTGGCGCTGCGCGAGAGCCCCGAGCTTTTCGCTCAGATCGGAGAACAGCAATGCCCCGAAAGTGGCGTTGCGAGCGATCAGCGCACTGAAGGCACGCTTGGAGAGCATGTAGGCCACCACCTCCTCGGCCGCGACGAAGCGGTTGCCGGTACGGCCTGCCACCAGCGAGCGGCCGTCGAAGCAGTCGTCAGGCCCGTAGGTGGCGACGAGTTCATCCGCGTCGAACTGCGACACATGCCCCTTGATAACGACGAACAGATGCATCGGCTCGATCTCGGGCCCGAGGATGGTCTCATCCTGTCGGAAGTAGGCGATGTCGACGCTGTCGCGAACGACCCGCTGCTCGGCCGCGTCGAGGCAATCGAACGGGGAGTTCGAGAAGTCGAACGCGTTAGGCATGGCGGATCCCGATTCAGGGCATCACGCATTAGATGCCTGTGCGACAGCTCGCACTGTTCGCCAACGCACAGACAGAGCAGCCCGAAGGCAGGATCCTCGCCTGGACGAGGACCAAGCCTCAAAGCCCATCCGACAGTAGAGAGAGATTCGCATGCAAGCCGACCTGACGACGCGCGTCGTGCGCGACCCGAATTACCAGTTGCTCAAGTCCAGGCGCTCGCGCTTCGGCTGGTGGCTCGCGCTGGCGATGATGGTCGTGTACTACGGTTTCATCCTCCTGGTGGCGTTCGACAAGCCCTTCCTCGCGACCCGCCTGGGTCAAGGCGTCACGACCATCGGCATGCCGATCGGGCTGGGCATCATCATCTTCACGGTGGTCATCACCGCGCTTTATGTGCGCCGCGCCAACCGCGAGTTCGATGCGCTGACCGAGCAGATCGTCAAGGGAGCGCTCGAGTGAACGCGCCGCGCTCGCTGCACGACGCTGCGGTCGCGCTGGCGCTGCTCGCAGCCGGTGGTGCCGCATTCGCAGCAGGCGCCGACCTCGGGCAAGCCGAGAAGCAGCCAACCAACTGGACTGCGATCAGCATGTTCGCGATCTTTGTCGTGGGCACGCTCTTCATCACCAAATGGGCTGCTGCCAAGACCAAATCGGCGGCCGATTTCTACACCGCCGGCGGCGGCATCACGGGCTTTCAGAACGGCCTAGCGATCGCCGGCGATTACATGTCGGCCGCATCCTTTCTAGGTATCTCCGCGGCGGTGATGGTCGGCGGGTTCGATGGCCTGATCTATTCGATCGGCTTCCTCGTCGGCTGGCCGATCGTGACCTTCCTGCTCGCCGAACGGCTGCGCAATCTTGGCAAGTTCACCTTCGCCGACGTTGCCGCGTTCCGCTTTGCGCAGACGCCGGTGCGTGTGTTCGCGGCTTCGGG
>JANOCL010000211.1:0-11835 GCA_031412135.1 Variovorax sp. | reverse complement strand
AGCCGGTTCCGCGGTGTCTTCGCTCGCCCCCAGGTTGGCTCACTTCGTGTAGCCGCCCACCCCCTGCCGGGGGCGATACCAGCGGCCCGGCAAAGCCGGTTCCGCGGTGTCTCTGGAATCGCATCACCTGAAGAGTCGCCCACGGGCGGCTTTTTACTTTGTGAATATTTCTGTCGAAACCGTCAGAATCCAAAGCATGAAACGAATCCACTTCCTCCACGCCATTGCCTTCACGCTGTGCATGTCCGCAGCGCCGGTCGTGCTGGCGCAGGGCTATCCCAACAAGCCGATCCGCCTGATCGTGCCGTTCCCGGCCGCTGGCGCAACCGATCTGTTTGCGCGAACCCTGTCGCAGAAGATGGGGGACAAGCTCGGCACGACGGTGGTGGTCGACAACAAGCCCGGCGCCGGAGGATCGATCGGCTCCGACCTCGCCGTCCGGGCGCCCGCCGACGGCTACACGCTGCTCCTGGCGACCACCAGCACGCACTCGATCGGTCCGGCCATCAACGCCCGGCTGCCTTACGACACGGTGCGCGACTTCAGCCCCATCGCGCATGTGGGCGACGCGCCGAGCATCATGCTGGTGCCCAACAGTTCACCGGCAAAAACGGTCGGCGAATGGATCGAATACGCCAGAAAGAACCCGGGCAAGCTCAACTACGCGTCGAGCGGCAACGGCACGATCGTGCAGCTCACGGCGGAGCTGTTCAAGTCGCAGGCCGGGGTGTTCGTGACGCACATTCCGTACAAGGGCACGGCGCTCGCGATTCCCGATCTCATCAGCGGCAAGATCGACGTGCTCTTCGACTCGCTGCCGACCGGCATGCCGCATGTGCGCGACGGCCGGCTGCGCGCGCTGGGGGTGACATCGCTCAAACGCAGCCCGCTCGCGCCGGACCTGCCGGCCATCGCCGACGTGCTGCCTGGCTTCGAGTCGAACACCTGGTTCGGCCTGTACGGGCCGAAGGGCCTGCCGGCCGATATCGTGGCGCGCATCAACAAGGCGGCCAACGAGGCGCTCGCCGACCCGGAAGTGCTCGACAGGCTTTCGCGGCTCGGCATCGCGCCGGCGACCGGCACGCCCGCACAGCTTTCAAGCATGGTGGCCCAGGACGCCGCCAAGTGGAAAAAGATCATCACCGAACGCAAGATCACAGGGGACTGACCCACATGAAATTCGACTACGCCAATCCGTATACGTCCACCCGCATTCCTGTCTTCGCGCGCAACGTGGTCTCGACCTCGCACCCACTGGCGGCGCAGGCCGGCCTGCGCATTCTTCAGCAGGGCGGCAATGCAGTCGATGCAGCCATTGCCACCGCCGCCGTCATGACGCTGGTCGAGCCGGTCAGCAACGGGCTGGGAAGCGATGCTTTCTGCATTCTCTGGGACGGCGAGAAGCTGCACGGCCTCAATGCCTCGGGCTGCGCGCCCGAGGCGTGGACACCGGAGTACTTTCGCCGCAAGCATGGCGCCGATGGTGCGACGCCGCCCCAGCGCGGCATCGATTCGGTCACGGTGCCGGGCGCGGTGGGCGGCTGGGTGGCCTTGTCCGAGCGCTTCGGCAAGCTGCCCTTCGAAGACCTGATGGCGCCGGCGATCGAGATCGCGGAACGCGGCTACCTCGTGCCGCCGGTGGTGCAGCAGAAATGGGCCGCGGCCACGCCGATCCTGAACATGCAGCCCGGCTTTGCGAAGTCGTTCCTGCCGCGCGGGCGTGCGCCCGAGGTCGGCGAGCTGTTCCGCTTTCCTGCCGCTGCGCGCGCCCTCCGGGCCATTGCCGCGACCAGGGGCGATGCCTTCTACAGCGGCGAGATCGCCGAAGCGCTCGAGCGGTTCAGCAACGAGAACGGTGGCAGCCTCAAGGTGCGCGACCTCGCCGGCTGGAAGCCGGAGTGGGTCGAGCCGATCGGCCAGGACTACCGCAAGCACACGCTGCATGAGATCCCGCCCAACGGACAGGGCATCGCGGCGCTCGTCGCGCTCGGCATCCTCGAGCATTTCGACATGGCATCGCTGCCGGTCGACTCGGTCGCCTCGCAGCATCTGCAGATAGAGGCCATGAAGCTCGCCTTTGCCGACACCTACCGCTATGTGTCCGACCCATCGTCGATGGAGGTGACACCGGTGCAAATGCTCGATGGCGCCTACCTGGCCTCGCGTGCCAAACTCATCGACGTGAACAAGGCGCAGGACTTCAAGGCCGGCAACCCCGTCAAGGGCGGCACGATCTACCTCACCGCCGCGGATGAGAGCGGCATGATGGTGAGCTTCATCCAGAGCAACTACATGGGCTTCGGGTCGGGCTGCGTCGAGCCCGATTTCGGCATCAGCCTGCAGAACCGCGGCCACGGCTTCAGCCTGGACGACAAGAGCCCCAACGTGGTGGCGCCGGGCAAGCGTCCCTTCCACACCATCATCCCGGCCTTTCTTACCAAGGACGGCGCTCCGGTGATGAGCTTTGGCGTGATGGGCGGCAACATGCAGCCGCAAGGCCACATGCAGATGCTGGTTCGCATGCTCGACCATGCGCAGAACCCGCAGGCGGCCTGCGACGCGCCGCGCTGGCGCTTCAACAGCGGCCTCGAGATCAACGTCGAAGCGGCCATGAATCCGGCGACGGTTCAGGGGCTCGCCGGGCTCGGCCACAAGGTCGATGTGATCAACGACTCCTACCAGGACTTCGGCGCCGGTCAGTTCATCTGGCGCGCCGGCGATCCGGCGGTCGAAGGCTACGTGGCCGCCAGCGACGCGCGGCGCGACGGCCTGGTGGCGGGGTTCTGACCATCGATGCCGCCTGACGCTTCGCTGGCCCCGACGACTCGCAAGAGCCTCGCACCCGGACTGACGCTCGCAATGGTGGGCGCCATCGCGTTCAGCGGAAAGGCCATCATCGTCAAGCTGGCCTACCGCCACGGCGTCGACGCGGTTACGCTCATCATGCTGCGCATGCTGTTCGCGCTGCCGCTGTTCGCGCTGATGGCCTGGTGGGCCGGGCGCGGCAAGCCCGCGCTCACGCTGTACGACTGGCTGGGCGTGTTCGGCCTCGGATTCTCGGGCTACTACCTCTCCAGCTTCCTGGACTTCGCGGGCCTGGCCTACATCACGGCCAGCCTGGAGCGGCTGATCCTCTACCTCAACCCGACGCTGGTGCTGCTGTTCGGCTGGATCGTCTACCGGCGGCGCATCACGCGCTGGCAGATCGCGGGGATAGCCGTCAGCTACGCCGGCGTGCTGCTGGTGTTCGGCCACGAGGTGCAACTGGGGCAGAGCGCCGGCGCCGCCTGGGGCACGTTGCTGGTGTTCCTGAGCGCCGTGAGCTATGCGGTCTACCTCGTGGCGAGCGGCGAGTTCGTCAAGCGCCTGGGTTCGCTCAGGCTGGTGGGGCTGGCGACCAGCGTGGCGTGCCTGCTGTGCATCGCGCAGTTCGTGCTGCTGCGGCCGATGAGCGCAGCCATGGATGTGGCGAGCCAGGTCATCTGGCTGTCGGTACTCAATGCGACCCTCTGCACCGCGCTGCCGGTGTTGGCTGTGATGATGGCCATAGAGCGTGTTGGCCCCGCCATGACGGCGCAAACCGGCATGGTCGGGCCGCTGTCGACCATCCTGATGGGCGTGGTCATCCTGGGCGAACCCTTCACCGCATGGATCGCGGCGGGTACGGTGCTGGTGATCGCCGGCATATTCATCTTCACAAGAACTGGGCGCTGAGGCGCCGGAGAAACGACATGGACTTCGGGATAGCGGGCCGCACGGCCCTGGTATGCGGCGCAAGCAAGGGGCTTGGCTACGGCTGCGCCGAGGCGCTGGTGCGCGAAGGCGTCAACGTGGTGATCGTCGCGCGCGGTGCCGAGGTGCTCGAAGCCGCGGCGCAGAAACTGATGGCCGCGGCTGCGGGCGCGCCGGGCGGCGCGAAGCCGTTCGTCAAGCATGCGGCGGCCGACATCACGACAGCCGAAGGGCGGGCCGCCGCGTTTGCGCTGCACAAGGAATTCGACATCGTCGTCACCAACGCCGGCGGCCCGCCGCCGGGCGACTTCCGCGACTGGGACCGCGACGCCTGGATCAAGGCGGTGGACGCCAACATGCTCACGCCGATCGAGCTGATCAAGGCCACCGTCGACGGCATGGCCGCACGCGGCTACGGACGCATCGTCAACATCACGTCGAGCTCGGTGAAGGCGCCGATCGACATCCTCGGCTTGAGCAACGGCGCGCGCAGCGGGCTCACCGGCTTCGTCGCCGGCGTGGCCCGTACGCAGATCGCTGCCAAGGGGGTCACCATCAACAACCTGCTGCCGGGCGCCTTCGACACCGACCGGCTCAAGGGCACCATGGCGGGCGCGGCAAAGAAGTCCGGTCAGGATTTCGATGCGGTGTGGGAAAACCGCAAGAAAGCCATTCCGGCGCGCCGCTTCGGAACGCCTGAAGAGTTCGGCGCGATCTGCGCTTTCCTGTGCAGCATGCAGGCGGCCTACCTGACCGGGCAGAACGTGCTGGCGGATGGTGGGGCGTATCCGGGCACCTATTGAGCCGACTGGCTCACAGAAGCTCTTCGTCGATGAACGTCGACAGCACCGACATGCGCAGGCGCAGCCCCCAGCTCGAGTTCGGTTCGACGTTGAGCACGGCCTGCTCCCGGCCCTCTTGCGCAGCCACCCATTGAAGGCCTTGCCGGCCCTCCCTGCTGCGAACCTGGTAGCTCATGGGCAGCCGTTCGCGCTGAAGCAGGCTTGCCACCTGGCCGGCCAGTTCCGGGCTGTCGACCACCAGCCCCAGCTCGGTATTGCTGTGTGCCGAGCGGCGGTCCATGTTCATCGAGCCGATGTAGAGCCAACGCTGGTCGACCACTGCGACCTTCGCGTGCAAACGGCCGAGTGAGCCGGTCGATTCGCCGGCGGCTCGCCCGCCATCGGGGCCCGGCATCAGTTCGTAGAGCGAGACGCCCAACCGCAACAGGGCGCTGCGATGGCGTGCGTAGCCGAAGTGGACCAGGGGCTCGTCGGTCGTTCCGAGCGAGTTGGTCATCACCGACACGCGCACATGGCGTTCGGCGGCCTCGCCGAGGATGCCGAGCGTGCGGCGGTCGGGGATGAAGTAGGGCGATGCGAGCAGCACCTCGGAGCGCGCCGACTGCAGCAGTTCGAGTTTGCCGTTCATGACCGCGCCGTCGGCAAGCGACGCGCCGGCCGCGCCGGCCTTGCCCGGCACATCGGCGAACACCCGCACCGGTGCCCAGTGCAGTTCGACGCGGCCTTCGGCAAGCTGCACGCCGACGGCGGTCTGGCCGAGTGCATCGCGCGCCGCCACCGCCGCGGACGCGCTCGCGGGCTGCTGCACGAACTCGTCGAAGCGGCGCCGCGCAGCTTCGAGCGAAAAGTCGTGGGGGGCGAGGCTCTGGATCGGATAGGCGTGATCGCTGTTCCAGTAGCCGTCGAACACCGCCGACAGTTCCTGCACCACCGCCCCTGCCAGGAGCAGGTCCATGTCGATGAAGTTCACGGGTTCGCTGCGGCCGAAGTATTCGTCCGCAATGTTGCGCCCGCCGCCGATCGCAAATGCGTTGTCGGCAACGAGCAGCTTGTTGTGCATGCGCCGGTTGATGCGCGAGAACTGGTGCACCGAGAACAGCACGCGCGACACGACGCTGTCGTCGCGCACCGGCAGCGGGTTGAACAGGCGCAGTTCCACGTTCGGATACGCCGCCAGGCCGGCGAGCCAGGCGTCGCTGCCGGCTGCGTGCAGATCGTCGAGCAGCAGGCGCACGCGCACGCCGCGCGATGCAGCGTCGCGCAGCTCACGCAAGAACTGCCGGCCCGACGCGTCGTCGGCGACCAGGTAGTACTGCGCATCGATCGTCTTTTCGGCGGCCTTCGCCAGCGCGATGCGCGCCTCGAACGACTGGTCGCCGGCGGGCAGCAGGCGCATGCCGGACAGGTGCAGGCCGTCGGGGCGCGTCGATGCGGCAACCATCGACGCGAGGCGGGTGTCGCCCAGGTCGGTGCGGGCCAGCGACACCGGCCGCTGCACGCTCTCGGGCAGGCTGGCGCAGCCCGCGACCATCCCGATCAGCACGACGACGAAGGCCCAGACCGCCAGGCGCGGGTCTGCCTTGCGTTGACTGATCGCGATCAGGCGCACGCCGATGCAGTGGGCGATCAGCAGAGGACATTCCGTGAAGATGGAAAAGGCGGTCATGGCGGGCTCCGGCGGGCTTATCGGGCGGCGCGATTGCTGCTTTTGGACATGACGTGAATTTAGGCAACGGACCCCTTTGCCACGAGTGCGCACTGCGCCTCGCCGATGTGACATTGGTCACAGTCGCCGGTCCGCCCGATAATCGACGGCGCCGGCCAGCGCCCGGCCGCTTCGATGCGCAGCAATGGAGTGACCGATGACCACCACGCACGATGACGCCAGTTCCCGCTTGCCGCAGTCGCTGCTCGATGCCGTCGCGCCGCACGGCCTGACGCGCTCGTTTCCTGCCCACGCCATCCTGATCAACGAGGGCGACACGACCGATTCGCTCTACATCGTTCTCAGCGGGCGGGTGAAGGCCTATGCCAGTTCGGACGAAGGCCGCGAGGTCGTCCTTACCGAGTACGGTGCCGGCGAGTATTTCGGCGAACTTTCGATCGACGGCGAGCGGCGCTCGGCATCGATCAAGGCGCTCGAAGCGTGCAGCTGCCGGGTGGTCCAGGGTTCGGAATTGCGCCAGTTCCTCGCGGACCATCCCGACTTCGCGGTGCACCTCACGCGCAAGCTGATCCGGATGGTGCGACGGCTGACCGAACAGGTGCGAAGCATCGCGCTGCAGGACGTCTACGGCCGGATCGTTCGGGTGCTGAACGATCAGTCGGATGCGGCCGGCGACGAGCGCGTGCTGCGCCGCAAGCTCACGCAGCAGGACATTGCCGACCGCGTCGGCTCCTCGCGCGAGATGGTCAACCGGGTGATGAAGGAACTCACGGTCGGTGGGTATGTGACTCAACGCGACGGCCGCCTGGTGATCCTGCGCAAGCTGCCGGCGGCCTGGTAGGCCGGCGAAGCCTCACTGGATCACCTTGTCTGCCCGATTCAACACCGGCCGCGGGATGGTGAAGCCAATCCGCTTGGCGGTCTTCAGGTTGATCAGCAACTCGAACTTGGTCGGCTGTTCGATCGGAAGATCGGCCGGCCTGGCGCCTTTCAGGATTCTGTCGACGTAGCGAGCGCCGTCCTTGCCCTCGGTACCGTAGCCCGGCCCGTAGGCCATGAGGCAGCCGTTTTCTGCGTAGTCTCCCCGCGCGCAGATCGACGGCAGTCCGTTGGCGATGGCCAATTCCGCGATCAGCTTCTGGTTCGAATTGGCCACCGGGTTCAGCGTCACCCAAACGGCCGCGCTGCCGGCCTTGACGGCCTCCTTGAACCCTTCGACATAGCTGTCGGCACTGCTGACTTCCATCGAATGAAGCTGCAGGCCCAGCGTTTCGGCAGGTGCCTGGCTCGCGTTCCACTGCGGAATGGAGCCCGGCGCCTTCGGGTCCCAGAGCACGGCGACACGGGAGAGCCTGGGAACGGTTTCCTTCAGAAGCTCCAGCCTCTTGCCGGTCAGGATCGCAGCGACATTGGTGATGCCGGTGGTGTTCCCGCCGGGCCGCGCGAGGGTCTCGGCCAGGCCCGCGGCGATCGGATCGGTGACGCCCATGAAGACGATGGGCACGGTGCCGGTCGTCTGCCTTGCGGCAATGGCCGCATTTGTCGTGACCGCGACGATCAAATCGACGTCCAGCCGGACCAGTTCTGCAGCAAGTCCGGGCAGGCGCTTGAGGTCGTGGCTCTCGTGCCGGTACTCCACCAGAACGTTCTGTCCTTCGACATAGCCGAGGTCGCGCAGCCCCTGCCGAAAGGCCTCCAGGCGGGGCGCATCGGCGCTCGCCGAAACGGCCGCCAGGTACCCGAGGCGCGGAATCTTCCGTGGCTGCTGCGCCGCAGCGAGGGGAGCGAAGGCAATCAGCAGACTGCAAAGAAAAAACCGCAAGATCTTCGTGCGCATTCGATATCTCCGTGCTGCCGTAAACGGGCAGCGACATCGCCACCGTCAATTCTGCGCCGCTTCGGGCTGCGCTTCCACCCCGGGGCCTTCCTGCGTGGCCCCGGCATCGGCCAACAGGCCTATGCAACCGGCCTTCCCATGGAGCGGACGAAGATGTCCAATCGACAGTCACCATGAGACCAGCGAAGGCATACCGCGCCGAATCGACTCGCGGCGTCCACCGCGGGAGGCTGTTCCGCAAGTACCTTCTGTTGATGCTTTCCCTGGTCACTGCGGTCCTGCTCGCGTCCAGCGCGATCGGCCTGTACTTCTCCTACCAGGAGAACAAGGCCGCGCTGGCCAGCCTGCAGCATGAAAAGGCAGTCGGCGCCGCGTCGCGGATCGACCAGTACGTGCAGCAGGTGTCGCAACAGTTGGCCTATGCCTCGCTGGCGCAGCTCGACGCGTCGGACCTGGAGGCGCGCCGCACCGAATTCTGGAGGCTGCTGCGCCAGGCGCCGGAAGTGACCGACATCGCGCAACTCGACCGCTCGGGCCATGAACAGATCGCGGTATCGCGACTGGGACTGGACGTCGTCGGTTCCGGCAGGGACCGGTCGTCGGAGGCGCCGTTCCGCAACGCCGCGCCCGACACACCCTGGTTCGGGCCGGTGTATTTCAACCGGGACACCGAGCCCTACATGACGGTCGCGATCCGGTCCGGGGACGACAAGGGGCCCGTCACCATTGCCGAGGTGAACCTCAAGTTCATCTGGGACGTGGTGTCGCGCATCCGCATCGGCGTCAAGGGCAAGGCCTACGTGATCGACGGCAACGGCCTGCTGGTGGCGGACCCCGACATCGGCCTGGTGCTGCGAAAGACCAGCCTGGCGTCGTTGCCGCACGTCATCTCCGCGGCCGCCGATGGCGCCCTGGAGGAGCAGGCGATGGTGTCGCGTGATCTCCATGGCGCAGCGGTGCTCACGTCGCTGGCGCCGATCAAGCCGCTGGGCTGGAAGGTGTTCGTCGAACAGCCGATCGCCGAGGTGTACGCCAAGCTGAACGCGTCGATCCTGCGCGCCGCGGTGCTGCTGCTGGCGGGCGTGGCGATCTCGGCCGTGGCGGCATCGGCGCTGGCGCGCAACATGGTGAGGCCGATCCGAACGCTCGCCAAGGGCGCACGACGCATCGGCGAGGGCAATCTGAATCAGCAGATCGTCGTCGACACCGGCGACGAACTGGAGGGCCTGGCCAACCAGTTCAATCGAATGTCGGCGCAACTGCGCGAGTCGTACGGGGGGCTGGAACGAAAGGTCGAGCTGCGTACCGCCGAGCTGACCGCATCGCTCGAGTTCCAGACGGCCACGGCCGAAATTCTCAGAGTGCTCAGCCGTGCGCCGGCAGACCTGCAGCCGGTGCTGCGGGCGGTCGCCGAGCGTTCCCTCCGGTTGTGCCGGGCGCATGGCAGCCGCGTCTGGCTGCCGGACGGCAATGAGCTGCGCTCGATGACCGGCTACCACGTTGGAACCGGGTCGGGGTCGGGGCTGGACGAAGTGCTGCCGCTGAGCAGCGAGTCGGTCGTCGGCCGGGCCTTCGTCGAGCGGCGGACCGTGCATGTCGAGGATGTCGCCCTGCTGCTCAATTCGAACTATCCAGAATCGCGCGAGGCCCAGACGCGCCAGGGCTTCCGTACCGTACTGGCCGTGCCCATGGTTCGCGAAGGCGCGTCGGTCGGGATCATCGCGGTACTTCGCAAGGAGGTGCAGCCCTTCTCGAATGCCGAAGTCCGCCTGGTCGAGACCTTCGCCGACCAGGCGGTGATCGCGATCCAGAACGCGCGCCTGTTCCACGAGATCGAGGACAAGAGCCGTCAGCTCGAAGTGGCGAACCAGCACAAGTCGGAGTTCCTGGCCAACATGTCGCACGAACTGCGCACGCCGCTGAACGCCATCATCGGCTTCTCCGAAGTGCTGACCGAGAAGATGTTCGGCGAGCTCAACGACAAGCAGATGGAATACCTGCGGGACATCCATTCCTCCGGCCAGCACCTGCTGACGCTGATCAACGACGTGCTGGACCTGTCGAAGATCGAAGCCGGACGGATGGAACTGGACCTGAGCTGCTTCGACCTCGGTCTGCTGGTGGACGACGCGATGACGCTCGTGCGCGAACGCGCCCAGCGCAACGGCCTTTCGCTGTCCCTCGATGTTGGCGACGGGCTCTCGCAATGGGTGGCAGACGCGCGAAAGGTCAAGCAGGCGGTGGTGAACCTGTTGTCCAACGCGGTGAAGTTCACGCCGTACGGCGGCAGCGTGCGGCTGTGCGCTCGACGGCTGGAGGCGGACGGCCGAACGGTGGCCGAGGTCAGCGTGACCGACACCGGCGTGGGCATTGCGCAGGAAGACCAGGCGCTGGTGTTCGACCAGTTCCGTCAGGCCGGCGGCGACCACCTCCGCAGGGCAGAGGGCACCGGACTGGGTCTGTCGCTGGCCAGGCGCTTCGTCGAACTGCACGGCGGAACGATCGGCGTCGACAGCCGCCTCGGCCACGGGGCGAGATTCACCTTTTTGCTGCCGCTGCAAATCATGAAGGGGCCATTGCATGAGCACGATCCTGATCGTTGAAGACAACGACAAGAACATGAAACTCTTGCGCGACATCCTGCAGCACAAGGGTCACGCCACGCTGGAGGCGACCACGGCGGAAGAGGGTGTGCAGCTGGCGGTGCGCCATCGGCCGGATCTGGTGCTGATGGACATCCAGCTGCCCGGGATGGACGGAATCTGCGCCTTGCGGCAAATTCGCGAGCAGCCCGTGCTGGACGCGGTCCCGGTCATCGCGGTGTCGGCCTCGGTCATGCCCGAGGACCAGCGCAACATCGTCGATTCGGGCTTCGATGCCTACCTGACCAAGCCGGTATCGCTCAAGGCGTTTCTCGCCGTCGTCGAGCGCTTCCTGCGCGAAGGGCGTTCGAAATGAGCGCGCACATCCTGGTCGTCGACGACGTCGCGGGCAACGTCCGGCTGCTGGCCGACGTCCTGGCTGCGCGCGGCTATCGGACGAGCACTGCGGCTTCGGGCCAGGAGGCGTTGGCGCGCATCGCCGCCGATCCGCCCGACCTGGTGCTGCTGGACGTGATGATGCCGGGCATGAGCGGCTATGACGTGTGCCGCGCCATCCGCGCCGATCCCGCATGCGCGATATTGCCGGTGGTGCTGGTGACGGCACTCGATCCCGAGCAGGAGCGCGTGAACGGGCTGAATGCCGGCGCTGACGACTTCCTGAGCAAGCCCATCAACCAGGCCGAACTGATGGCGCGCGTGCGCTCGCTGCTGCGGGTGAAGGCGCTGTACGACGAGGTGCAGCGGCAGAAGGCCGAGCTGCAGGCGTGGAACGCCACCCTCGAACAACGCGTGACCGACGGCGTGCAACAGCTCGAGCGCGTCGGCCAGCTCAAGCGCTTCTTCTCGCCCCAGTTGGCCCAGGCGATCCTTGCCGGAGGTGCTGACGATCCGCTCAAGAGCCATCGGCGCGAGATCACGGTCGTCTTTCTCGACCTTCGCGGTTTCACCGCGTTCACCGAAACCGCCGACCCCGAGGAAGTGATGGCTGTGCTGGCCCAATACCATGCCGCGATGGGCCGCCTGGTGCTGGCCCACGAGGGCACGCTGGAACGTTTTTCCGGCGACGGCATGATGATTTTCTTCAACGATCCGCAGCCGGTGGCCGACGCGCCGGCCCGCGCGCTGCGAATGGCGCTGCAGATGCAACGGGAGATGGTCGCTCTCAGCGGCCAATGGCGGCGGCGGGGCTATGAC
>JANOCL010000210.1:0-4760 GCA_031412135.1 Variovorax sp. | reverse complement strand
CGGCTGATGCCGGCACGGCCGCCGCGGAAGTGCAGCATGGTGGGCGAGGGGATCGTCACCTTCGGCGTGTTGCCGGCCGACACCTGGCTCTTGAGGTATTCGAAGTCGGCCAGCTGGATATTCTTTTTGTGGGTCACCTTGTCGATGACGCGCATCACCGGCGGCGCCAGTTCCTCGGTGCCGTCGGGCTTGCGGATGGTGACCGGGATGTCGGTCTTGACGCCGCCGAGCTGCGCCAGGAAGTCGATGTGGAAATAGGTGCGGCGGAACTCGCCGTCGGTGATGCTCTTGAGACCGATGTCCTCCTGGAACTTCACGATCTCGGTGATGGCCTTGTCTTCGACCTTGCGAAGCTGTTCGGGGGTGATCTCGCCATTGGCTTTTTGCTCGCGGGCTTCGAGCAGGTACCTGGGGCGCAGGAAGCTGCCGACATGGTCGTGGCGGGCGGGCAGGGCGGCGTGTCGGGACATGGTTTGCTCCATCCAAAACTGAGAAGTGCGGTCGATCGTAGTCGTTGCCGGATGCCATGGACGTGCTCGCGGTCGACGTGCTCACCATCGACTCGGCGTGGCGCCCGGACAGTGCGTGAAAACACCCCATCCGCTGCGCGATGATCGCGCGCGTCGATCGGTAGTCGCGCAGAAACGCGCGGCGCCGGGCCGGTGCTAGGTGTTTGCCGCGGCCCGCCCGTACCTCCAGTTGTTCAAAATGACCTCCGTTCCGATCCGTTGAAAAAAAGGAAACCTCATGCAACGCCGCCAATTGATCCAAGCCGCCAGCCTGACTGCCATCGCGCTCGCCATGCCGCTCGCCAATGCGCAGGGCAACACTTTCAAGATCGGCCTGGTGTTGCCGATGACCGGCCAGCAGGCCACGACCGGCCGGCAGATCGAGGCAGCGGCCCGGCTCTACATGGCGCAGAACGGCGACACCGTGGCGGGCAAGAAGGTCGAGCTGATCATCAAGGACGACACCAGCCTGCCCGACGTGACCAAGCGCCTCGCGCAGGAGCTGGTGGTGAACGACAAGGTGAACGTGCTCGCCGGCTTCGGCATCACGCCCTCGGCGATGGCGACGGCACCCATCGCCACGCAGTCGAAGACGCCGATGGTGGTGATGGCGGCGGCCACGTCGAGCATCACCGAGGCCTCGCCCTACATCGTGCGCACCAGTTTCACGCTGCCGCAGGTGTCGGTGGCGTTGGGCGACTGGGCGCCGAAGAACGGCGTCAAGTCGGTGGTGACGCTGGTCAGCGACTACGGCCCGGGCAATGACGCGGAGAAGTATTTCAAGGAGCGCTTCCAGCTGAACGGCGGCAAGGTGCTCGATTCGCTGCGCGTGCCGCTGCGCAACCCCGACTTCGCGCCGTTCCTGCAGAAGGTGCGCGACGCCAAGCCCGATGCGCTGTTCGTCTTCGTGCCCTCGGGTGCGGGTGCCGCGGTGATGAAGCAGTTCATCGAGCGCGGCATGGACAAGGCCGGCATCAGGATGATCGCCACCGGCGACGTGACGGACGACGACCAGCTCAACGCCATGGGCGACGGCGCGCTGGGCGTGGTCACCTCGCACCACTATTCGGCGGCGCATCCCTCGGCGCTCAACAGGAAATACGTCGAGGCGTTCCAGAAGGCCAATCCGAACATGCGCCCGAACTTCATGGCCATGGGCGGCTACGACGGCATGCGCGTGATCTACGAGGCGCTCAAGACGACCAAGGGGCAGGGCGGCGGCGACGCGCTGCTGGCCGCGATGAAGGGCCAGCTGTTCGAAAGCCCGCGCGGGCAGGTGCTGATCGACGCGCAGACGCGCGACATCGTGCAGGACGTGTACCTGCGCAAGGTCGAGAAGAAGGACGGGCAGCTCTACAACGTCGAGTTCGACGTGATCAAGGCGGTGAAGGACCCCGGCAAGGCAAAGTAGATACGGGATCGGACTGCCGGACGGAAACCCGATTTCTTCAGCCTCGGACCGTACTCACGTCATGCTCACCATCCTCTTCGACGGCATCGCCTACGGCATGCTGCTGTTCGTTCTCGCGGTCGGCCTGGCCGTGACGTTGGGGTTGATGAACTTCATCAACCTCGCGCACGGCGCGTTCGCGATGGCGGGCGGCTATCTCACGGTGTTCGCGATGCAGAAGCTGGGACTGCCGTTCCTGGCCTGCCTGCCGCTCGCCTTCATCGTGGTCGGGTTGGCCGGCGCGCTGCTCGAACGCACGCTGTACCGGCCGATGTACGGCAAGCCGCACCTGGACCAGGTGCTGTTCTCGATCGGACTGGCGTTCATGGCGGTGGCTGCGATCGACTACTTCGTCGGCTCGTCGCAGCAGAACATCCAGCTGCCGGTCTGGCTGCGCGGGCGCACCGAAGTCGGCGAAGGCGCGTTGCTGGTCGGCATGGGGCACTACCGGATCTTCATCATCGCGGTGTGCGCAGTGCTCACCGTCGTGCTGCAGCTGATCCTCTCGAAGACGCGATTCGGCAGCCGGCTGCGGGCGGCCGTCGACGATCCGCGGGTGGCGGCGGGGCTCGGCATCAACGTGAACGTGGTGTTTCTCGTGACCTTCGCGGTCGGCTCCGGCCTGGCGGGCCTGGGCGGCGCGCTGGGTGCCGAGATCCTCGGGATGGACCCGACCTTCCCGCTCAAGTACATGATCTATTTCCTCATCGTGGTGTCGGTGGGCGGCACCTCGTCAATCACCGGGCCGCTGCTGGCCGCGCTGCTGCTCGGCATTGCCGACGTGGCCGGCAAGTACTACATACCCAAGATGGGCGCGTTCACCGTCTACCTGCTGATGATCCTGATCCTCATGTGGCGGCCGCAGGGCTTGTTCACCCGCAGGGGCGCGAGGTGATGGACGCGCAGAATGCTTTGCTGCACAAGGCGCGCTGGCGGCCGTGGGAACTCGCGATGTGGGCGCTGGCCTTCGCGTTGCCGGCCCTCGTTCCGTCGCACGCATTGATGATCAACGAGATCGCGATCGTCGCGTTGTTCGCAATGTCGCTCGACCTCATCCTCGGCTACGCCGGCATCGTGTCGCTCGGGCATGCGGCCTTCTTCGGCTTCGGTGCCTACACCGCGGCGCTGTTCGCCAAGCTGGTGATGCCCGACCCGACGGCGGGGCTCGTGGTGGCGATCGTGCTCTCGGGTGCGCTGGGCGCGGTGGCCAGCGTCACCATCCTGCGCGGCAGCGACCTCACCCGGCTCATGGTCACGCTCGGCACGGCGCTGCTCCTGCTCGAACTTGCCAACAAGCTCGACTGGCTCACCGGCGGCGCCGACGGGTTGCAGGGGGTGGTGATGGGGCCGGTGCTGGGCCTCTTCGAGTTCGACCTGTACGGCCGCACGGCAGCCTGGTACTCGCTGGCCGTGATGCTGGTGCTGTTCCTGCTGATGCGCCGGCTGGTGCATTCGCCTTTCGGCGCCACGCTCAAGGCCATTCGCGACAACCGGCTGCGCGCCATGGCGATCGGCATCCCGGTGGTCTCGCGTATCGCCGTCATCTACACCGTCGCCGCCGCGGTGGCGGGCGCGGCGGGTGCGTTGCTCGCGCAGACCACCGGCTTCGCATCGCTCGATGTGCTGGCCTTCGACCGCTCGGCCGACGTGCTGCTGATGCTGGTGATCGGCGGCGTGGGCTGGCTCTATGGCGGCATTGCGGGCGCCATCGTCTTCAAGCTGCTGCAGAACTGGCTGTCGGCCGTGACGCCGCAGTACTGGATGTTCTGGATCGGGCTGATCCTGGTGCTGCTGGTGCTGGTGGGTCGCGAGCGGCTGCTGAAGCCGTGGACCTGGTTCGGGGCGCGGCGGAGTCCGAAGACGTGACAGATACCGTTCTTTCCGCCACCGGCCTGGTCATGCGCTTCGGCGGCATCACCGCCACCGACAACGTCACGCTCGACCTGAAGCGCGGCGCGCGCCACGCGCTGATCGGCCCCAACGGTGCCGGCAAGACCACGCTGATCAATCTGCTCACCGGCGTGCTCACGCCGACCGCCGGGCGCATCGTGCTGGAGGGCGAGGACATCACGCGCCTCGCGCCGCACCGCCGGGTTGCGCGCGGCATGGTGCGGACCTTCCAGATCAACCAGCTCTTCGATTCGATGACGCCGCTGGAGACGTTGACGCTGGTGGTCTCGCAGCAGTCCGGGCTGGCCGCGCAATGGTGGCGGCCGCTGGGTTCCGAAAAGCGGGTGAGCGAACGCGCGGCGCAGTTGCTGGAACAGTTCCGCCTGACCGAGGTGGCGCAGCAGCAGACCCGCCAGCTCGCCTACGGCAAGCGCCGCCTGCTGGAGATCGCGATCGCACTGGCCTGCGAGCCCCGCGTGCTGCTGCTCGACGAGCCCGTGGCCGGCGTGCCCGCCGGCGAGCGCGAGGAGCTGCTGCAGACCGTGGCCGCGTTGCCGGCCGACGTGTCGGTGCTGCTGATCGAGCACGACATGGACCTGGTGTTCAGCTTTGCCGACCGCATGACCGTGCTGGTCAACGGCGCGCTGCTGACCGAGGGCGACCCCGACGCGATCGCGAACGATCCGCGGGTGAAAGAGGTGTATCTCGGGCACGGTGCCGGAGCCGGGCATGTCTGAGCTCCTGCGCATCGAGAACCTGAGCGCCGGCTACGGCGAGGCGGTGGTCCTGCACGACATCGCGCTCGTGCTCGGCGAAGGACAGACGCTCGCGCTGCTCGGGCGCAACGGCACCGGCAAGACGACCCTCATCAACACGCTTGCCGGTGCCACGCGCCAGCACGGCGGAAGCAT
>JANOCL010000209.1:0-13759 GCA_031412135.1 Variovorax sp. | reverse complement strand
TTGAGGAAGCCGTTGTCCGCCACGTTGATGAAGAACTGCGCCGTGGCCGAATGCGGCGCGCTGGTGCGGGCCATTGCCACGGTGTAGTTGTCGTTCTTCAGGCCGTTGTCGGCCTCGTTCTGGATTTCGGCGCCGGACGGCTTTTGCGACATGCCGGGTTCGAATCCGCCGCCCTGGACCATGAAGCCGGGAATCACGCGGTGGAACACGGTGTTGTCGTAGTGGCCCTTGGTCACGTAGGCAAGGAAGTTCTCTACCGACTTCGGCGCCTTGTCCTGGTCGAGTTCGAGCGTGATCACGCCCCGGTCCTTGATATGCAGTTCGACTTGCGGGTTGCTCATGAGGGCTCCTTGGTTTTGAGACTACTTCGCCACGCTGGCGGATTTGATGGTGATGGCTTCGAGCGGCACGTCCTGCATGCCGTTCTTGCTGCCGGTGCGCGCTGCGCGGATCTTGTCGACCACTTCGGTGCCGGCAACCACCTTGCCGAACACGGTGTAGCCATGGCCGTCCGGGCTGGGCGCATTGAGCATCGTGTTGTCCTTCACGTTGATGAAGAACTGCGAGGTGGCGGAGTTCGGATTGCCGGTTCGCGCCATGGCGATCGTGTATTTGTCGTTCTTCAGGCCGTTGCCTGCTTCGAGCGGAATCGGCGCGCGCGTCGGCTTCTGCTGCAGGTCGTTGGTGAAGCCGCCGCCCTGGATCATGAATCCGTCGATGACGCGGTGGAACACCGTGCCGTCGTAGTGCTTGTCCTTGACGTATTGAAGGAAGTTTTCGACGGTCTTGGGCGCCTTGTCGGGCGCGAGTTCGACGACGATGTCCCCGGCGGAGGTGCCGAGCTTGACGCGTGGCGGGCTCTGCGCCCAGGCTGTGCCGGCTGCTGCCAGCGCGGAAACCAGGACCGCTGTAGCCAATGCGGTGCGGCGGGAGAGGGCGTGCATGTTCAAGGCAAGACTCGCTTTCGATAATGAAGCTGCGCCGGCACTGCGCGGCGCAAACGGTGGCTCAGGGACGCGCGGGTTTGCGCGCCATGTCCGCGGCAGGTGCAGCGAACATCTGGCGAATCAGCGCGAGCTTCGGCGCCGTGCTGGTGTTGCCGGCTTCGAGTTGCTGCACCCGGCCATAGGACTGGCCGGCGAGCCGCGCATAAACGTCGCCCAGATTCTCGTGGGCGGTGGCATAGCCAGGGTTGAGCTTGATGGCCATCTCCAGTGCGGCGCGCGCCTTGTCGAACTGGCTCTGGCTTGCGTAGAGCGCGGCGAGGTTGTTGTAGGGCTCGGGGAGTTCGGGGAAGTCCTGGGTGAGTTGCGTGAACACGGCAGTGGCTTCGGCCTGTTTGCCCTGCTCGGTCAGGATGACGCCGCGCAAGAAGCGCATCTGCGGATCGCGCGGCTTGCCGGCGATGTAGGTGTCGGCCTTTGCCAGTGCTTCCTGCGTCTTGCCCTGACGCAGCAATGCGTTGACATCGCCGTAGTCGTCGGCCTGCGCCGCACCTGCCGCGAGCACGAGCATGGCGGCCGAAAAAAAGCGCAGCAGCGTAGAAAAGGAGAGAGGTGCGTGCTTCATGAAGCCTCGAGGAAAGGAGAGGAACGCGGGCCTCGAAAGCGCCCGGAAAATACCTGGCGAGGGCCGTTTATACTGCGGGCGATTGTAGCCGAGGGGCCGCGTTCACCCCTTCGTCGCCGCAGCCTCCACGCCCCTGAAAACCTGCCGCCGCCCGCTCTTGCGGACAGCGCGCGAACCGACGCTTTCCGAGCTTCATGAGCCTTCGCATCTACAACACGCTGACGCGTGAATTGGAGAATTTTTCGCCCTTGCAGCCCGGAAGGGCGAGCCTCTACGTGTGCGGGATGACGGTGTACGACTACTGCCACGTCGGCCATGCGCGGTCCATGATCGCGTTCGACGTCGTGCAGCGCTGGCTCAAGACATCTGGGCTCGAAGTCGACTACGTGCGCAACATCACCGACATCGACGACAAGATCATCCGGCGCGCGGTCGAGAACGGCGAAAGCATTCGCGCGCTCACCGACCGCATGATCGACGCGCTCCACCAAGACGCCGACGCGCTCGGGATCGAACGGCCGACGCACGAACCGCGAGCGACCGATTTCGTTCCTCAAATGCTGTCGATGATCGCCACGCTGGAGAACAAGGGCCTGGCTTATCGGTCCACCAACGGCGACGTCAACTTCGCCGTGCGCAAATTCCCGGGCTACGGCAAGTTGAGTGGAAAGACGCTGGACGAGCTTCATGCCGGCGAGCGCGTCGCGGTGCTCGACGGCAAGCAGGACCCGCTCGATCCGGTACTCTGGAAAAGCGCCAAGGCCACCGAGCCCGAAGAGGTCAAGTGGGCCAGCGAGTACGGCCCAGGCCGGCCCGGCTGGCACATCGAATGCTCGGCCATGGTCTGCCAGCTGCTCGGCGAGACGATCGACATCCACGGCGGCGGCGCCGACCTGCAGTTTCCGCATCACGAGAACGAAATCGCGCAGAGCGAAGGTACCAACGGCAAGCCGCTGGCACGCGTCTGGATGCACAACGGCTTCATCAACATCGACGACGAGAAGATGTCCAAGAGCCTGGGCAACTTCTTTCTCATCCGCGATGTGCTCGCCAGGTTCGATGCCGAAACCATCCGCTTCTTTGTTGTGCGGGCCCACTACCGCAGTCCGCTCAACTACAGCGACATGCACCTTGCCGACGCGCGCGCATCGCTGAAGCGGCTTTACACGGCCTTGCACCTCGTGGCGCCGGCGCCGGTCGCGGTCGACTGGTCGCAGACCTACGCCACGCGCTTCAAGGCGGCGATGGACGAGGACTTCGGCACGCCCGAAGCGGTGGCGGTGCTTTTCGATCTGGCCGGTGAAGTCAACCGCACCCAATCGGCCGAGCTTGCAGGGCTCCTGAGGGCACTGGGTGGTTGCCTCGGCGTGCTGCAGGCCGATCCCGAGCTTTTCTTGCGCGCCGGCGCCACGCTTGACGATGCCTCGGTGCAGGCGCTCATCGTGCAGCGCGCAGAGGCCAAGGCATCGAAGAATTTTGTCGAAGCCGACCGCATCCGGAACGATCTGCTCGCCCAGGGCATCGTTCTGAAAGACTCGCCCGCCGGCACCACCTGGACCGCGGCCAAGTAAGCCACAGACGCAACGATGCCCGCCTCCAAGAAAGCAACCGTCGAGGTCTTCACCCCTGACTACTGGGAGGAAGCCTGCAAGCACCTGGCCAGGAAAGACCGGGTCATGAAACGGCTGATACCCCGGTTCGGCGACGCCTGCCTGCACTCTCGCGGCGACGCCTTCACGACACTGGCGCGCAGCATCGTCGGACAGCAGATCTCGGTGAAGGCGGCGCAGTCCGTATGGGACCGCTTCGACAAGCTTCCGCGCAAGATGACCCCGACCAACGTGCTGAAGCTGAAGGTCGACGACATGCGCACGGCCGGCCTCTCGGCGCGCAAGATCGAATACCTGGTCGACCTTGCCATCCATTTCGACTCGGGCTCGGTGCATGTCGACGCTTGGGAAGACATGGCCGACGAGATGATCATCGCGGAGCTCATCGCGATCCGGGGCATCGGCCGCTGGACCGCGGAAATGTTCCTCATCTTTCATCTGATGCGGCCCAACGTGCTGCCGCTGGACGACGTCGGACTGATCAACGGCATCAGCCAGAGCTACTTCTCCGGCGACCCGGTGAGCCGCAGCGACGCCCGCGAGGTGGCCGTGGCCTGGGCTCCCTATTGCAGCGTCGCGACTTGGTATATTTGGCGATCGCTCGACCCGCTACCGGTCGCATACTGACAACAGGAGAAGACGTTGGCGAAACGAACCTTCCTCGACTTCGAGCAGCCGGTTGCGGAGCTCGAATCCAAGATCGAAGAATTGCGCTATGTGCAGACCGAGTCGGCGGTCGACATTTCCGAAGAAATCGATCAGCTCGGCAAGAAAAGCCTGCAGCTCACCAAAGACATCTACAGCGACCTGAGCCCCTGGCAGATCACCAAGATCGCGCGCCATCCGGAGCGGCCCTACACGCTGGATTACGTGGGCGAAATCTTCACCGACTTCGTCGAGCTGCATGGCGACCGGCATTTCTCGGACGACCTGTCGATCGTCGGCGGGCTTGCGCGCTTCAACGGCACGCCCTGCATGGTGCTCGGCCATCAGAAGGGCCGCGACACCAAGGAACGTACGGCACGCAATTTCGGCATGAGCAAGCCCGAGGGCTATCGCAAGGCACTGCGCCTCCTGAAGACCGCCGAAAAATTCAAGCTGCCGGTGTTCACCTTCGTCGACACGCCCGGCGCCTATCCGGGCATCGACGCGGAAGAGCGCGGCCAGTCGGAAGCCATCGGCCGCAACATCTTCGAGATGGCGCAGCTCGAGGTGCCGGTGATCGTGACGATCATCGGGGAGGGTGGCTCGGGCGGCGCTCTCGCCATCTCGGTCGGCGACCAGTTGCTGATGCTGCAGTACTCGATCTACTCCGTGATCAGTCCCGAGGGCTGCGCCTCTATCCTCTGGAAGACCAGCGACAAGGCGCAGGAAGCCGCCGATGCGCTGGGCATCACCGCCCATCGGCTGAAGGCGCTGGGCCTGGTCGACAAGATCGTCAACGAGCCGGTCGGCGGCGCGCACCGCGATCACCGGCAGATGGCCGCTTTCCTGAAGCGCGCGCTCAACGACGCGTTCCGCCAGGTGGCCGACCTCAAGCCGAAAGAGCTGCTCGACCGCCGCTATGAGCGTCTGCAGAGCTACGGCCGTTTCTCCGACACCAAGGCCGAGAGCGGCAAGTAGCCTCGGTGCGCGGGCTGCCGCCTGCCGCATTCCAGCATCGCAGATGGAGAACCCCGCCGCCCCCGCGCTAGCGTCCTGGGCGGCGCCCTTGCCTCTGGCGATCGCGTACAGCGGCGGTGCCGATTCGACCGCCCTGCTGCATGCCGCCGCGAACCGCTGGCCGGGGCAGGTTCAGGCGCTTCACGTGCATCACGGCCTGCAGCAGGCCGCCGATGGCTTCGAGGCCCATTGCGCCACCGCCTGCGCGGCGCTGGACGTGCCGCTGCATGTGGGCCGCGTCGATGCGCGGCATGCATCCGGCGAGAGCCCCGAAGACGCTGCGCGCCGCGCGCGCTACATGGCGCTGGCGGCGCTTGCCAAATCCCACGGCCTGCAGCATGTCGCGCTGGCCCAGCATGCCGACGACCAGGTCGAGACCATGCTCATCGCTCTCGGCCGCGGCGGCGGGCTCGATGGGCTGGCCGGCATGCCGCGGCAGATGAGCCGGCACGGCGTGAGCTTTCACCGCCCTCTGCTCGACGTCCATGCCAGTGCGCTGCGCGAATGGATCGCGGCGAGCGGAACTGCGCACATCGACGATCCGAGCAATGCCGATGCGCGCTACACGCGCAACCGGATTCGCCAGCTGGTTCTGCCCGCGCTCGCCATGGCGCTGCCGCAGTTTCGCGAAACCTTTGCCCGCACCGCCCGCAATGCGGCCAAGGCCTCGGCGCTGCTGGCCGAGATCGCAGCCTTGGACCTGGCGCAAGCAGGGTCGCCGCCGGCCCTGGCCGCGCTGCGCGCGCTGCCGCGCGAGCGCTTGGCCAATGCCCTGCGCCACTGGCTGCGGCGCGACCATCAAGCGGTGCCGAGCGAGGCGCAGCTCGCCCAGTTGATCGACCAGATCGAGGCCTGCAGCACCCGCGCGCACGGCATCCGCCTGAAGGTCGCCGATGGCCGCGTCGAACGCGAGGGCGACGTCCTGCGTTGGTACAATTCCCGGCCTCCGCAGTAGCCCGACGATCCCTTTCTCGGCAGCGCTCGCGGGTCACGCGACACCGATTTGCGGCGTCCGAATCCTTCTTCCTGATTTCACCCATGGCACTGATCGTTCATAAATACGGCGGCACGTCGATGGGCTCGACCGAGCGCATCAAGAACGTTGCGAGGCGCGTTGCCAAGTGGGCGCGCGCCGGCCACCAGATGGTGGTGGTTCCAAGCGCCATGAGCGGCGAGACCAACCGTCTGCTCGGCCTTGCGAAAGAACTGGCGCAGAGCCAGCCCGGCAACAACCACGACCGCGAGCTCGACATGCTTGCTGCCACCGGCGAGCAGGCTTCGTCGGCGCTGCTGGCCATCGCGCTGCAGGCCGAGGGCATGCAGGCGGTCAGCTATGCGGGCTGGCAGGTGCAGGTTCGCACCGACAGCGCATTCACCAAGGCACGTATCGAGAGCATCGACGACGCCCGCGTGCGCGCCGACCTCGAGGCCGGCCGCGTGGTCGTCATCACCGGTTTCCAGGGTGTGGACGACGCGGGCAACATCACCACGCTCGGCCGGGGCGGCAGCGACACGTCGGCAGTGGCCATCGCGGCGGCGATGAAGGCACATGAGTGCCTCATCTACACCGACGTCGACGGCGTCTACACCACCGACCCCCGCGTCGAGCCCGATGCGCGCCGGCTCGCGACGGTCAGCTTCGAGGAAATGCTCGAGATGGCGAGCCTCGGGTCCAAGGTGCTGCAGATTCGCTCGGTCGAGTTCGCCGGCAAATACAGGGTTCCGCTGCGGGTGCTTTCGAGCTTCACGCCGTGGGACATCGACATCCAGGAAGAAGCCGCATCCGGCACGCTGATCACATTCGAGGAAGACGAAAAAATGGAACAAGCCGTCGTATCCGGCATTGCGTTCAATCGCGACGAAGCCAAAATCTCCGTGCTGGGCGTGCCCGACAAACCGGGCATCGCGTACCACATCCTCGGCGCCATCGCGGACGCCAACATCGAGGTCGACGTCATCATCCAGAACCTGAGCAAGGACGGGCGCACCGTCTTCAGCTTCACCGTGCACCGCAACGACTATGCAAGGGCGATCGATCTGCTCAGGGCCAAGGTACTGCCGACGCTCGGCGCGGCCGACATCGTCGGGGACACCAAGATCTGCAAGGTCAGCATCGTCGGCATCGGCATGCGCAGCCATGTGGGTGTGGCCAGCAACATGTTCCGCGTGCTGAGCGAGGAGGGCATCAACATCCAGATGATCTCGACCAGCGAGATCAAGACGTCGGTGGTGATCGACGAAAAGTACATGGAGCTGGCGGTGCGCGCGCTGCACAAAGCCTTCGATCTCGATCAACCCGCCGCCTAAGCTGGCATAATCGCGCCTCCAGGAACTGTGACCGAGTGGCCGAAGGTGCTCCCCTGCTAAGGGAGTATGGGGTGTAGAGCCTCATCGAGGGTTCGAATCCCTCCGGTTCCGCCAGCATTCGTTTTCGACCGAAAACATCCCAAAGCCCCGCGCACCTCGTGTCCTCGGGGCTTTGTCATTTGGAAGACCAGCATGAAGCGACGCTCCTTGTTTGCCGCACTCGCCGCGCTACCGCTCCTGCATGCACGGCTTGCGCATGCCGCCTCTATACCGATCCATGTCTACAAGGACCCAGGCTGCGGTTGCTGTACCGCCTGGGTCGATCACCTGAAGGCTGCAGGTTTTGCGGTCAAGGTAACGGAAACCGGCGACACCTCCAGCGTACGCAAACGCCTCGGAATGCCGGACCGCTTCGGCGGCTGCCACACCGCGACGCTTGAGAACTACGTGATCGAGGGGCATGTGCCGGCCGCGGAGATTAAGCGGCTGCTGGTAATGAAGCCCCCGGCCATCGGACTGGCGGTGCCGGGAATGCCCGTGGGCTCTCCGGGCATGGAATACGGCAACCGCCGCGATCCCTACCAGGTGCTTCTGGTCGATCGCAAAGGCCGGGACACCGTGTTCGCGAGCTATCCCGGGTAAGCGTGCTGTTGCGCACGAGCAAAAAAACGGCCCGCACGAGGCGGGCCGAACGATTGCGTACTGAGCAATCCCCTAAGAGAAACTGAGATGCCAGTGTGAACGCTTGGGCAGCTTTCGGTGCGTGATTTAGTTGGCAGAATTCGGCCAAACTTCTGGTGGCGGTCGAGTGAAAAGCGCTTCACCGATAGTTAAGTGTTCATTTCTGTGGTTGAGCTGCAAGCGCGCGGCTAACGCACCACAAGTCCGTCCAGTGCCGGGTCGGCCGCCGGTACCTCGAGCTTCATCTCGCGCAGGGTCTTGACCAGCAAGCTCGCGATCATCAGGTTGCGGTGCCGCTTGCCGTCGGCCGGAATCACATGCCAGGGCGCATGGTCGCTGGAGGTCGCGCGCAGCGCCTGGTCGTAGGCGCGCTGGTATGCGTCCCATTTCTCGCGCACCGCCAGGTCGCCCATGTTGAATTTCCAGTGCTTGGCGGGGTCGTCGATGCGCGCCTGCAGGCGTTCGCGCTGCTCGTCCTTGCCGATGTGCAGCATGCACTTGACGACGACCGTGCCGGTCTCGGCGAGCAGCCGTTCGAAGTCGTTGATCTGCGCAAATCGGCGCTGGGTCTCGGCCTTGTCGATCCAGCCTTCGACCACCGGCACCAGCACGTCTTCGTAGTGGCTGCGGTTCCACACCATGATCTCGCCGTTGCGCGGCACGACGGCATGGCAGCGCCACAGGAAGTCGCGTGCGCGCTCGTCTTCGCTCGGCGCCTTGAAGGCCGTCACGCGCACCCCCAGCGGCGACGTGCGCGAGAACACCCAGCGGATCGTTCCGTCCTTGCCGCTGGTGTCCATGCCCTGCAGAACCAGCAGCAGCCTGCGCCGGCCTTCGGCATGCAGCAGGTTCTGCAGCTCGTCCAGTTCGACGGCGAGCGCGTCGAGCCGCGTGCGCTCCGCCTGCTCGTCGGCGCCTTCGAGAAAAGCCGAATCCGAAGGATCGATGGCCGTGAGCTTGAATTTGTCCCCGACGCGGTACTTCTTGAAGCTGGGCATGCGCAGAACTCCTTGCAGAATAGCGAAGCAGATAGCGTACGCGACCGCACCCGACGCTGGCGTTCAGTCTTCGTCGCTGTCGAGCGATGCGCTCCAGCGGCTGTCCCAGTCGGCACGACGCGCGCCTTCGAGGTCGCGCCGGTCGCGTTTGGTGGGTCGTCCCTGATCGATGCTGAGCGCGGGCTCGCTGCCCATGCGCCTTTGCTCGCGCGCGGCTGCCTGAGCCGCCAGGCTCTCGGGCGTTTCTTCGTAAAGCTGCTGCGCGATCGGTGCCGGCCCGCGCTGGCCGCTGATGCCGCGTACCTGCACGGTGCGCGTGATCGCGCCGAGGCGCATCGAGACCGTGTCGCCGATCTTCACCTCCCGCGACGCCTTGGCGACGTCGCCGTTGACCTGCACCCGGTTCTTGCCGATCTCTTCGGAAGCGAGCGAACGCGTCTTGAAAAAGCGTGCGGCCCAGAGCCATTTGTCGATGCGCAGGCGGTCCATGGTCATCGATTCTGTTCGGCGAGCGGCAGGTGCACGACGGCATCGAGGCCGACAACCTGTCCTCCGGATTCCCGGTTGTCGAGTGCGATGCGGCCGCCGAGCGCCAGCACGATCTCCAGGCAAATGGCCAGGCCCAGCCCGGAGCCACCGGCCAGGTCCCCGGCGGCGAAAGGCGCAAACAATCGCTGTCGCAGCGACTCGGAAATGCCCGGTCCGCCGTCGTGCACCGTGAACACGGCGGCGCCAGCTTCGGCATGCACGCGGACCGAGAGCGCACCGCCGCGCGGGCTGTGCCGGATGGCGTTGTGCAGCAGGTTGCGCGCGAGTTCCTGCAGCATCCATCGGTGCGCGCGCACCAGAACCGGGGGCGCGGCAACCGACAGCTCGAAGTCGAGCGCCCCGTCTGCCACAAGCGGCGACAGGTCGAGCGCGACCTGTCGCACCGCCTCGCCGAGGTCGAGCGTCACCGACTCCGGCTGCTGCCGCAACTGCTCGACCTTGGCAAGCGACAGCATCTGGTTGGCGAGCACGGTGGCGCGCTCCACGGTTTCGCTGATCTCGCCGAGTGCCTGCCCGGTCGGCACGTCGCCGCGTCGTGCGGATTGCACCTGCGCCTTGAGCACCGCCAGCGGCGTTCGCAACTGGTGTGCGCTGTCGCGCACGAAGCGCTTCTGGTGGTCGAGCAGCCGCTGCAGCCGGCCCATGACCTGGGTGGTCGCATCGACCAGCGGCTGCAGTTCGCGCGGCGCGCCCTTGGCGTCGATGGGCGAGAGGTCGTCGGCGGCTCGGCCGCGGATGGCCTCGCCGAGATCGCGCACCGGCTGCGTCGCACGTTGCACCACCAGCGCGGTGACCAGCGCAGTCACGCCCAGCAGCGCAAGCTGCCGCCAGAGCGTGTCGACCAGCAGCTTGCGCGCAAGCGTTTCGCGCAGGGCCAGCGTTTCTGCGACCTGGACCACGGCCATGCCGCGGCCGCGCGCGCTGGCGACCGGCTGCAGCAGCACGGCAACGCGAACCGGCTGTTCGCGAAAACGCGCGTCGTAGAAGTCGACCAGCGCGGCATAGGGCGGCCGGTCCGGCAGCGTGCCGCGCCAGAACGGCAGCTCGGCGAAGCCCGAGATCATCTCGCCGTCGAGCGCAGACACGCGGTAGAACATGCGGCTCTGGTTGTCGGCCTCGAAAGCCTCCAGCGCCGAGTACGGCACGATGGCGCGCAGCGACGCGGCTTCGTCGTAGCCTTCCACGTCGAGCTGCTCGCCGATGGTCTTGGCCGAGGCGAGCAGCGTGCGGTCGTAGGCGGTGGTGGCGGCCGCGAGACTCTGGCGGTAGAGGCTGACACTGTTGATCACGATGAACACCGCCACCGGTGCCAGGATGCCGACCAGGAGCCTGGCTCGCAGCGAATGCGGACGCATCACTTTTCTTCGCGCAGCAGATAGCCGAGGCCGCGCAGTGTCATCAGGGCGCAGCCGGTGCCGGCCAGCTTCTTGCGCAGGCGGTACACCACGACCTCGATCGCCTCGTACTGCACATCCGCCTGGCCCGGAAACACCAGCTCGAACAGGCGCTCCTTCGACACCGCATGGCCGGGCCTGACCATCAGCGCCTTCAGGAGCGCGGCCTCGCGCGGCGTGAGTTCGAGCACCTCGGCCCGGTGGTAGATCGCGCCGCTGTGCGGGTCGCAGCGCAAGCCGCCCACCTGTTGCGGATGAACCGACGATTCGGCGCCCGCACCTTGATGGCGCCGGTGCAAGGCACGGATGCGCGCCTCGAGTTCGTCCAGGTCGAAGGGCTTCGGCAGGTAGTCGTCCGCGCCGGCGTTGAGGCCGACGATGCGGTCGCCGACCGTGCCTCGCGCCGTCAGCAGCAGCACTGGCGTGCGCAGACCGTCCGCACGCGCCTGGCTCAGAACCTGCAGGCCGTCGAGGTGGGGCAGGTTGAGGTCGAGCGCCACCACGTCGGGTTCAATCGCATGCCAGATGCCAAGCGCCACGGCGCCGTCGCCGCACAGGCGCACGTCGATCATGCGGCGGCCCAGCGTGCGCTGCAGCGTGGTTTGCATCGACGGATCGTCTTCAATCAGCAGCAGCTTCAAGGTCGGAATTTCGGTGTTTACCCCAGTGCGCCGGACAGCCAACTGACAGCGGGGCGGCGCATCATAGCGGCGTTCAGGTTCTTAGATCGAAGGAGACATGCATGCGTCGAGACACCTTTCTGAAGTCGCTGGCCGCGCTGGCCGCCACCGGCGCCCTGCCGCTTTCGGCCTGGGCCGCGCCCAACGTCAAGATGATGATTCCGGCCAACCCCGGCGGCGGTTGGGACACCACCGGCCGTGCGCTCGGCAAGGCGCTGACCGACGGCAAGCTGGCCGACACGGTCACCTATGACAACAAGGGCGGCGCTGCCGGCGCACTGGGCCTGGCCCAGTTCATCAACGGCTCCAAGGGCGACCCGAACGCGATGATGGTGATGGGTGCGGTGATGCTGGGCGGCATCATCACCGGCAAGCCGCCGGTCAACCTGTCGCAGGCCACGCCGATCGCACGCATCACGAGCGAATACAACGTCTTCGTGCTGCCGGCCAATTCGCCCATGAAGACCATGAAGGACGTGGTCGACCAGCTCAAGAAGGACCCGGGCAGCGTCAAGTGGGGCGGCGGTTCGCGCGGCTCCACCGAGCACATCGCGGCGGCCATGATCGCGCAGAGGGTCGGCGCCGATCCGGCCAAGATCAACTACGTCGCGTTCCGCGGCGGCGGCGAGGCGACGGCGGCAATCCTGGGCGGCAACGTGACGGTCGGCGGCAGTGGCTACAGCGAGTTCGCCGAGTACATCAAGGCCGGCAAGATGAAGGCCATTGCAGTCACTTCGCCCAAGCGCCTGCCGGGCATTGACGTGCCGACGCTGAAGGAGCAGGGCATCGATGTCGAGATCGGCAACTGGCGCGGCGTCTACGGCGCACCCGGCATCACGGCCGAGCAGCGCAAGGCGCTGACCGACATGGTGCTTGCCGCGCTCAAGACGCCCGCCTGGACCGAAGCGATGAAGAAGAACGACTGGACCGCCGCGGTCATGTCTGGCGAGCCCTTTGCCAAGTTCGTCGACGAGGAGTTCGCGAGCCTGCGCGCCACGATGGTCAAGTCCGGCATGGTCTGAGCCGGACCATGGCGGACACCGACCCCCGCGCCAGCGGCTACGCATCGCTCGAGCCTGAGCTTTCGCCGGCGGCGCGATGGCCGCAGACGGCGGTCGGCGTGGCGGTGCTGCTGACCGGGCTGGCGCTCGCCTTCGGCGCGCTCGGCATTCCTTCCGACGCCGGCTATGGCGGCGTCGGACCCAACTTCCTGCCCTGGGTGGTGGCGGTTGCGCTCACCCTCTGCGGCGCGCTGATCCTGCGTGAAGCGCACACCGGCGGCTTCAGGGAAATGGACGCACCCGGCGGCGCGACGCACGGCTACTGGAGCGGTTTCGTGTGGGTGTCCGCCGGACTGCTGATCAACGCGGCGTTGATCACCACCATCGGCTTCATCCTGAGCTGCACGCTGTGCTATCTGCTGGCGGTGCAGGGCCTGCGCCGGGCCCATGGCCAGCAGGCGATGAACGCGCCGCGCACGTGGGTCGTCGACGTGGTGACCGGCCTGCTGATTTCGGCGCCGGTGTTCTGGCTCTTCACCAAGTTCCTGGCGATCAACCTGCCTGGACTGACTTCGACGGGTTGGCTTTAGGATGAAACACCCCCTGAGCACCTGCGGCGCCTCCTCCTCGAGGGGGGCGCGATACCAGCGGCCCGGCGGAGCCGGTTCCGCGGTATCCCTGGCATTTGCCTGCCCCGGTTTCATGCCCCTGACGGTGCTTCCCGTGCCGAGGGCATCGGGTGACCCCCGCAGCGAAATAAAGGAGGAGGCCGAAGGCCGGGGGACATTCGCGGAGGGGGTTACCCGGTGCCCTCGGCACGCACCCCGGACGCCCGCACGCCCAACGACATCGTTCGATGCGCCGTGGAAGGCGCGCAGCGCCATGGATCACTGATATGGACACCTTCAACGCGTTGATGCAGGGCTTCGCGCTGGCCATCACGCCCGCGAACCTGCTCTGGTGCCTGGTCGGCTGCGCGCTCGGCACGGCGGTCGGCGTGCTGCCCGGCATCGGGCCGGCGGTGGCGGTCGCCATGCTGCTGCCGATCACCGGCAAGGTCGATGTCACGGCCTCGATGAGCTTCTTCTCGGGCATCTACTACGGCGCCATGTACGGCGGCTCGACCACTTCCATCCTGCTCAACACGCCCGGCGAAACGGCGAGCATGGTGACGGCGATGGAAGGCAACAAGATGGCCAAGAGCGGCCGCGCCGGCGCCGCGCTCGCGACGGCTGCGATCGGCTCCTTCGTGGCCGGCACCATCGCCACCGTGGTGGTCACGCTGTTCGCGCCTTTCGTGGCCGAGTT
>JANOCL010000208.1:0-4159 GCA_031412135.1 Variovorax sp. | reverse complement strand
CCGGTCAAGGTGCAGGTGGTCCTGGGATGAAGCCAGCCTTGTCGATTCGACGGCGACCTTGTCGTCCGGGGCGGGATCACGCCGACGGGGTGCCCTGCTCCGCGAATGTCCCCCGGCGCGGCCTAGGGCCGCAGACCTCCTCCTTTATTTCGCTGCGCAGGGCACCCCATCGGCGTGATCCGTCAGGGCGGTGGTTGATCGAAGGTCACACCGCGGCGCGTCCCGTGCCGAGGGCATCGGGTGACCCCCGCAGCAAAATAAAGGAGGAGGCCGAAGGCCGGGGGACATTCGCGGAGGGGGTCACCCGGTGGCCTCGGCGCGCACCGCTGACGCCCGCGTTCAAAACCTGAGACAAGACCCGAAATCTTCTTTTTCCAAGAACCGCCAGGAGACACGCCATGAACACGAACCTTGCAACCCGCCGAGCCCTGCTCTGCGCAGCCATCGCGCTGTGCGCTGGCACGGTCCACGCCCAAACCTATCCGACCAAGTCGATCCGCATGGTGGTGCCCTTCCCTGCCGGCGGCGGCACCGACGTGCTGGCGCGGGTGATCGGCGAGAAGATGTCGGCCGGGCTCGGGCAGCCGGTGGTCATCGACAACAAGCCGGGCGCGGCCGGCATCATCGGCACCGACATGGTCGCCAAGGCCGCGCCGGACGGCTACACGATCACGCTGTCGCTCTCCAATGCGCTGCTGACCAACCAGTTCCTCTACGAGAAGCTGCCCTACGACCCGCAGCGCGACCTGACGCTGGTCTACCAGGTCGCGATGGGTCCGCTGGTGCTGGTGGTGCATCCGAGCGTGCCGGTGAAGACCGCGCCCGAACTGCTCAAGTACGTGAGCGCGAACAAGGGCAAGCTGGCCTACGGCTCCTATGGCGTCGGCGCCTATCCGCACCTGGCCGGCGCACACATGAGCCTGACCCAGCAGGCCGAGATGAATCACGTCGCCTACAAGGGCGAGGCGCCGATGATGCAGGACCTGATCGGCGGGCAGATCCAGATGGCCTATGCGAGCGCGCTGGTGGCCAAGCCGCAGATCGACGCCGGCAAGATCAAGGCCATCGGCGTCAGCGGCGAACGGCGCATGAGCATCCTGCCCGACGTGCCCACGCTGGCCGAACAGGGCCTGAAGGACGAGGCCTACCGCGTGACCGGCTGGCTCGCCATCGCGGCGCCCGCCGGCACGCCCAAGCCGATCGTGCAGCGCCTCGCCGACGAGGTGCGCAAGGCGACGCAGCAGCCCGACGTGCAGACGCGCGTTGCGGCCATGGGCTTCGAGCTGAAAGACAGCTCGCCCGAGGCGTTTGCCGAGGCCTACAAGAAGGAGCGGCCGGTGTGGGAGCGGCTGATCAAGCAGTCGGGTGCGAAGGTGGAGTGACCGGCGGCCGGGGCTCAAGGAAAGCCCCGATGGGCCGACGGTTATGGATCGTTACCATCGCTGGTGTCGATTTCCGACCCGCCTTCTCCCCATCCGATGTCCTCCCCCTCCGAGTCCGGCGCCCTGCTGGACGCCGCAAGTCCCCTCCCACCTGAAATCGCAGCCGCCGACGAGCCGACCCGGGTTCCGCTCGCCATCGAGGACTGGCTGACGGTGATCATCATGGGCGCGCTCGCGCTCATTACCTTCGCCAACGTGCTGGTGCGCTACTTCACCGACCAGTCGTTCGCATGGACCGAGGAGTTCTCGGTGTTCCTGATGATCGTGCTGTCGCTGGTGGCCGGCTCGGCCGCGGTGGCGCGCGACCGGCACATCCGCATCGAGTACTTCGCAGAGAGCGGTTCGATGGCAAGGCGCCGGCGCCTGGCGCAGTTCGGTGCCGTGTGCGTCGCGCTCCTGTTCGGGCTGATCGCCGCGCTCAGTGTGCGCATGGTGTGGGACGACTACCGCTACGAGGAAACCTCGCCCGGCATCGGCGTGCCGTCCTGGTGGTACTCGATCTGGCTGCCGATCATCTCGCTGGCCATCGCATTGCGCGCCGTCGGGTTGCTGGTTCGCCGCGGCCGCAAGAGCGTGGCCCCATGATCCCGACGCTTCTCTTCATCGCCTTCGTCGCGATGATGCTGGCCGGCGTGCCGATCGGCGCCGCGCTCGGCCTGGCGGGCGCCGCCTGCATCGCATTGGCAAATGCGGATGCGCAGTGGTTCGGCCTGCTGGCCGTGCCGCAGAACTTCTACGCCGGGCTCGGCAAGTACCCGCTGCTGGCGATTCCGATGTTCGTGCTGGTCGGCTCCATCTTCGACCGCTCGGGCGTCGCGCTCCGGCTAGTGAACTTCGCCATCGCCATCGTCGGGCGCGGGCCGGGCATGCTGCCGCTGGTGGCGATCGCGGTGGCGATGTTCCTGGGCGGCATCTCGGGCTCGGGGCCCGCGAACGCGGCGGCCGTGGGCGCGGTGATGATCGCGGCCATGAGCCGTGCCGGCTACCCGGCGGCGTTTTCGGCCAGCGTGGTGGGCGCGGCGGCGGCCACCGACATCCTGATCCCGCCGTCGGTCGCCTTCATCGTGTATTCAGTGCTGGTGCCCGGCGCATCGGTGCCCGCGCTGTTCGCGGCCGGCATGATCCCGGGCCTGATGGCAGGGCTGGCGCTGATGATCCCGGCAGTCTGGCTGGCCCGCAAGAACAAGATGGGGGCGCTCGAATCGAGCCTGCCGCGGCCGCCCTTCTGGCGCAGCTTTCGCGATGCGATCTGGGGACTGGCGGCGCCGGTGCTCATCCTCGGCGGCATGCGCGCCGGCTGGTTCACGCCGACCGAAGCGGCGGTGGTGGCGGTGTTCTACGGCCTCTTCATCGGCATGGTGATCCACCGCACGATCAAGGTGCGCGACCTGTTCGTGATCCTGCGCGAATCGGGCGAGCTCTCGGCGGTGATCCTGCTGGTGGTGTCGCTCGCGGGCATCTTCGCCTACTCGCTCTCGACGCTCGGCGTGATCGACCCCGTCACGCGCGCCATCGTCGATTCGGGCCTGGGCGAGTACGGCGTGCTCGCGCTGCTGATCCTGCTGCTCATCACGGTGGGCATGTTCCTCGACGGCGTCTCGATCTTCCTGATCTTCGTGCCGCTGCTGCTGCCCATCGTTGCGTACTACAAGTGGGACCCGGTCTGGTTCGGCGTGATCCTCACGCTCAAGGTCGCGCTGGGCCAGTTCACGCCGCCGCTCGCGGTCAACCTGATGGTGTCCTGCCGCATCGCCAAGGTCCGCATGGAAGAGACGGTGCGCTGGGTCGGCTGGATGCTGTTCTCGATGTTCGTGGTGATGGTGCTGGTCATCGCGTTCCCCGAACTCGCACTGTGGCTGCCGCGCAAGCTCGGCTATCTGTAGTTTTCGTTCCGTTCGTTCACAAGCCAAGGAGACCGTTCCCATGAAATTCCGCCGCACTTTGCTGGGCCTCGCGCTCGCCGCGACCGCCCTGGGCTTCACCACCGGCGCCATCGCGCAGGCCGCCTACAAGGCCGAGTACAAGATGTCGCTCGTGCTCGGCCCGCCGACGCCGTGGGGCCAGGCCGGAAAAATCTGGGCCGACCTGGTGAAGGAGCGCTCGCAGGGCCGCATCAACATCAAGCTCTATCCGGGCGTGTCGCTCATCCAGGGCGACCAGACGCGCGAGTTCAGCGCGCTGCGCCAGGGCGTGATCGACATGGCCGTCGGCTCGACCATCAACTGGTCGCCGCAGGTGAAGCAACTCAACCTGTTCTCGATGCCCTTCCTGATGCCCGACTACGCCGCCATCGACGCGCTGACGCAGGGCGAGGTCGGCAAGGACATCTTCAACACGCTCGACAAGTCGGGTGTGGTGCCGCTGGCCTGGGGCGAGAACGGTTTCCGCGAGATCACCAATTCGAAAAAACCGATCAAGACACCCGACGACCTGCGGGGCATGAAGATCCGCGTGGTCGGCTCGCCGATCTACTCGGACATGATGACCGCGCTCGGCGCCAACCCGACGCAGATGAGCTGGGCCGACGCGCAGCCCGCGCTCGCCAGCGGCGCGGTCGACGGCCAGGAGAACCCGCTGTTCCTGTTCACCGTGCTGAAGATGCACAACGTCGGCCAGAAGTTCGTGACCACCTGGGGCTACGTGGCCGACCCGCTGGTGTTCGTCGTCAACAAGGAAATCTGGGCGTCGTGGACGCCGGCCGACCAGGCCATCGTGCG
>JANOCL010000207.1:0-2927 GCA_031412135.1 Variovorax sp. | reverse complement strand
GGTGCTGGTCGTGAGCGAAGAGCTCGACGAGCTGTTCGAAATCTGCGACCGGCTGCATGTGATCGCCAAGGGTCGGCTGTCGCCCTCGATCGACCGGGCTGCCGCCACGGTGCCGCAGATCGGCGAGTGGATGAGCGGGCTGTGGAATTCTCCGCTGGCCCCAGCAAAGGAGGTGACCCATGCTCAAGCTTGAACCCCGCCCGCAGCTGTCGCGTTCCTGGAGCTACGGCTCGCCGATCCTCGCGCTGCTGATCACCGTGCTGATCGGCATGGTGCTGTTCGCGCTGCTCGGGAAAGACCCGGTGAAGGGCCTGGCGGTCTTCTTCTGGGAGCCGATCAAGAGCAGCTATGCGCTGGGCGAACTGATGGTCAAGGCCACGCCGCTCCTGATCATCGCGCTCGGTCTTGCGGTGTGCTTTCGCTCCAACGTCTGGAACATCGGCGCCGAAGGGCAGTTCGTCTTCGGCGCGATCGCGGCCGGCGGCGTGGCGCTGCTGGCCGACAAGACCACGGGGGCGTGGATCATCGGCGCCATCCTGGCCGCCGGCATCGCGGGCGGCATGGTCTGGGCCGGCATCGTGGCCTGGCTGCGCGACCGCTTCAATGCCAACGAGATCCTGGTCAGCCTGATGCTGGTCTACGTGGCCACGCTGCTCTTGAGCTACCTGGTGTTCGGGCCGTGGAAAGACCCGCAGGGCTACAACTTCCCGCAGACCAGGACCTTCGATGCGGTAACGCAGATTCCGCGGCTCATGACGGGCTCGCGCGTGAGCATCGGCCTGGTGATCGCGCTGATCGGGGCGGCCGCGTTGTGGGTGTTCCTGTTCCGCACGCGCGCCGGCTTCGCGCAGCAGGTCGGTGGGCTGGCGCCGGCGGCGGCGCGCTACGCGGGCTTCTCGGCGCGGCGCGCGGTGTGGATTGCGCTGCTCACATCCGGCGGCGCGGCGGGCCTGGCGGGCGCGCTCGAGGTGGCGGGCCCGATCGGCCAGCTCACGCCCTATGTGCCGGCGGGCTACGGCTTCGCGGCCATCATCGTCGCCTTCGTCGGCCGGCTGCATCCGGTGGGCATGATCTTCTCCGCCATCCTGATGAGCATGTTCTATATCGGCGGTGAGCTGGCGCAGTCGCGGCTTGGCCTGCCGAAGTCGCTGACCGGCGTGTTCCAGGGGCTGCTGCTCTTCACGCTCCTGGCCTGCGACACGCTGATCGCCTACCGCATCAAGCGAAAGTCGGCACCGAAGGCGGTGGCTGTGGGCACCGCGTCGCTGCAAGCCAGCACGCCACTCACCGCGCCGGTCGCACGCCCGACCACCGAAGGAGCACTCTGATGGATTCATACGCACTCCTGCTGGGCTCCACGCTCAGCGCGGGCACCGTGCTCGCCATCGCGGCGCTCGGCCTCCTGATCAACGAGAAGGCCGGCATCGTCAACCTCGGCGCCGAGGGCATGATGCTGTGCGCCGCCATCGCCGGTTTCGCGACCGTGGTGGTCACGCGCAATCCGTGGCTCGGCTTTCTCGCGGGCATGCTGGCCGGGGCGCTGCTGGCGGCTTTCTTCGGCGTGCTGGTGATCTGGCTCAACACCAACCAGTACGCGACCGGCCTTGCGCTGAGCCTGTTCGGCGTCGGCTTCTCGGCCTTCGTCGGCATCAACTTCGTGCAGGCCAAGCTGCCCGAGAGCGTGTCTTACGCGCTGCCGGTGCTGGGCGACATTCCGCTGGTTGGGCCGGCATTGTTCCGCCACCACCCGATGGTGTATTTCGCGGTGCTGCTCACCATCGGACTCATCTGGTTCCTCTATCGCACCCGCGCCGGGCTGGTGTTGCGCTCGGTCGGCGAGTCGCCCGAGTCGTCGCATGCGCTGGGTTATCCGGTGCGGCGCATCCGCTTCATGGCGGTGATCGCCGGCGGTGCGCTGTGCGGGTTGTCGGGCGCGTACCTGTCGACGGTGTACACGCCGCTGTGGGTCGAAGGCATGGTGGCCGGGCGCGGCTGGATCGCGCTGGCGCTCACCACCTTTGCCACCTGGCGGCCGGTGCGGGTGCTGCTGGGCGCCTATCTGTTCGGCGGCGTCTCGATGCTCGGCTTTCACCTGCAAAGCACCGGCATCGACGTGCCGAGCCAGTTCCTCAGCATGCTGCAGTACATCGCGCCGATCGTGGTGCTGGCACTGATCTCGCGTAACCCCGCTTTCATCCGCATCAACATGCCCGCGTCGATCGGGAAACCGTTCTACCCAGGCTCATAATCCGAATCGGTTTGAACTGTGTCCAATCGTCAATCTGCCCTGGAGTTTTCCGACAATGAATGATCTGAACAAGCGTTCCCTGCTCAAGCTGGCAGCCGTCTCGGCGGTCGCCTCGGCGGCCCTGATCGGCTGCGGCAAGAAGGACGAAGCTCCGGCGCCTGCCGCCGCGCCCGCGACGCCGGCACCGGCCGCCGCAGCGCCCGCAACGGCGGCGCCGCTGAACATCGCTTTCGCCTATGTCGGCCCGGTGGGCGACGGCGGCTGGTCCTTTGCGCACGACAACGCGCGCAAGGCGATAGAGAAGGAATTCGGCGCCAAGATCAAGACCACCTTCGTCGAGAGCGTGCCCGAGTCGGCCGATGCCGAGCGCGTGTTCCGCGACATGGTGGGGCAGGGCAACAAGCTGATCTTCGGCACCACCTTCGGCTACATGGAGCCGATGCTCAAGGTGGCGAACGACAGCAAGGCCGTGAAGTTCGAGCACGCCACCGGCTACAAGACGGCCGAGAACATGCGCACCTACGACAGCCGCACCTATGAAGGCGCGTACATGGCCGGCATCATCGCGGGCGCCATGACCAAGAGCAACACGCTGGGCGTGGTCGGCTCGGTGCCGATCCCCGAGGTGCTGCGCAACATCAACAGCTTCACCATGGGTGCGCAGTCGGTCAATCCGAAG
>JANOCL010000206.1:0-5411 GCA_031412135.1 Variovorax sp. | reverse complement strand
GCTGTTGGTCACGGTGCCGTCCTTCTCGCCCCACGTGGTGGCGGGCAGCAGCAGATGGGCGAAGTCGCAGGTGGCGGTGGTCGAGAAGGCTTCCTGCACCACCACGAACTCGCAGCGATCGAGGGCGCGGCGCACGGTGGTCTGGTCGGGCATCGACTGCGCGGGGTTGGTGCAGGCGATCCAGAGCGCGCGGATCTCGCCGTCGGCTGCCGCCTGGAACATCTCGACCGCGGTCTTCCCGGGCTTTTCGGGCACCGACGGCACACCCCAAAGCGCGGCCACTTCTGCGCGGTGCTGCGGATTCGCCAGGTCGCGATGCGCGGAAAGCAGGTTGGCAAGGCCGCCGACTTCGCGTCCGCCCATTGCGTTGGGCTGGCCGGTAAGCGAGAAGGGGCCTGCGCCCGGCTTTCCGATCTGCGCGGTGGCAAGGTGAAGATTGATCAGCGCCGCGTTCTTCGCGGTGCCGGACGACGACTGGTTGAGCCCCTGGCAATAGAGGCTCAGCGTCGCTGCCGAGGTGGCGAACAGCCGTGCGGCACGAAGCAGGTCGTCCTTCGAGATGCCGCAGACCTGCGCGACCCGATCGGGTGTGCACTCGCGCACCGTGGCCTTGAGCGCCTCGAAGCCGCTGGTGTGGGCCGCCATGTAGCGCGCATCGGTCCAGCCTTCCCACAGCATCAGGTGGAGCATGCCGTTGAAGAGCATCACGTCGGTGCCCGGCTGCAGCGCCAGGTGCAGGTCGGCGATCTCGCAGGTGTCGGTGCGGCGGGGGTCGGCGACGATGATCTTCAGCTCGGGGTTGGCCGCCTTCGCATCCTCGATGCGGCGAAACAGTACCGGATGCGCCCATGCAGTGTTGCTGCCCGCGATGAACAGGCAGGTTGCATGCCGCAGGTCGTCGTAGCAGGCAGGCGGAGCGTCGGCGCCCAGCGTCTTTTTGTAGCCGGCCACCGCGCTGCTCATGCACAGGCGCGAGTTGGTGTCGATGTTGTTGGTGCCGACCAGGCCCTTGGCCAGCTTGTTGAAGACGTAGTAGTCCTCGGTGAGCAGCTGGCCGGAGACGTAGAAGCCGACCGAGTCCGGGCCGTGATCGCGAATGACTTGCGCGAACTTGCCGGCTGCGCTGTCGAGTGCATCGTCCCAGCCGATGGCTTGGAGTTCGGCGCCGCGTTCGGCACGCCGCATCGGCTGCAGCAGGCGGGTCTGCCGCGTGACCGCTGCGCTGGCCGTGAGGTGCAGCGTCGAACCCTTGGTGCACAGGCGGCCGAAGTTGGCCGGATGGTCGGGGTCGCCGCGCACGCCGGTGATCTGGGCGCCGTCGGATTCGATGATCACGCCGCAGCCCACGCCGCAGTAGGGGCAGGTGGAGCGTGTTTCGTTCACGATGCCAAGCCCCTGCTGCGGCGTTCTCCATTGCACGCGAAGCGATCCGCCGCGACAGCGGCGAGATCGCAGTAGGGGCAGGTGGAGCGTGTCTCGGTCATCAGGCGGCAACCGTGCGTTTCGGCCCCGCGACCGGCCGCTCGAGGTCGACGGCGTGGGTCGCGAGTTCGTCCGCATCAAGGTGCACGACACCTTGCGACACCTTCACCACAAAGCGCGGCGTGCAGCCTTCGTCCGGCGACTTGGCGCAGCCGTCGTCGAGCCCGATCGACCAGTTGTGCAGTGGGCAGGCCACGCTGGTGCCGAACACGATGCCCTGCGACAGCGGGCCGCCCTTGTGCGGGCATCGGTCGAGCAGCGCGAACACCTGGTCCTCGGCATTGCGAAAGACCGCGACGTCGGGGCCGACGGGCCGGGCCACGCGCCGCGCGCCCAGCACCGGGATGTCGTCGATGCGGCAGATGACTTTCCATTCGTTCATCGCATGTTTCCTTTCAAGCCGGCTGCGCCATCGGGGCCACGACCGCCACCGGCGTGAACTGCCGCACGTCGACCGACGCCTGGCTGCTCTCGAACCACGGGTCGGGCTCGCCGTCGAGCGCGAACTGCAGCCGCTCCCAGAGCGTCTTGCGGCCTTCGGCGTCGTCGACGACTTTCTTCTTCACATAGTCCAGACCCATGCGGCCGATGTAGTGCACCGTGCGCTCCAGGTACCAGCCTTCCTCGCGGTACAGCTGCAGAAAAGCGCCTGCGTACTCCATCACTTCCTGCGAGGTCTTGACCTTGACGAGGAACTGCGCCACCTCGGTCTTGATGCCGCCGTTGCCGCCCACATAGATTTCCCAGCCGGAGTCGACGCCGATCACGCCGACGTCCTTGATGCCGGACTCGGCACAGTTGCGCGGGCAGCCCGACACGGCCAGCTTGACCTTGTGCGGCGCGTACATGGCCCACAGCGCCCGCTCCAGGTCCTTTCCCATCTGCGTCGAGTCCTGCGTGCCGAAGCGGCACCATTCGCTGCCGACGCAGGTCTTCACCGTGCGCAGCGACTTGGCATAGGCAAAGCCCGAGGGCATGCCGATGTCCTTCCAGACGTTCGCCAGGTCTTCCTTCTTCACGCCGAGCAAGTCGATGCGCTGGCCGCCGGTGACCTTGACCGTCGGAATCTTGTACTTGTCGGCGGCGTCGGCGATGCGGCGCAGCTCGTCGGGCGTGGTGTGGCCGCCCCACATGCGCGGAATGACGGAATAGGTGCCGTCCTTCTGGATGTTGGCGTGGCTGCGCTCGTTGACGAAGCGGCTCTGCGGATCGTCCTTCGCCTCCTTGGGCCAGGTCGAGATCAGGTAGTAATTGACGGCCGGCCGGCAGGTGGCGCAGCCGTTGGGCGTGCGCCAGCCCAGGCCGTGGTAGACCGCGTCGTGCGTCAGATAGTGCTCCTTGCGGATCGCCTGGCGCACGTCCTGGTGGCTGGCGTCGGTGCAGCCGCACACCGCCTTCTTCTTCGGCGTGGCCGAGTAGTCGCCGCCGGCCGTGAACATCAGGATCTGTTCCACCAGGCCCGTGCACGAACCGCAGGATGCGCTCGCCTTGGTGTGCTTCTTCACCTCTTCGAGCGTGAAGAGCCCCTTGTCCTTGATCGCCTTGCAGATGGTGCCCTTGGTCACGCCGTTGCAGCCGCAGACCTCGGCCTCGTCGGGCATGCTGGCCGCCTTGCTGTGCCCCTCGTGCCCGGTGTCTCCGATGTTCGATTCGCCGAACATCAGCCGGTCGCGGATGTCGCTCACGCTGCGGGCGTCGCGCAGCAGCTTGAAGTACCAGCTGCCGTCGACGGTGTCGCCGTACAGGCAGGCGCCGACCAGCTTGTCGTCCTTGATCACCAGCTTCTTGTAGACGCCGCCGAAGGGGTCGCTCATCACGATTTCCTCGCAGCCTTCCCCGCCCATGAAGTTGCCGGCAGAGAAAAGGTCGATGCCGGTGACCTTGAGCTTGGTCGACGTCAGCGAGCCGACATAGCGGCCGATGCCGAACTGGGCCAGATGGTTCGCCGCCACCTTCGCCTGCTCGAACAGCGGCGCCACCAGGCCGTAGGCAATGCCGCGATGCGCCGCGCATTCGCCAACCGAATAGATGCGCGCATCGGTCACCGTCTGCATCGTGTCGTCGACCACGATGCCGCGCTCGCAGTGCAGGCGCATCTTCTGCGCGAGTTCGACGTTGGGCCGGATGCCGACCGCCATCACTACCAGGTCGGCCGGCACTTCGCTGCCATCCTTGAACCGCACGGCCGCGACCCGGCCGTTTTCGTTGCCGACCAGTTCCTGCGTGTGGGCGTTGAGCAGGAACGTGAGGCCGCGTTCCTCCAGCGATTTGCGCAGCAGGCCGCCGGCCACGTCATCGAGCTGGCGTTCCATGAGCCAAGGCGCCACGTGCACCACGGCGACGCTCATCCCGCGCAGCATCAGTCCGTTGGCGGCTTCCAATCCGAGCAGCCCCCCACCGATCACGACCGCATGCTTGTGCGTCCTGGCGGTTTCGATCATCGCCTGCGTGTCGGCGATGTCGCGGTATGCGATCACGCCTTGCAGGCCGGCACCCGGCACCGGCAGCATGAACGGGTTGGAGCCGGTGCACATCAAGAGCCGGTCGTAGGCCGCTTCGGTGCCGTCCTCGGCACGCACGATGCGCCTGACGCGGTCGACTTCGACCACCTTCTTTCCGGCATGCAAGGTGATGCCGTTGTCCTCGTACCAATCCCACGAGTTCAGGATGATCTCGTCGATGGTCTGCTCGCCGGCAAGCACCGGCGACAGCAGGATGCGGTTGTAGTTGGGGTGCGGCTCGGCGCCGAACACGGTGATGTCGTAGAGGTCGGGCTCGATCTTCAGCAGCTCTTCGAGCGTGCGCACACCGGCCATGCCGTTGCCGATCATCACCAGCTTCTGTTTCTTGACGCGCATGTCCATTTGCGGGTCCTCCTGTCAGGCGGCGGTCTTCTCGACATGCGCCTGGCGCGTGTAGAGAAAATCGATCACCGCCTTGCGGGCATGCACATACACCGGGTCCTCGGCCAGCTCGACGCGATTGCGCGGACGCGCAATGTCGACCGCCAGCACCTCGCCGATGGTGGCCGCCGGTCCGTTGGTCAGCATCACGATGCGGTCCGACAGCAGCACCGCCTCGTCGACATCGTGCGTGACCATGACGACCGTGCTGTGCGTCTTCTGCACGATGGCGAGCAGTTCGTCCTGCAGCTTGGCGCGGGTCAGCGCGTCGAGCGCGCCGAAGGGCTCGTCCATCAGCAGCACCTTGGGCTCCATCGAAAGCGCGCGCGCAATGCCCACCCGCTGCTTCATGCCGCCGGAGATCTCGCCCGGGCGCTTCTGCGCCGCGGCGGTCAGCCCCACCAGCGCCAGGGCGGCTTCGGTGCGGGCCTTGAGCTGCGCCTTGTTCTCGGTCGAGGCGAACACCCGCTCGACCGCCAGGTACACGTTCTCGTAGCAGGTCAGCCAGGGCAGCAGCGAGTGGTTCTGGAACACCACCGCGCGTTCCGGGCCGGGGCCGCCGATTTCGCGGTTGGCGCACAAGAGCGTTCCCTGCGTCGGCATGGCAAGCCCGGCGATCAGGTTCAGGAGCGTCGACTTGCCGCAGCCGGAATGGCCGATCAGCGTGACGAACTCGCCCTTGGCGACTGCGAGGTTCACGTCGCGCAATGCGAGGAAGCTGCCCTTGGCCGTCTTGAAGCGCTGCTCGACCCCCTGGATGTCGATGTACTTGCTGTCGTCGTTCATTGGAAACCTCCGCGCAGCAGCGCTGCGGTATTCGCCTTCGGAGCGGCCGTGCGGCTCATGCTTTCACCTCTTCGAAAGTGAACGCGGTGGCGATCTTGATGAGAGCGAACTCGAGCACCAGGCCGACGATGCCGATGACGAAGATCGCGATGATGATGTTGCCGACGTTGAGGTTGTTCCACTCGTCCCACACCCAGAAGCCGATGCCGACGCCGCCGGTCAGCATCTCGGCCGCGACGA
>JANOCL010000205.1:0-4763 GCA_031412135.1 Variovorax sp. | reverse complement strand
GCCGCAGAACCCGCCCAAGGCGATGGAGATGGTGCGCATCCTGGTGAAGGGCCACGAGACAGTGTCCCGCATCGCCCGCGAGTTCATTCCGGTGGCCGAAGAGGCCGGCGACGACCCGACCGCCGACATGCTGACTGCGCGCTGCACGGTGCATGACCAGACGGCCTGGATGCTGCGCTCGCTGCTCGAGGAGTAACGCAGAATCGGCGGGATGTCGGCATCCTCTGCCGGTGCGCCAACCGGCCGCCTCGCGCTTTATCTCGATCTGGTTCGCTGGGACCGGCCGGCCGGCTGGCTGCTGCTGCTGTGGCCGTCGCTGGCCGCGCTCTGGTTCGCGGCGGGCGGATTTCCCGGCTGGCACCTGGTCGTCGTCTTCGTGCTCGGCACGATCCTGATGCGCAGCGCCGGCTGTTGCGTGAACGATGTCGCCGATCGCGATTTCGACCGCCACGTCAAGCGCACCGCACAGCGGCCGGTCACCCGTGGCGCGGTGTCGGTGAAGGAGGCGCTCGCGCTGGGTGCGCTGCTCGCTCTGGCGGCCTTCGGCCTTGTGCTCACGACCAACCAAGTGACGGTGCTTTGGTCGTTCGCGGCTCTTGCCGTCACCCTTGTCTACCCCTGGGCCAAGCGCTTCGTCTCCGTTCCGCAGGCGGTACTGGGCATCGCTTTCAGCTTCGGCATACCGATGGCCTTTGCTGCGGTGCAGGCGACGGTTCCGGCATTCGCGGGCTGGCTGCTGGTCGGCAACCTCTTCTGGGTGCTGGCTTACGACACTGAGTACGCCATGGTCGACCGCGACGACGACCTGCGCATCGGCATGAAGACCTCGGCGATCACCTTCGGCCGCTTCGACGTGGTGGCGGTGGTCGCGAGCTACGCGCTTTATCTGGCAATGTGGGCTGCGGCGGGCGCAAGCCAGGCGCTGGGTGCCGTGTTCTTCATTGCCGTCGCCATCGCGGCGGCGCAGGCTCTTTGGCATTGGCGGCTGATTCGCGATCGCTCACGCGAGGGGTGCTTCAAGGCATTCCGGCTCAACCACTGGCTCGGCTTCACCGTGTTCGCCGGTGTGGCCGCCGGCTACGCGCTGCGCTGAGCCACGTCTGCGCCGGTCAGTCGCGGCCGAACTCCTGGGCCAGCTCGCCTGCGCGCCGGTGGGCGGCACGGACTGCGGCCTTGATCTTCGCCTTCACCTCGGCGCTCTCCAGCACCGTGATCGCTGCATGGGTGGTGCCGCCCTTGGAGGTCACGCGCTTGCGCAGCACCGCCGGCGGTTCGGTGGCAGTGCTCGCGAGCGCCGACGCCCCGGAAAAGGTCGCCACCGCGAGCCGATGCGCCTGTTCGGGGGGCAGGCCCAGCTCGATGCCTGCCTCGGTAATGGCTTCGATGAAATAGAAGACGTAGGCCGGGCCCGATCCGGAAACGGCGGTGACTGCGTCGAGCGCATCTTCGGCATCGACCCAGAGCAGATCGCCGGTTGCCGCAAGCAGTTGTTCAACCAGCTTGCGCGCCCCGGTGCCCACCGCTGCACGCGCGAACAATCCGGTCATGCCCTGGCCGATCAGGGCCGGTGTATTGGGCATCGCCCGCACGACCTGGTCGCTGCCCAGCCAGCGAGCGATGCTGTCGGACGGAATGCCCGCGGCGACGCTGAGGTGCAGCACGTCGGCCGCCAGTTGCCCCCGCACCGGCTGGGCCGCCTCTGCAAAGCTCTGTGGCTTGACGGCCCACACCACCACCTGCGCCCTCGCGAGCGCTGCGCCCGCTATAGCCTGGGCCTCGATGCCGAACTCGGCCGCAAGCCTGGCGCGCGCTTCGGCAAAAGGCTCGACGACCTCGAAACTCGCGGCCGGGACGCCCTGCTTCAAGAGGCCGCCGATGATTGCGCTCGCCATGTTGCCGCCGCCGACAAAGGCCATCGGCGGCAAGGGCGCCTGCTCCCGCCGGGGAAGAAAAGTGACTGCAATGTTCATGGTCTTGTCCGTGGGATTCGATGCAACCGCAGTCTATCCAGAGCGCGGCCGCCCAGTCTTTCCGGTGGGAGATGGTTGACAGCCCCATTTGAGCGGGTCATAATCGCGGGCTTCGCTTCCAAAGGCGAAAGCTTCTGCCCAACGGAGGCGCACCAAAGTGGTTTTGGTACGCGGACGACGGGCCCAAGACTGACCAGGGCGCTGCTGCAAGGCGTGCTCCGGTACAAGTTGGGAATATCACAAAATGATCCAAACTGAATCCCGGCTCGACGTGGCCGACAACACTGGCGCGAAATCCGTCCTGTGTATCAAGGTGCTCGGCGGCTCCAGGCGGCGTTATGCCAGCGTGGGCGACGTCATCAAGGTGAGCATCAAGGAAGCCGCTCCGCGTGGTCGCGTCAAAAAAGGCGAGATCTACAGCGCAGTGGTGGTCCGCACCGCCAAGGGCATCCGTCGCAGCGACGGCTCGCTCGTCAAATTCGATGGCAACGCAGCCGTGTTGCTCAACGCCAAGCTGGAGCCCATCGGCACCCGCATCTTCGGACCGGTCACGCGCGAGCTGCGCACCGAGAAGTTCATGAAGATCGTCTCGCTGGCTCCTGAAGTTCTTTAAGGACAACAACGCCATGAACAAGATTCGCAAAGGCGACCAGGTCATCGTGTTGGCCGGGCGCGACAAGGGCAAGCGCGGCACGGTGTCGCTGCGCAAGGACGACTCGCACCTGATCGTCGACGGCATCAACATCGTCAAGAAGCACACCAAGCCGAACCCGCTCAAGGGCACGACCGGTGGCATCGTCGAAAAGACCATGCCGATTCACCAATCCAACGTGGCGATCTTCAATGCCGCGACCGGCAAGGCCGATCGCGTGGGCATCAAGGTCACGGACGGCAAGCGCGTGCGCGTCTTCAAGTCCAGCGGCGACGAAATCAAGCTGGCTTAAGGAGTACCCACATGGCACGTCTCCAAAAACACTACCGCGAAAAGATCGCGAAAGACCTGATCGAGAAGTTCGGCTACAAGTCGCCGATGCAGGTCCCGCGCCTGACCAAGATCACGCTCAACATGGGCGTGGGTGAAGCGGTCGCCGACAAGAAGGTTCTCGACAATGCTGTCGCCGACCTCACCAAGATCGCCGGCCAGAAGCCGGTCGTGACCAAGTCGAAGAAGGCAATCGCCGGCTTCAAGATCCGCGAAATGCAGCCGATCGGCTGCATGGTCACGCTGCGCGGCGTGCAGATGTACGAGTTCCTGGACCGTTTCGTGACCGTGGCGCTGCCGCGCGTTCGCGACTTCCGCGGTATTTCGGGCCGCGCATTCGACGGCCGCGGCAACTACAACATCGGCGTGAAAGAGCAGATCATTTTTCCCGAGATCGAATACGACAAGGTCGATGCCCTGCGCGGTCTCAATATCAGCATCACGACGACGGCAAAGACCGATGAAGAGGCCAAGGCGCTTCTCGCCGGCTTCCGTTTCCCGTTCAAGAACTGAGGCGAACCGTGGCTAAACAATCCCTGATCCAGCGCGAACTCAAGCGCGACAACCTGGTCGCCAAGTACGCCGCGAAGCACGCGGAATTCAAGGCGATCGCGAACGACGCCAAGAAAAGCGACGAAGAGCGCGCTGCTGCCCGCCTCGGCCTGCAGAAGCTGCCGCGCAACGCGAACCCGACGCGCCAGCGCAACCGTTGCGCCATCACCGGCCGTCCGCGTGGCACCTTCCGTCAATTCGGTCTGGCTCGCGCCAAGATCCGCGAACTGGCTTTCAACGGCGACATCCCCGGTGTCACCAAGGCCAGCTGGTAAGCCAGGCAGGAGCAAACAACATGAGCATGAGTGATCCCATTGCCGACCTGCTGACGCGTATCCGCAACGCGCAGATGGTGGCGAAGCCCACGGTGTCGGTCCCGTCTTCCAAGGTGAAGATCGCGATCGCGCAGGTGCTGAAGGACGAGGGCTACGTCGACGGCTTCGAAGTCAAGACCGAAGCCGGCAAGAGCGAACTCGTCATTGCGCTGAAGTACTACGCTGGCCGTCCGGTCATCGAGCGCATCGAGCGCGTGAGCCGTCCCGGCCTGCGTGTCTACAAGGGCAGCACGGCTATCCCCCAAGTCCAGAACGGCCTTGGCGTCGCGATCGTCACCACGCCCCAAGGCGTGATGACGGACCGCAAGGCACGCGCTACCGGTGTCGGTGGCGAAGTGCTGTGCTACGTCGCCTGACCGAGACATCGAGGAGAAACTGAAATGTCCCGAGTAGGAAAAATGCCCGTCACCATCCCCGCCGGCGTGGATGTGTCGATCAAGGATGACCAGATCAGCGTCAAAGGTACGGGCGGAACGCTCAACCTGCATCGCAACCGTCTGGTCAATGTCGTCAGCAAGGACGGCAAGCTGAGCTTCGAGCCCGCCGGCGAGTCGCGTGAAGCGAACGCCATGAGCGGAACTCTGCGCCAGCTTGTGAACAACATGGTTGTCGGCGTCACCAAGGGCTTCGAGAAGAAGCTCAACCTGGTCGGCGTGGGCTACAAGGCCCAGGCGCAAGGCGCCAAGCTGAATCTGCAAGTCGGCTATTCGCATCCGGTCAACATGGACATGCCGCAAGGCATCACGGTGGCAACACCGACACCGACCGAAGTCATCATCAAGGGTGCCGACCGCCAGCGCGTCGGCCAAGTGGCCGCCGAGATCCGAGCCGTTCGTCCGCCCGAGCCGTACAAGGGCAAGGGCATCCGGTATTCGGACGAGAAGATCGTGATCAAAGAGACCAAGAAGAAGTAAGGGGCAGCAA
>JANOCL010000204.1:0-1842 GCA_031412135.1 Variovorax sp. | reverse complement strand
GGGTGTGGACGTGGAGATCAAACTGGCCTAAGGGCCTCGGTACGGCAGTCGAATCGCTCTCCGCAGCGATCCTGTCGGACACAGACAAGGGATACCGCGAGCGTCCTTCGGGACACTCGGCCTGCGTCCCCCGCATCCCGGTCACTCCTGGTCGGGAATAGCCCAGCGGGGCACGCTTCTATCATGGGCTGCAAGCCCGCGGACCAATCACGGTTCGTGGGCCTCTGTTGAGGAGCATTGATCATGCGCACTGGCGTGATCGCGAAGAAAATGGGGATGACCCGCTTGTTCCAGGCTGACGGTCGGCATGTGCCGGTTACCGTCCTGCAACTGGAAGACGTGCAGGTCGTTGCTGTTCGCGACAAAATTACGGACGGATATACTGCGGTGGCGCTCGGCGCCGGCGTGGCTAAGGCGAAGAATGTCGCCAAGCCGCAGCGCGCGGCCTTCGGCAAGGCCAAGGTCGAGCCGAAAGCCAAGGTCGTAGAATTCCGCGTCGCCGAAGATGCGCTGCTCGAACTGGGCGCGACCATCTCGGCCGACCATTTCGTTGCCGGCCAATTGGTCGACATCCAGGGCGTCACGCAGGGCAAGGGTTTTGCCGGCGGCATGAAGCGCTGGGGCTTCGGTGGTCTTCGCGCCACCCACGGCGTGTCGGTGTCTCACCGTTCGCTGGGCTCCACCGGTCAGCGCCAGGATCCGGGCAAGGTCTTCAAGAACAAGAAGATGGCCGGTCACATGGGCGCCAAGAACCGTACCCAACAGAATCTCGAAGTTGTTCGTACCGACGCCTTGCGCGGCCTGATCTTCGTCAAGGGCTCGGTGCCCGGATCGAAGGGCGGCTGGCTCAAGGTGACCGACGCGGTCAAGGTTCCGCGTAACGAGAACGTGCCTTACCCCGCCGGCCTGTTCGACAAGTCCGCCAAGACTGACGAGATCGAGCATCCCGTCGCCGGCCTCGTTGATGACGCCGCGGTTCACGAAATGCCGGCGCTGCCCGGTGACGACGAAGTCGCCGCCATTGCTGCAGAGCAGGAAGCTGGCGCGATCGAGACTGAAGCGGCCGAAGCTGCCGAGGCCGAAGCCGCCGAAAACAATGATGCCGCGACGGGCGAGGGCAATGCCCCCGCCGCCGACGACAGCAAGGAAGGCTAAGTCATGAAGGTCAAGGTTCAGGCCCTCGACGGCGCCAAGGCGACCGAAACTGGTGGCGACATCCAGCTCGACGATGCCGTGTTTGGCATCGAGCCGCGCGCCGATATCCTCCATCGCGTAGTGACGTGGCAGCTCGCCAATCGGCGCGGCATGGCCCGTGCGGCTCGCGAACGTTCCGACGTCGCGCGCACCGGCAAGAAGTTCGGTCGCCAGAAGGGCGGCGGCACCGCTCGTCACGGCGATCGTCGTGCCCCGATCTTCATTGGTGGCGGCAAGGCTCACGGCCCGCGTGCCCGCATGTTCACGCTCAGCCTTAACAAGAAGGTCCGGGCGTTGGGCCTGAAGATGGCGCTGTCGTCGAAGGCGATGGGCGGCAATCTGATGATCGTCGACAATCTCGATGTGAAGGATGGCAAGACCAGCCTGCTTAACCAGCAGATCGGCAAGCTCGGCGCTGGCAAGACCATCCTCGTGATGGACGGCGATGCCCTCAACGTCGGTTTCGCCCGCGCTTCGTCCAACCTGCACGGCATCAACCTGCTGCCCGCGGTCGGCGCCAACGTCTATGACATCATGCGCCACGAAACGCTGGTGCTGACCCGCGCCGCGGTCGAAAAACTGGAGGCCAGGTTCAATGGCTAAGAAGCCCACAGCAGCGGCGGTCGATATCCGCCATTACGATGTGGT
>JANOCL010000203.1:0-2931 GCA_031412135.1 Variovorax sp. | reverse complement strand
TGACCGCGGTGGCGGAGGGCAACTTGAAGCAGAACCTCTTCGTGCAGTCGAAGGGAGAGGTCGCGGCGCTTGCCGACACGATCAACGACATGACGAAGACACTGGCGATCTTCGCCGACCAGGTCACGTCGGTGGCGCGGGAAGTGGGCGTGGAGGGGCGCCTCGGTGGCCAGGCCAACGTGCCGGGTGCGGCGGGCACCTGGAAGGACTTGACCGGCAACGTCAACCTGCTGGCGGCGAATCTCTCGACGCAGGTGCGGGCGATTGCCGAGGTGGCCACCGCGGTGACCAAGGGCGATCTCACGCGGTCGATCCAGGTCGATGCCCGCGGCGAGGTGGCCGACCTGAAGGACAACATCAACACGATGATCGACAACCTGCGGCTCACCACGGACCGCAACAACGAGCAGGACTGGCTGAAGACGAACCTGGCGCGGTTCACCGGCATGCTCCAGGGTCAGCGCGACCTGGCCACCGTGGGCCGCCTGCTGCTGTCCGAGCTTGCGCCGCTGGTGGATTCGCACCAGGGCCTCATGTACCAGGTTGCCGATGAGGGCCGGACGCACCTGCGGCTCCTTGCGAGCTATGCCGGATCGCCGCACGCCCCCTACCCTGCCCGGGTTGAAATGGGACAGGGCTTCATCGGTCAATGCGCCCTCGACAAGCGCCGCATCGTGGTGACCAATGTGCCAAAGGATACCGTCGCCGTGGCGTCGGCCTTCTTCGATGCGCTTCCGCGCAGCGTGGCAGTGTTCCCGGTGATCTTCGAGGGCAAGATCAAGGCGGTCCTCTCGTTGGCGTCACTGGCGGAATTCACCCCGTCGCATCTCGGCTTTCTGGAACAGCTCACCGCCAACCTCGGCATCGTGCTCAACAGCATCGAGGTCACGATGCAGACGGAGGCGCTGCTGAAGCAATCGCAGCAGCTGGCCGGCGAGCTGCAGACGCAGCAAAGCGAATTGCAGCAGACCAACGAGCAACTCGGTCAGAAGGCGCAGGAACTGGCCGAGCAGAACTCCGAGGTCGAACGCAAGAATCGCGAGATCGAGCAGGCCCGGCGAGCGCTGGAGGAGAAGGCGTCGGAGCTCGCGTTGACGTCGAAGTACAAGTCGGAGTTCCTGGCCAACATGTCGCACGAGCTGCGCACGCCGCTCAACAGCATCCTTATCATGGGTCAGCAACTGGGCGACAACCCCGAGCGGACGCTCACGGCGAAGCAGGTGGAGTACGCCCGCACGATCCACAGCGCAGGCACCGACCTGCTCAACCTCATCACCGACATCCTCGACCTGTCGAAGATCGAATCGGGCACCGTCACGGTCGATGCGGAGGATGTGCCCTTCTCCGACCTCATCACGACACTCGGCCGCACGTTCCGACTGGAGGCCGAACGACGCAAGCTGAGCTTCGATATCGAGCTCGATACTGCGCTGCCGCGGCGCATCGTCACGGACTCGAAGCGGCTGTTGCAGGTTCTGAAGAACCTGTTGTCGAATGCCTTCAAGTTCACTGCGCATGGCGGCGTCCGCCTTGCCGTCCAGAGTGTCACCAGTGGCTGGTCGCGGGAGAATGCGATCCTGCAGAAGGCCGAGGCGGTCGTGAGTTTCCAGGTGACCGATACGGGCATCGGTATTCCGACCGAGAAACAGAAGCTGATCTTCGAAGCCTTCCAGCAGGCCGATGCGGGCACCAGCCGCAAGTACGGCGGCACGGGCCTCGGCCTTGCGATCAGCCGGGAACTGGCGGGGCTGCTGGGCGGTGAAATCGTTCTGACCAGCACGCCGGGGGAAGGCAGCGTGTTCACGCTGTTCCTGCCCCTGCGCTACTTCAGCGATGGACAAGGGGACGCTTCCGCAGCGCCCGCGGATTCCGCGGAAAGCGGGCGTGCGTGGCCGACGCCCGCCAAGTTGCGCCGATCGGATTCCGCACACACGACGATCCCGGACGACCGCGATGCGCTGGCCGAGAATGATCAGGTGCTGCTGGTGGTCGAGGATGATCCCAGCTCCGCCCGGGTCATCCTCGACCTCGCCCGCACCAACGGCTTCAAGGTGCTGGCGGCGAGCACCGGTACGGAAGCGATGGACCTCGTGCGCCGGTACAAGCCGACCGCCGTCTCGCTGGATGTGTTCCTGCCGGACATGCTGGGATGGACGGTCCTCAGCCAGTTGAAGCGCGATCCGGCCACGCGCCACATCCCGGTGCAGATCGTGACGCTCGACGAAGATCGTCAGCATGGGTTGGCGCGCGGTGCCTACGCCTACCTCGAGAAGCCCACATCCACGGAAGGGCTCAATCTGGCGTTGTCGAAGATCAAGACATTCTCGTCGCCGCGGCGCAAACGCCTGCTGGTGGTGGACGACAGCCCCGATTCAATTTCCAGTGTCACCGCACTGCTGGCCCACGACGACATCGACATCACGACCGCTGCGACGGGTACCGCCGCACTGTTGGCGCTACGCGAGCAACCCTACGACTGCGCGGTGCTCGACCTGCGGCTGCCCGACATGTCCGGCTTCGACGTGCTGGAAGCCATCCGCGACGAGGTGGAGCTGCGCGACCTTCCGGTGGTCGTGTTCACCGGCAAGGAACTCTCCGCCGAGGAGGATGCGCGTCTGCGCATGCTGGCTCGCAGCGTCGTGGTGAAGGGCGTCGAGTCGGCCGATCGGCTGCTCGACGAAACCGCGCTGTTCCTCCACCGCGTGGTGACCGAATTGCCCGAGGCCAAGCGGGAGACGCTGGCTCGGCTTCACGGTTCCGACGAGGATCTCGTGGGCAAGAAGGTGCTGGTGGTCGACGACGACGTGCGCAACATCTTCGCGCTGTCGAGCGTCCTTGAACGACGCGGCATGGACGTGCTGACCGCCAATACCGGCCGGCAGGCCATCGCCACGCTCGAAGCGACCCCGGGCGTCGCCATCGTGCTTATGG
>JANOCL010000202.1:0-15463 GCA_031412135.1 Variovorax sp. | reverse complement strand
CCGAGGGCGGCGCCTATGGGTCGCACGGACATGGACATGACCATGGCCCCGCGCATGTCGCCCAGCCGCTGGTGCTGGCGCCGGAACATCTGCACGACGATCCCCGTCACCACGGCCACTCGCACTGATGTCCGATGCGGCCGACGCGCCCGGCGCCCACAGCCTGCTGCAACTGATCTGGCTGGCCTCGCCGGCGCTGCCGGTGGGCGCTTTCTCCTATTCCGAAGGGCTGGAGGCCGCCGTGGAATGGGCGGGCATCGCCACCGAAGCGGCCGCGTCCGACTGGCTGCTCGATCAGTTGCACCTTGGCTTGGCGCGCGCCGATCTGGCCGTGGTGGCGCAAGCTATTCCGGCCTGGCGCGCCGGTGACACCACCCGCGTCCATGCGCTTGACGACTGGGTGTTCGCCACCCGCGAGTCGGCGGAATTCCGGCTGCAGACCGAGCAAATGGGTCGCTCCTTCGTCCAATGGCTCAAGCTGCACCACGACGACACGGCCGAGGTCTTCGCCGGCCTCCCCGCCAGCTATCCGATTGCCTTCGCATTTGCCGCCAGCCGCACCGCCGCGACCGTGTGTGACGCCTGTCTGGCCTTCGCCTTCGGCTGGGCCGAGAACATGGTCACCGCCGCGGTCAAGGCCGTGCCGCTGGGCCAGAGCGCGGGCCAGCGCATGCTGGCGCGGCTGGCCCACGAGATCCCGAGCGCGGTCGCCCATGCAACAAGCCTGGGCGACGACGACCGGCAGGCCTTTTCACCCATGCTGGCCGTGTTGTCGGCGCGGCATGAAACACAATATTCCCGCCTGTTCCGAAGCTGAAAGCAAGTCATGACCTCCACGCTGCACCAGATCCCGAACCGCAGCAAAAAGCTGCCGCCGCTGCGCGTGGGCATCGGCGGGCCGGTCGGCTCCGGCAAGACCACGCTGCTGGAGCTGCTGTGCAAGGCGATGCGCGACAAGTACGACATCATCGCTATCACCAACGACATCTACACCAAGGAAGACCAGCGCCTGCTGACGGTGGCCGGCGCACTGCCGGCCGAACGCATCATGGGCGTGGAAACCGGCGGCTGCCCGCACACCGCGATCCGCGAAGACGCATCGATCAACCTCGAGGCAATCGACCGCATGCTGCGCGAATTTCCCGATGCGGACGTGGTGTTCGTCGAAAGCGGCGGCGACAACCTGGCCGCCACTTTCAGCCCCGAGCTCAGCGACCTCACGATTTACGTCATCGACGTGGCCGCCGGCGAGAAGATCCCGCGCAAGGGCGGCCCCGGCATCACCAAGAGCGACCTTTTCGTGATCAACAAGACGGACCTTGCGCCGTACGTGGGTGCAGACCTCGGCGTGATGGAAGCCGACACCAGGCGCATGCGAAAGCAGCGTCCCTATGTGATGACCAACCTGAAGACGCACACCGGGCTGGCCGAGGTGGTGGCCTTCATCGAAGAACGCGGCATGCTCGCCAGGTCGAGTTGACCAGTCGCTCCCGGCCCCGTTCCCAGCGCTAACCCGCGTTTTTCAAGGAGTTCTTGGCCTTGTCGGCCGAACTCTTCGATCTGTTCTTGTGATAGCCCGACTTGACATTGTTGACCGCCTTGCCGACCGGGCCGCTCTTCTTGGCGTCGCCGTCCGCCCGCTTTTCGTCGATCTTGTGCTTTGCCGCATCGGTGGCCTCCGAAGCAGCCTTGCCGACCTGCGCGCTCGCAGACAGGACGGCCAAGGACGCAACGAGCGCGAACAGAATCTTCTTCATCGAATGCTCCAGGTATTGAAACTGAAACGGACGAATGTCCGCTCCTCGTCGACTGTATCCGCAGCCTGGCGAACTTACTTCTTGCACAGGCCCAGCACCAGCTCCTGCTCGGTGCAGGCACGTGCCCTGGGTTGCGGCGCGGGCGAAGCCGATGCGCCGGGCGCTGCCTTGCGCGCCAGGCAGGCACGCAGACGCTTTTCCATGGGTGAGAAGTAGCGCCACCCCTGACCAAGGGCCGGCAGTTCGAGGCGCACCTGCTTCCATTTGGGATGTCCGTTGGCCTGGAGCTTGTCGAAATTCGTGCAAAGCGAATCGGCGAAACGGCCGAGGCTTCCGATGGTCGACTGTCGGCCGTATTCGTAGGTGACCAGATAGGCCTTCACGCTCAGCGTGGGAATGTCGGCCGTAAGCCATGTCGAGTAACTCGCGGTGCGTATCGTCGCGGGAAAGTAGGTCTTCTTCGCACGGGCCGTTTCCGGCGCCGCGTCGTCGAGCCTCAAGATCTTGATGTACTTGCGCGCCTCGGGCTTCATTTCCGAAAAGAGCTTGGCCGGCTGGCCGGCAACGATGATGGCCACGTCGATCGACTTGTCGACGGTGAGCTTGACGAGCGCCTCCTCGTTGGTCAGGTATTGCACGTTGGCAACCGGCATCTGCTCCTCGAACATCAACTGGTAGAGCGTTCTCGACGTGAGTGCGGTGCCGCTGCCGATCGGTCCGACGCCGATCTTCTTGTTCCTGATCTCGTGGATATGGCCCAGCGGCGAGTCGGCGCGGACAACGAAGTAAATCTCCTCGTCGTAGAGCGGCATGATCAGGCGCAGCGGGCGAATGATGTTGCCCGCTTCGGCGTTGCCGGCCTTCGCCTCGTCCAGAAAGGCCTGGTAGACGTCGGACTGAACCAGCGCGAACTTGACGCCCTGCTCGAAGCGAAGGCGCTGAACGTTCTCCGCCGAACCCTTCGACTCCAGAACCTCGAGCTCGATGCCGGCAGGCTCGGCAATCCACTTCGCGAGGTCGCGGCCGATTTCGATGTAGGTGCCGCTTTTCGATGCGGTGGCTATCTTGTATTGCGTCATGGGCGCTGCGACCGCAGAGCACAGGAGCGCCATCCATATCAGCCCCGCCAGAATCGATCGTTTCATTGCGCGCCTCTTGCATGGTCCGGGCACAGGGACAGTGCCGCAAGCGTCTCGTTGCACTTGCTTTCCCCGGGGTCCGTCGCGCCGGTCTGCGGCGCAGCAACATCGATTGCAGGCGTCTCCGCTGCAGTCGGCGCCTGGGCGGAGGACAAGGCCGGGTCGGCAAATCCAAGCGCCCTGGTCGCTTTCAGGATGGCGTCGCGAAGCTGTTCACGCTTGGCCACTTGGTCGCGCCTTCGCTGATCGAGCTCGGTCCTAAGCTCCCCCACGCCAGGATGGTCCGGATGTGCGGCAGCCAGCACGACGAGTGCACGCTCCGTGGCGCCGAGGTCGCCACGGCTCAGTGCGCTGTGCGCCTGCGCCAATGCCGCCGTGAAGTCTCTCGATCTGTTGGCCTCGTTCTGCTCGTTCCAGTAGACGGCGCCCAGCACGAGGGCAAGCACCAACGAGACCAGTGCCGCCAACTTGCGCATCGCCGGGCGCTTGACGATTGCGCGGGAAGGCTCTTCCAGCGTTGGCAGCGGCACGGTCGGCACCGTGCTGCCCATCCAATCAGGTGTCTCGCGCTCATGCCCGAGAGCGGCTCTTGCCCCACTGGCGCCAAACATGACGGACTGGGTTATCACAGATTTCTCGCTGCAGATGTAGCGCTATTGTGTTACCCATAGGACGCAACTGCAACCGGGTCTGTCCGGGTGCGTCGTATCTACTTTCCGCGCAACTCAGGCACTCCACGATGCACTGGACGGCGGTATCAAGCGCCGCCAATACCCGCCGTCACCTTCCCGGTCCCCTGGCATTCGGTACAAGCCGCGCCGGTGTCGTCGCGCCCCGTGCCGCCGCACTTGCGGCACAGCGCCTGGCCGGTGCCCGGCGTGCCGCGCCGCAGCGGCGCCGGCTCCAACGATGCGCCGGGGTCTTCTTCGCCGGCCACCGACTGGTCGTAGTCGGGTGCGTCCGGTGCCGGCTTCGACGGATCGCCCGTGGTGGCCGTCATGGTCAGGCGGCGATGCCGCTCATTTCGGACATCAGCTCTTCCTTGCGCATTGCGAGCTGCTCGCGCAAGGCGACCAAATCGACCTTGGAGGCACGCGCCTTCACGAACATCTCGTTGCGCTCTTCCTTCACGTGGTGGTCGATGTACTCGCCCAGCACCGTCACCTTGGCGTCGAACTTCTCGTCGTTCTCGTCGCCGTCACGGATCTGTGCGATCAGGTCCTTGGCCGACGCGTGCTCGACCTCGGCCTCGTTCAAAAGGTCGGCGGCGCCCTTGATGGCCCGGAGCGCCGGATAGAAGATCTCTTCCTCGATCTGCGCATGGACGGTCAGCTCCATGCAGATCCGGTCCGCCAGGTCGCGCTTCTTCTGCGCGGTGTTCCGGGCCTTCGATTCCATGAGCGACTCGTACTCCTTGAACATCTTCTTCACATTGCGATGGTCTGCGTCCAGAAGACTGCAGGCATCGGATTCGGCGCGTTTCGTGGTGGCCATGAGGACTCCGGTTTCGTGGTTGTGGAATGTAGGAAACCGGACCATGCGATTCGATGCACCGCGCGAACGTAGGAAGGATTCGCATGCACATACCGGCTGCGAGCCATGGACTCAACGCGACGAGCAGACGCTCACCACCACCTTGCAGGGCTCGGTGGGCAGCAGACCGTCGCACTGCCCGGCGGCCTGCTTGCCGGCAGCGTCGGCGGTAGAAGCGATGGCCGTGCCCCACTCGCCGAAGTTGCCCGTCGCGAGTGCCCCGCAGGCGCGATCGAAATAGGCGCGGGCGACACACGTTCCCGGACGTCCCGCCGCGCGGTCGCAGTGTGCGCGTGCGGCAAGCTCGGCAGCGGCTCGGGACCGGTGGTCGAACGCGTAGCCGTGCCAGCCGTCCCTGGAAGCGATCGCTCCCCAACTCGGGCCTGGGCCCGGCTGGGCATGTGCCGGACTGGCGGCGATGCCGCCCAAGCCGCAGCACAACAGCAGCGCAAGCGCGCCGGCTCGCCCGAAGATGTCGCATGAACAGCAACGATCGGCTGTATGGCGCGAGACTTTCCTCACGCCCAGGGCAGGTTTCGACGACCAGTAATGCATCTTGGACAGGTTTTCAGCGACGCTAGGGACCAGTCCAAGCCTACCGAATACGGATCGCACGCCATGAAACGTTCAGCCGCCCCCCAGCCCCTCACCCCATCGCAGATCAAGCTCGTGCTCGAGTTGCTCGAGTTGCGGCAGCCTGCGCCGCAGGAGACCGCTGCCAGGTTCAACCGGCTGAGTCAGGTCGGCGTTTTTTCCGACGCGCAGCAAGAGGCCATCGAAATCCTCTTCGCACTCGACGAAGACGAGATTCCCGATGCACTCTTCGAGTTCGCGGACGACGATGCCCGACACATCGTTCGCGACGGGCTGCCGCACGAGGCGCGGCTATCCTTCGTGCGGGCCTGAACAGTCGCGCCGTCGAGTCGGCGTCTCGGGCCGCCAGTTCCACCGTTCCAACGTGGAGAAGCGGATGCTGATTGTTCTGGGCGGGCTGCCGGGCACGGGCAAGACCACCATCGCGCGCGAGCTCGTGGCGCATCGGCCGTCTGTCTATCTGCGCGTCGACGCCATCGAGCAGGCGCTCAAGACCGCGCGTGGCCGCGCCGAAGATGTGGGCCCCGCGGGCTACGTCGTCGCGTACGAGCTTGCCAAGTCCAACCTTGCACTGGGTCTGACGGTGGTTGCCGATTGCGTCAATCCACTGGCGGTCACTCGCGATGCATGGCGCGCGGTGGCCACCCATGGATCTTCGGGCTTGCTCGAGGTTGAGATCGTGTGCTCCGACCCCGCCGAACACCGCCGTCGTGTGGAAGGTCGAAAAGCCGACATTCCGGGGTTCTCCCTGCCTACCTGGGACGCAGTGCTCCGCCATGAGTACGAGCCGTGGACCACGAGCCGCCTGGTCGTCGATTCGGCGCTCGTCAGCGCGAGCGAGGCGGCAAAGGTGATTCTGGACAGGTCACGCGCAGGCGGCTGAAGCCGCGGCATCGCAGTGCGAACAGACTGCGGTCGCCGGCGTCGCAAGCCGTTCCGGTTCGTAGCGATCGTGGTGGCGCAACCAATTCATGGTGTCGGCGGGGTTGTGCTCGTCGCGGCCTTTTGGCATGAGGTCGAGCAAGTTGTACGTGCCCATCATCACCTCCACGCCGCGCCCGTAGGTCGAGTAGGCGTGAAAGACGTCGCCCGCGTCGTCCTTGTAGAACACGCTGACGCCGGGCGCTTCTTCTGCCGGGAAGGGCTGCATGCCGTAGTTGTAATAGACCTCGCCGTCGCCCTGGGCCCGTTCTTCCGGCGTGAAGCTGACGCCGAAGTCGTGGTTGAAGTCGCTGCCGTGCGACGACACCCACTTGAACTTCCAGCCCATGCGTTGGCGAAAGCGCTCGATGTCTGCAAGCGGCGCGCGTGCGACGACCAGCAGCGTGACGTCGCGATGCGCCAGATGCACTTCCATGCCGGCGTGGTGGTCGGCCATGAACGAGCAGCTCTTGCAACCTTGCTCCCAACCCGGGCCGAGCATGAAATGCTGCACCAGCAGTTGGCGACGGCCCTCGAACAGGTCGGCGAGCGCGCGCCGGCCCTCGGGTGCTTCGAAGGCATAGTCTTTCTCGACGCGCACCCACGGCAGCGCGCGGCGCTCGCTGGCGATCTGGTCGTGCAGGCGCGTGAGTTGCTTTTCGCGCGCCAGCAGCGTCTTGCGCTCGGCCACCCATCGCTCCTTCGACACGACGGGATGGTTCACTGTGCTTGTCTCGACCATGGCGGTGTTCATGATGTGCTCCTTGCGTGTGTTCACGATCCGATTCCTTTCGGACGCCGCACGGCGCGGACCTTTCCGCTCGGTCCGCCGCCGCAGTAAAAGAGGTCCGCCCCGTCGGACTCGAGCCCGCTGACGCCGATACCGCGCGGCATGTCCAGCCTCTCGAGCACGGCGCCGCTGTCCGGGTCGATTCGGCGGATGTCGCTCTCGTCCGCTTCCCAGGTCCCGTGCCACAGCTCGCCGTCGACCCAGGTCACGCCGGTGACGAAGCGGTTGGACTCGATGGTGCGCAAGACTGCGCCGGTCGATGGATCGATCCGGTGGATCTTGCGATCGCGGTACTGGCCCACCCACAGGCTGCCTTCGGCCCAGGTCAGCCCCGAGTCGCTCCCGCTGCCAGGCGCCGGGATCGACGACACCACGGTTCCGGTCGCTGGATCGATCTTGTCGATGCGCGTCTCGGCGATCTGATAAAGGTGCGTGCCGTCGAAAGCGGTGCCGGCGTCTCCGGCGTGGGCCAGCGTGCGCGTGAGCTCGCCGCTGTCGGGATCGAAGGCGATCAGCCTGCCCCCGGTGGCGGCCCAGACGCTGTAGCCGTCGTGGGTCACGCCGTGCACGTTGTCGATGCCGGGAAAGGGGCCGTACTCGCGCACGATCTCGGCCGCCCGCGCCGGTGCCTGGGGTCGGTCTTTGCCTGTCTTGCTGCTCATCGCTGGCTCCTTGTGGTGCGCCTCGGATCGGCGCCTGGAGACAACTCTATTCAATCGGCAGCGCAGCGGGGAGTAACAAGATCGTCGTGAATCCGGCCAGTGGCGGCGCCAGCCACCGACGCGCCCGCGCCCGCCCGATCGAGCGAACCCATCCCTCCGCCTCGAGCTCGACCAGCGCGCGCTGGACGGTGCGCTGACTGGACCCCAGCGCCAGCGCGAGGGCCGATGTGGACCAGGCCGCGCCATCGGAGAGCAACGCCACCAGCGATGCCTGATCGCCATCGATGGGCGGTGCGAGCACGACGACGGCGCGCTCGTCGCACGGCTTGAGGACGAATCCTCGCGCGGTGGCCTCGATGTGCGCCAGCGCTTTGACGAGCGCGCGCAGGCGGCCGATCTCGACCCGCAGGCGCGCTCGATGCGACTCGTCGGGGCGGAGGGTGCGAAACACGCATGCGATCAGGGTTTCGCGATCGACATCGGCAGGCCACGCCGCGGCGAGCGCACGCGCCAGCGCAAACAGCACCGGCCGGCGCGCCAGCGGCCGCCACGCGGCGCCGGCGCCCAGCCCGCGACGGCAGGCGTCGACCACCAATGCGCCCGAGGCCAGGAGCGCTGCGACCTCGTCGAGGCGCAGCGTCTGCTCGCCGCCGGCGAAGAGGCGCCGGGCGGCGGGGCGATCGAATGCGGCCCGCGCCTGCGCCACTTCGGCCATGAGCGCCGGCACGCCTGCACGGTCGGCCGCGTCGTGCGCGCGGGCGAGCGCCGCCTGCGCCGGGCCGGTGCGCAGCGAGCGCAGCGCCAGCTCGGCCGCTGTCAACTCGGCCACCGCCGCCAGCGACGGCGGCAGGCCATGCGCATCGAGGCGCGCCAGCGCAGCCTGGGCCTCGTCGAGGCGGCCGAGCAGCAGCAGCCGGCGCGCCGCGATCAACTGCGCCTGCAGCGCGTTGGCGCGGTCGCCGCGCGCCTCGAGCGTGGCCGACGCCGCCGCCAGCGGGCGCGGCGAGCCGCCGAGGTCGCGCATGGCCAGCGCCACCTCGGCCTCGGCAACGACGCAGCGGGCACGCGCCAGCTCCTCGTGGGCGCCGAAGCCGCGGGCGGCGCGCCGCAGAAGCTGGCGGGCGCGCGGATGCTCGCCGAGCTGGGCCATGGCGATGCCGCGCAGGGCCAGCGCCGGCGGGTCGTCGCGCAGGGCGACGCGCTTGAGGGCGCCGAGCGCGTCACCCGCGGCGAGAGCGCGCGCCGAGGCGGCGATCAGGGAGTCCATGCGGCAGGCTACCGCACCCGGCTCAACGGTAGGCCACGGCCTTGAACTGCACGAAGCTCGGCACCTTCCAGTCGACATCGTGCGAGAACCGGTGGCTTTCGAGCCAGGCCGACCAGCATGCGAACTGCGGCGGCGACGGCGCGACGATCGCGCGCTGCGCCTTCATCAACGCGAGCGCGTCGAGCGGTGCGTGACCCCGATACACAAGCAGGCACAGCGCCAGCGTGGCCGAGCGGCCGATGCCGTATTCGCAATGGATGAGCACCCGCCGGTTGTCGTCGAGATGGCGGTTGGCAAAGCGAACGCCATGCTCCAGGTCGGTCAGGTCGATCGCGCACAGGTCTTCCGTCGGCAGGTGCAACAGCGTGATGCCGTGACGGCGCAGCAGGTACTCGTCGGGCTTTGCCTCGCCGCGCAGATCGACCACGGCATGGATGCCGTGATCGCGCGCCAAGCGCTCCGCCTGCTCGATCGGGAAGCTGCCTCCGACTGCCAGCTGCTCGGTGATCCAGTTGAAGTTGGGTTGCCAGTCGTCCACCAAAAAACTCTAACGCCTTTCGCCGATGTCTGCCGCGTGTGCTGGCACAGACCGTGGCGGAGCAACCCGCTGCCTCCGACCGGCCCCGGCCGGCATGCCGCTTGCCGGTGAGTCCCCACGGTGTGCCCTTTCGGCGCACAGCGGTCACAAGGCACATCTCATGAATCACACGCACCACCCCCTGATCGCGCGCTTGAGCGCATGGTTCGACAGCGGCTTGCCCCACTTGCCCGCGACGCTGCCTGCGGAACGCCCGCCGCGTTCGGCGGACGTGTTTTTCTCGCTCGAGTTCGGCGACGCGCCAGCCGCCATCGACGAGGCCTGGGTGGCGGCCATCGCGTCATACGAAAACGCATTGCGCGCGCTGGTTGTCACCGACGAGCCCGGCGCCTGGATGCGCGCGCGGGCCTGCGCGCTCGAGCTCGGCCGGCTTCACGGTTCGCTGGACCGACGCAGCGCTTGAGCGTCACGCTCGCGCAGCGCACGGGCGGCGGCAGCTGGAAGGTCGCCGAGTGCCAGCATGCCGACCAGGCGGCCGGCCCGGTCGCCCGGAGGGGCAATCTGCATGCCCGCAAAATTCAGACCCTGTATTCCTTCAGCCGGTTGTAGAGCGTCTTCATGCTGATGCCCAGCAGTGCGGCGGTGCGTTCCTTGTGATGGGCGCAGTGCTCGAAGGTGGCGAGGATGACCTCGCGCTCGATGTCGGCCAGCGGCATGCCCACGCGGATGTCGAGCCGCCGACCGGTGTCGGCGCCGCTCCCGGATGCCTCGGCGCCAAGGCCACTGTCGGTCACGGACATCGCGCGCGCATGTGCGCCCGGCGCCTGGGGAATCTGCGCCGCTAGCGGCAGCCATTCGTCGTCGATGTCCTGGCCGGGCGCCATCACCCAGGCGCGTTGCACCGCGTTTCGCAGTTCCCGCACGTTGCCCGGCCAGCCGTAGGCGGCGAGGCGCTCCATCGCTTGCGGCGTGAACCGCTTCGAAGCGTGCTCCTGGCGCGACAGCTCGCCGAGGAAGCTGCGCACCAGAAGCGGCACGTCGCCCATGCGCTGGCGCAGCGGCGGGAGCGCGATCGGGAACACGTTGAGCCGGTAGAGCAGATCTTCGCGCAGCGCGCCCCGCGCCACGGCGTCGGCCACGTCGCGATTGGTGGCGGCAATGATCCGCACGTCGGTCTGCTGCAGCTGCGTCGAGCCGACCCGCATGAAGGTGCCGCTTTCCAGCACCCGCAGCAGCTTGACCTGCAGATTGAGCGGCATCTCGGTGACCTCGTCCAGGAACAGCGTGCCGCTGTGCGCGCGCTCGAAGAAGCCCTGGTGCTGCCGGTCTGCGCCGGTGAAGCTGCCGCGCTCGTGGCCGAAGATCTCGCTCTCGATCAGGTGCGGCGAAATGGCGCCGCAGTTGACCGCCAGGAAAGACTGGTCGCGCCGGCGGCCGAGATCGTGGACCGCGCGCGCCACCAGTTCCTTGCCGGTGCCGCTCTCGCCATGGATGAACACCGTGACCGCCGTGCCGGCGACCCGCGCCATCTGCCGGTAGACCCGCTGCATGGGTTCGGATGCGCCGATCAGCGGCCCGAAACATCCGGTCTCGCGCCACTGCTCGGTGAGTTCGGCCACTTCGGCGCGCAGCTCCGACGGCCGGATCAGGCGCGACAGCAGCCCGCGCAGGTGCTTGGGATTGACCGGCTTGACCAGGTAATCGGCCGCGCCGAGACGCAGCGCCTTGATGGATGTTTCCAGGCTGGCCTGTCCGGTCATGAGAACGATTTCGGTGTCGGCCAGCAGTTCGGCATGCTCGAACAGTTCGAAGCCATTGCCGTCGGGCAGGTGAAGGTCGAGCAGGAGCAGGTCGGGCGACTGCATGGCCAGCCGGCGGCGTGCGTCCCCCAGCGATCGCGCGGTAGCCACGGTGTGCCCGTCCGCAGCGACCAGCGCAGCCAGCATGCGGCCCGAATCGTCATCGTCTTCGACGATCAGCGCATGTCCCACCCGGGCCTCCGTTCGGTACTGCCCGCGACGCGTTCAGGCGCGGCCGACCAGTCTGTCGAGGCCTGGCGGCCAAGCTCTCGTGCAAATTCGCGCAGCGATTCGGTCAGCTCGGTCATGTGGCAGAGCTGGCGATCGATGACCCGGCGCGCTTCGGCCTGCAACGCGGCGTCTGCAGGCCGCGCCGCGTCAAGCAGTTCCATCGCGGCAGCGATGGTTCCGATCGGCGTGCGCAGGTCGTGGTCAAGCCGGTTGGCGCGCATTGCGTGAAGCGCGCGCGCCCTGTGCAAGGCGGCGATCTCGGCGTCGGCTTCTTCGCGAGCCCTGCGCACGGTCAGCAGGATGCCTGCAACTGCAATGCAGGCGCCTGCGAGACCGATGGCGGCAGTCTTTCGTCTCATTGCGCGAGTTTGCGGCAAAGCCTGCCGGTGTTGTGCACCGTTCAGCAAGAGTTGCAGCAAGCCTTGCCGGACCGGCCGGTGGCATGGAGGATTTGAAAACAAAAGTCCTCATTTAAAATAACCTCCCGCTGGCACGACAGTTGCGCTGACCGCCCACGGCCCCCGCGGGCATCAGGAGCACCATGACCCAGATCGCCCTGCAGGCGCGTGCCGTCCAGACCACTGCCTTCTCGCCTCGTCTGCAGCATGCGGTTCGTTTGCTGCAGCTGTCGTCGCTCGACTATGCCCGGGCGCTGCACGAAGCCGCCGAGGCCAATCCGCCGCCGGCCGACGTTCAGGACGCGGTGGACTGCATCCGCAGGCTGAACGCCCGCCCCGGCTGGCAATACGGCGAAAGCGCGGCACGGACCGTCACGCCCGATGTGATCGTGCGAAAGATCCGCGGCGCCTGGACCACGGTGTTAAACGACACGACGCTGCCGCGGGTGCACCTGCACAAGAGCTACGCCAGCCTGTTCGAAAAGCACCGTCGCAGCGAGCATGCAGAGATGACGGGCTGCCTCGAACGCGCGAAGTGGACGGTGCAGAACCCGACCCAGCGCGCAACCACCATCCACCATGTCGCACAGGAAATCGTCGCGCGGCAGCAGCTCTTTCTCGAATACGGCGCGCTCGCGATGAAGCCGCTGGGCCTGCGCGAGGTGGCCGATGCGGTGGGCGTGCATCCTTCGACCGTGTCGCGCACGGCGCCCCACAAGTACATGGCCACGCCGTTCGGCGTCTTCGAGTTCAGGTCTTTCTTTTCGCGCGGCATGGACCACAGCGGCGGCGGCGCCAGCGCACCCGGCGCCTTGAAGGCGCTGATCGGGGAGCTGGTTGCGGCCGAACCGGGCGGCTCGCCATTGAGCGACGCGGAGCTCGCGCGCCAGCTCGCCGGGCAGGGCTTTCGCATCGCCCGCCGCACGGTGACCAAGTACCGCCAGGGTCTGCATCTGGCGCCTGTGGAACAGCGGCGCGCGGCCCGTTCCAACCGTTTCGAAACCCAGGAGTGACTCGCATGCCCAATCCGCCAAAAGCCGATCGTTCCACCGCTGCCCGAGGCCGCGGCTTTGCCGGCATGGACCCGGAACGGCAGCGCGACATTGCGCGCGAAGGCGGCCGTGCCGCGCACGAGAAAGGAACCGCGCACGAATTCAGCTCGGCCGAGGCGCGCGCAGCCGGTCTCAAGAGCCGCGTCGCCCGCGGCCAGCGGTCTGTGGCCGTACCGGCGAATGCCGACGGCCGCAACGAGGCGCCCGCAAGCACGACGGTGGACGGCGCCCTCTGAAATCGGCCATGGCTTACCGTGCGCCTGAACGGTGCGCTGTCAGAAGGCGCTCGAGCGCGGCTGGCTCCAACGGCTTGGTGAGGTGGTGATCAAAGCCAGCGGCCTTCGTGCGCGCAATGTCGCGCTGCGCGCCCCAGCCGGTGAGCGCGACGATCACCACGCCCTCGTGCCGCGGGTCTTGCCGCAGGAACTCCGCGACCTGATAGCCGTTCATGCCGGGGAGTCCGAGGTCGAGCAGCACCAGCTGCGGCTGGAAGCTGGATGCGACCGCGACCGCATCGATCCCGTTGCCGACGCCGGTCACTTCGTGGCCCATGGACTGGAGCAGGTCGACCAGGGTCTGAAGCCCGTCCTTGTTGTCTTCGACCACCAGCACACGCCTGCCTGTGACCGGAGCGACCGGCAGCCTCCGCTGCGCCAGCTGCCGAGGCTGCCGCATTGGCGGCGCCTGGTCCAGCGGCAGTTCGACGAAGAAGGTGCTGCCCTTGTCCGCTCCTTCGCTCAGAACGCGAACGCTGCCGCCGTGCAACTCCACGAGGTTCTTCACCAGAGCCAGGCCGATGCCCAATCCGCCCTGCGACCGCGACGCGGTGTGCGGCAGTTGAGTGAACATCTGAAACAGGTTCCCGACCTGGTCGGCGGGTATGCCCAGCCCGCTGTCCCTGATTTCGAGAACGGCGTTGCCGCCCTGTGCCTTGGCCGAAATTTCGATCAACCCACTTTCGGGCGTGTACTTGGCGGCATTCGCAACCAGGTTGCCGATGACCTGGACGACGCGGTCCGGATCGGCAAGCAGGACCAGGCCGTCGGGCACCCGCACCTCAAGGCGATGGCCGCCGGCCTCGATGGCACGCCTGGCGGTTTCGACGGCCCTGTCCACCAGCGGACGCAGCGCCATGCTCTCGCGCTTGAGGTCGATCAGCCCACGGCTGATGCGCGACAGGTCGAGCAGGTCGTCGATCAGCCGGGCCATCAGGCTGACCTGCCGGTCCATGACGTCGATCGCATTGGCGGCCGGCGGCGGGAGTTCGAATCTGCGAGCGATCGCGACCGCGTACTTCATCGGTGCCAGCGGATTGCGCAGCTCGTGGGCCAGCGTCGCCAGGAACTCGTCCTTGCGCCGGTCCTGCTCGCGCAGCACTGCGCGGTCGCGAACGCGCTCGATGTGCGCCCAGCACCGTTCGACGACTTCCGCGACGGTGGCCACTTCATCGTCCGACCACTGGCGCGGGCGGGACTGATGCACGGCCATCATGGCGACCAGCCGATGGTCCTTGACCAGTCCGGCGCAGATGATGGCCTTGATGCCGATCGCATTGAACATGCGCCCGCCGCCTTCGTCGCCAAGCTGCCGGTCGACATCGTGGACCACCAGGTGCCGCCCGTGCCGCAGGTTGAATGTCGCCTGCGGTCCGAACAGGTCGAGCGAATAGACGCCAGCGCTGCTGGCCACCCCGTCGACAGCCCAATCGCTGCGGATGGTGAAGCGGTCGCTGTCGGAGTCGACGTCGGCATAGGCGCAGCGGGTCGCGCCCAGATGCTGGCAGAGCAGGCGTGCAGTCACCGCCATGATGCTTTCGGCATCGTTGAGTTCGCGCGTGCCCTGCCCGATGCGATCGAGCAGGCGGAAGCGCTCCTCGCTGGCCTTGAGGGCGGCGTGGTCCTGCTCGGCGTTCGTGGTGTCGACCGAGAAGCCGACCCACTCTCGAACCAGCGACCCGTCATGGACGGGTGCGCCCTGCGCCACCATGTCGCGGTATTCGCCGTCGTGTCGCCGAAGCCGGTACTGCAGTTCGACGAACGAATGCGACCCGATGCCGAGCTTCCACAGATCGCCCACCTCGTCGCGGTCGTGGGGATGGATCGCATCGAGCCAGCCCCAACCCGAATACGAAGCGAAGTCTTGCCCGGTGAAGGCCTCCCAGGACGGGTTCTGCTTGACCACCGCGCCGTCGGCCGCCGCGTACCACACGACGGTGATCGGCACCGCAAGCACGGCCGCGTCAGGCGTACCGGGCAGCGGCGCCGTTTCCGGGATCGGCGTCAACTGCAAGCCCGCCCCTCGCGCGTGTTGCAAACTTCTTCGATATCGACCATGCCAGTCTCCTTTTGGATTAATGACCGCATGGTTGATGGCGCGGGCCGCGCCTGCGTCGTCCGGGTCGGACGATTGCTGTAGGGATCGGCACCACATTCCGGGCGGCAACCTGCATTCGATGCTGCCGCGCGCGCTTATGCGCTTGCATGTGGTTGTCGGCCACATTACGCTTGGATCGCACATTGAGACGGGAGGCAAGATGCAAAAATCAGACCTGAAAAATTCCATCAACCATCTGGTTGCCGGCTTCGCACCCATCGCATGCTGTGCGACCGTGCTTCTTTCGGCATGCGGCGGTGGTGGCGGGGGCAGCTCCCAGGCCGCAGGCGCCGTGGGTGCATCCAAGCCGGACGCGCTTCAGCGCCAGGCCGTGGTGCTGACACCGGAGGAGGTCAGGGATCGCGAGACCGACGTTCCGGCACCCGTCGACCGCGGCGACGTTTTGCCG
>JANOCL010000201.1:0-8979 GCA_031412135.1 Variovorax sp. | reverse complement strand
TCGGCCGAAGGCGCAGCGGCGCGTCTCATGGCGAAGGACATCGGCTGCGACGCGCACGGCCTGCAGTTCTCGGTGGCCGAGGAAGGCGTGCCGACCGAACGCCTTCAGACCCAGCTGATCGGCCAGTACAACGTGGCCAACCTGCTGGGCGTGCTGGGCGCACTGCGCGCCCTCGGACTCTCGCTTGCCGAAGCGGTGGCCGCCTGCGGCCGGCTCGACAGCGTGCCCGGCCGCATGGAGCGGGTGAGCATTGCCGGCCAGCCGCTGGCGGTGGTCGACTATGCGCACACGCCCGATGCCCTGGACAAGGCGCTCGCCGGCCTGCGCCCGCTCGCACGTCAGCGCGGCGGTGCGCTCTGGTGCATGTTCGGCTGCGGCGGCGACCGCGACGCTGCCAAGCGCCCCCTGATGGCTGCGGTCGCCGAAAAGCAGGCCGACCGCGTGGTCTTGACCAGCGACAACCCGCGCAGCGAGAAGCCCGGGATCATCATCGACCAGATGCTGTCGGGGCTTGTCCGGCCCGAGGCAGTCCGGGTCGAGCCCGATCGGGCCCGGGCCATTGCCCAGACGCTGGCCGAGGCCGGCGCCCGCGACGTGGTGCTGCTTGCGGGCCGCGGGCATGAAGCCTGGCAGGAAGTCGCGGGCGAGCGCATCGCGTTCTCCGACCGGGAGCATGCCGCCCGCGCATTGGCCCGAAGGAGTGGTGCATGAGCGATTCGCAGGCGGGCGGACCGATGATGACGCTGGGCCAGGCGCAGGCCTGGATTCCCGGCGCGCGGCTGGTCGGCGATCCGGCCACGCCCATCTCTCGCGTGCACACCGACACGCGCAGCCTCGCGGCCGGCGACATGTTCGTCGCGCTGAAGGGCGAGCGTTTCGACGCCAACGATTTCCTGCCCGATGCGCTGGCGCGCGGCGCGGTGGCCGCGGTCGCGCACCGTGGGCTGGCGGCGGCCGGGCTGGCCGGGCTCGAGGTGCCCGACACACTCGCCGCGCTGGGCGCGCTCGCCGCCGGATGGCGCGCGCAGTTCAAGCTGCCGCTGATCGCTGTCACCGGCAGCAACGGCAAGACGACGGTTACGCAGATGATCGCGGCGATCCTGCAGGCGGCCGGCCCCGACCGCGTGCTCGCGACCGCCGGCAACTTCAACAACGAGATCGGCGTGCCCCTCACGCTGTTGCGCCTGCGCGCATGTCACCAGTTGGCGGTGGTCGAACTCGGCATGAACCATCCGGGCGAGATTGCGCGGCTCGCCGCGATGGCGCGTCCCACGATCGCGCTGGTCAACAACGCGCAGCGCGAGCACCAGGAGTTCATGGCCGGTGTCGAAGCCGTGGCACGCGAGAACGCGGCCGTGTTCGCCGCGCTGCCGGACAACGGAACCGCCGTGTTCCCCTACGGCGACGCCTTCACCGCGCTGTGGAACGAAATGGCGCAGGAAGGCGCCTTGCGCCGCCGCCTCACGTTCGGCGAGCAGGCCGATGCGGACATTGCCCTCCGCGGCGCTGAATGGCAGGGCGACGCCTGGCAGATCGCGGTGCGCACGCCGCTCGGCGAGGTGAAATCCAGCCTGCGAATCGCAGGCCGGCACAACGTGGTCAACGCACTTGCGGCGGTGGCCTGCTCGCTCGCCAGCGGCGTATCGATCGAGCAGATTGCCGAAGGCCTGGCCGCTTTCGAGCCGGTCAAGGGCCGTTCCCGGGCAATCGCGCTGAAGCTTGGCGGTGGCCGTGCGCTGACGCTGGTCGACGACAGCTACAACGCCAACCCGGATTCGGTGCGTGCCGCGATCGACGTGCTCAGCAGCCTGCCGGCCCCGCGCCTGCTGGTGCTGGGCGACATGGGCGAGGTCGGCGACCGCAGCGCCGAGTTCCATGCCGAGGTCGGCGCATGGGCCGGCGAGCGCGGCATCGATACCTTCTTCGCGCTCGGCAAGGAATCGGCGCACAGCATCGCCGCATACGCCGCGGCCGGCGGCGCCGAAGCACGGCATTTCGAGGACATCGGATCGCTCAACGCGGCGGTGCTCGCGCAGCTGCAGCGCAGCGCAAGCGTGCTGGTCAAGGGATCGCGCTTCATGCAGATGGAACGCGTCGCGCAGGCCATTGCCGCGGCCGTCCAACAACAAGAACACCCAGACAAGGAGGCCGGCCATGCGAATTGAACCGCGCGTTTCGAGATGCTGCTGAGCCTTGCTCAATGGCTGCAGACCGTGTCGCCCGAATTCGGCTTCCTGCGCGTCTTCCAGTACCTGACGTTTCGCGCCTTGATGGCCGCATTGACTGCACTGTTGCTTGGCCTCCTGGCCGGCCCTTACGTGATCCGCCGTCTCGCCGCGCTCAAGATCGGCCAGCCGGTGCGCGGCTACGGCATGGAAACGCACCTGAGCAAGAGCGGCACGCCAACGATGGGCGGCGTGCTCGTGCTGTTCTCGATCGCCTTCGCGACGCTGATGTGGTTCGATCTCTCGAACCGCTTCGTCTGGATCGTGCTGTGGGTCACGCTCGGCTTCGGCGCCATCGGCTGGGTCGACGACTGGCGCAAGGTGGTGCGCAAGGACCCGGAAGGCATGCGCTCGCGCGAGAAGTATTTCTGGCAGTCGGTGGTGGGGCTGGTCGCCGGCATCTACCTGCTGTTCAGCATTTCCGAGAGCTCGAACTGGCGTGTGCTTGAGCTGTTCACCAGCTGGGTCCGCTCGGGCTTCGCGCTCGACTTTCCGCCCAAGATCAACCTGCTCGTGCCCTTCTTCAAAGAGGTGAGCTATCCGCTGGGCGGCGTCGGCTTCGTGATACTGACCTATCTGGTGATCGTCGGCGCCAGCAATGCGGTGAACCTCACCGACGGTCTGGACGGCCTGGCCATCATGCCGGTGGTGATGGTCGGCTCGGCGCTCGGCGTGTTCGCCTATGTCACGGGCAGCGCGGTGTATTCCAAGTACCTGCTGTTTCCGCACATCCCGGGCTCCGGCGAACTGCTGGTGTTCTGCTCGGCCATGGCGGGCGCCGGGCTGGCGTTTCTCTGGTTCAACACCCATCCGGCGCAGGTGTTCATGGGCGACGTGGGCGCGCTCGCGCTCGGCGGCGCACTCGGCACCATCGCCGTGATCGTGCGGCAGGAAATCGTGTTCTTCGTCATGGGCGGCATCTTCGTGGTCGAAGCGGTCTCCGTCATGGCGCAGGTCACCTACTTCAAATACACCAAGCACCGCTTCGGCGAAGGCCGCCGCGTGCTCAAGATGGCACCGCTGCACCACCACTTCGAGAAAAGCGGCTGGCGCGAGACGCAGGTGGTGGTGCGCTTCTGGATCATCACCATGCTGCTGTGCCTGGTTGGCCTTTCAACCCTGAAGCTGCGCTGAAGTGAAGCATCTTCACGACCTCCACGTACTGATCCTGGGCCTCGGCGCCTCGGGCATGGCGATGGCGCGCTGGTGCGCACGGCACGGCGCGACGCTGACCGTGGCGGACACGCGCGATGCGCCGCCCCAGCTTGCCGCGCTGCGCGACGAATTGCCCCAGGCCGTTTTCGTCGGCGGGGCGTTTTCTGCCGCGCTGGTCGAAGGCACCAGCGTGCGGGCCGTCTATCGTTCGCCCGGCCTGGCGCCGGCATCGATCGCAACCGTGGTCGATGCGGCGCGGGCCATGGGCCTGCCGGTCGGCGGCGAGCTGGATCTGTTCGCGCTTGCGCTGCGCGATCTGCGCACCGTCGAGCTTGCCGATGGGGCGCGGGACGAACAACAGGCACCCGTGACGCAAGAGGCCGCACCCACGGCCGAACCTGCACCGGCCGACGAAGAAGACGACGATGCCGAAGCGCCGCCTCCGCTCGCCGCAGCAGCCATCGCGCCCGCGTCCAAGGGCTACACGCCGGCCGTGCTCGCCGTGACCGGCACCAACGGCAAGACCACCGTCACCGCGCTCGCCGGCCAACTGGTGGCCCGGTCCGGCAAGACGGTGGCGGTGGCCGGCAACATCGGCCCGACGCTTCTGGACACGCTCGCCGCGCACATCGATGCGCAGACGCTGCCCGAGGTCTGGGTGCTCGAACTCTCGAGCTTTCAGCTCGATGGCGTGCAGGGCTTCGAGCCGACCGCCGCTGCCGTGCTCAACCTGTCGCAGGACCATCTGGACTGGCATGGCGACATGGCTGCCTACGCAGCCGCGAAGTCGCGCATCTTCGGCGCGAAGGGCGCCATGCTGCTCAACCGCGACGATGCGGCGGTGATGGCGATGCGCCCGGCGGCGATCAAGCTGGCCAAGGGCCAGGCTGCGCGCAGTGTCGTCACCCTCGGCGCGGGCATGCCGCTGCGCCCGGGCGACTATGGCCTCGAGCGGATCAACGGCATGGCCTGGCTGGTGCGCGCACTGGAAGCCGATGAAACGCAGAAGCGCAAGCGCGGGGCCGCGCCGGAGGAGGAGGAGATCTTCATCCAGCGCCTGATGCCGGCCGATGCGTTGCGCATCCGCGGGCGCCACAACGCCCTGAACGCGTTGGCCGCGCTCGCGCTCGCCACCGCGGCGGGCTGCCAGCTCGCGCCCATGCTCTTTGGTCTGCGCGAATACCGCGGCGAGCCGCATCGGGTCGAGCCGGTCGCCGTGGTGGACGAGGTCGAGTACTTCGACGACAGCAAGGGCACGAATGTTGGCGCGACAGTGGCCGCGCTGACCGGACTCGGCGAGGAACGCAGGCTGGTCGTCATCCTCGGCGGCGAAGGCAAGGGCCAGGACTTCGGCCCGCTGGCGGCGCCGGTTCGCCAGCATGCCCGCGCGGTCGTGCTGATCGGGCGCGACGCGGCGCTGATCGAGCAGGCGCTGGCGTCCACCGGCGTGCCGATGATGATGGCGGCCACGCTGCCCGAAGCGGTGAGCGTCGCGGCCGGCCGTGCACAGCCCGGCGATGCGGTGCTGCTCTCGCCCGCATGCGCCAGTTTCGACATGTTCGACGGTTACGCCCATCGCGCAGCGGTGTTCTGCGAGGCCGTGCAGGCGCTCGCCGAAACGCCGCGCAGCGCCGCCGAAGCGGAGGCCCGATGAGCACGCCGGCCGCAGCCACCCCCAACACCACCGGCCGCTTCGGTGGCTGGTTCCGCCGTGCCGCTGCGAGCGGCGTCGACGCGCTGCCCATGCACCTGCCGGTGCGGCTCGGCAATGCGGGCATGACGCAGACCAAGGCGGCGCCGGTGCGCGTGCTCGGCTTCGACCAGGCGCTGGTGTGGGTCACCGTCGCGCTCCTCGCCTGGGGCCTCGTCATGGTGTATTCGGCGTCCATTGCGCTGCCCGACAACCCGCGCTTCGCGCGCGCCGGCTACGGCCCCGCGTTCTTCCTCAGCCGGCACGCAGGCTCGGTCGCCATCGCCTTCGTCGCGGCACTGCTCGCGTTCCAGGTGCCGATGAAGACCTGGGAGCGCGCGGCGCCCTGGCTCTTCGTGGCTTCGCTGCTGCTGCTGGTCCTGGTGCTGATTCCGCACATCGGCATCAGCGTCAACGGTGCGCGCCGCTGGTTGCCGCTCGGCTTCATGCGCTTCCAGCCGTCGGAGCTGGCCAAGCTGGCGATGATCCTCTACGCCGCCAGCTACATGGTGCGCAAGATGGAGATCAAGGAGCGCTTTTTCCGCGCGGTGATGCCGATGGGTTTCGCCGTGGTCGTGGTCGGCATGCTGGTCATGGCCGAGCCCGACATGGGCGCCTTCATGGTGATCGCGGTCATCGCGATGGGCATCCTCTTCCTCGGCGGGGTGAATGCGCGCATGTTCTTCGTGATCGCCACGCTGGTGGTCGCTGCCTTCGCCACCATCGTCGCTTCGAGTCCCTGGCGGCGCGAGCGGATCTTCGCGTACCTCGACCCGTGGAGCGAGGAGCACGCGCTCGGCAAGGGCTACCAGCTGTCGCACTCGCTTATCGCGATCGGCCGCGGCGAGATCTTCGGTGTCGGTCTGGGCGGCAGCGTCGAAAAGCTGCACTGGCTGCCCGAAGCCCACACCGACTTCCTGCTCGCGGTGATCGGCGAGGAGTCGGGCCTGGTCGGCGTGCTGCTCGCGATCGGCCTCTTCCTCTGGCTCACGCGCCGGATCATGCACATCGGCCGCCAGGCGATCGCGCTGGACCGGGTGTTCTCCGGTCTGGTGGCGCAAGGCATCGGCATCTGGATCGGTTTTCAGACCTTCATCAACATGGGCGTGAACCTGGGCGCGCTGCCCACCAAGGGACTGACCCTGCCGCTGATGAGCTTCGGCGGCTCGGCCATCCTGATGAACGTGGTGGCGCTGGCGATCGTGCTGCGCATCGACTACGAGAACCGGGTTCTCATGCGCGGAGGCCGCGTATGAGCAGGACCGCACTGGTCATGGCAGGCGGCACGGGCGGGCACATCTTCCCGGGCCTGGCGGTTGCCGAAGCATTGCGCGAGCGCGGATGGCGCGTTCACTGGCTGGGCGCGCCCGGCAGCATGGAGCATCAACTGGTGCCGCCGCGCGGCTTCGCCTTCGAGCCGGTGCAGTTCGGCGGCTTGCGCGGCAAGGGGCCGATCACGTTCGCGCTCTTGCCGATGCGTCTGCTGCGTGCCTTCGTGCAGAGCATCGCGGTCGTGCGCCGCGTCAAGCCTGACGTGGTCGTCGGCCTTGGCGGCTACATCACTTTTCCCGGCGGAATGATGAGCGTGCTGCTCAACAAGCCGTTGGTGCTGCACGAGCAGAACTCGGTGGCCGGCCTTTCCAACAGGGTGCTGGCGAGCGTTGCCGACCGCGTGTTCACCGCCTTTCCCGATGTGCTGAAAAACGCGCAGTGGGTCGGCAATCCGTTGCGTGCAGCCTTCACGTCGCAGCCCGATCCGATCGCGCGTTTCGCCGGCCGCACCGGGCCGCTCAGGCTGCTGGTGGTGGGCGGTAGCCTGGGCGCCAAGGCGCTCAATGCAGTGGTGCCGAAGGCGCTGGCGCGCATCGCTGCAGCCGAGCGTCCGATCGTCACGCACCAGGCCGGCGCAAAGCAGATCGACGAGCTGCGTGCCAACTATGCGGCTGCCGGGGTCGAAGGCGAACTGACGCCCTTCATCGAAGACACCGCGCGCGCCTATGCCGATGCCGACCTGATCGTCGCGCGCGCCGGCGCCAGCACCGTCACCGAAATCGCGGCCGTCGGCGCAGCAGCGCTGTTCGTGCCTTTTCCATCCGCGGTGGACGACCACCAGACCACCAACGCGCGCTTTCTCGTCGACGCCGGCGGCGGCTGGCTCGTTCAGCAAACCGAACTCACACCTGAATTGTTGGCCGACTTGCTACAGAAGACCGGGCGCACCGCCCTCATCGAACGCGCCGTGAAGGCCAAGGCAATGCAGAAGACCGATGCGGTAGACGCCGTCGTTCGCGCCTGCGAGGAACTCGCGAAATGAGCACCACCCCCGTTGCTTGCTCACTTCGTGTAGCCGCCTCCCCCCTCGAGGGGGCGACACCAGCGGCCCGGCGAAGCCGGTTCCGCGGTGTCTCGCGAACGGGCTTCGCTTCGCTCGCCAAGCGCTTCGGAGACCGCGTATGAAGCATGCGATTCGTCACATCCATTTCGTCGGCATCGGCGGCTCGGGCATGAGCGGCATCGCCGAAGTGCTGTTCAATCTGGGCTACCGGATCTCCGGCTCCGACCTTGCCGACAGCGCGACGCTCAAGCGGCTCGGTGGCCTTGGCATCGGCACCTTCGTCGGCCACGACGCGGCGAACATCGCGGGCGCCGACGCAGTCGTGACCTCGACTGCCGTGCAGGCCGACAACCCCGAGGTCGTTGCCGCACGCGAGAAGCGCATTCCGGTGGTGCCGCGCGCCATGATGCTGGCCGAGCTGATGCGGCTCAAGCAAGGCATCGCGATTGCCGGCACGCACGGCAAGACCACCACCACCAGCCTGGTCGCGAGCGTGCTCGCCGCCGCCGGGCTCGACCCGACCTTCGTCATCGGCGGGCGGCTCAACAGCGCCGGTGCCAATGCGCAGCTCGGCAGCGGCGACTACATCGTGGTCGAGGCGGACGAATCGGACGCCTCGTTCCTGAACCTGCTGCCGGTGATGGCGGTGGTCACGAACATCGATGCCGACCACATGGAGACCTACGGGCATGACTTCGCAAGGCTCAAGAAGGCCTTCGTCGACTTCCTGCACCGCATGCCTTTCTACGGCGTGGCCATCCTCTGCACCGACGATGCGGCAGTGCGCGAGATCGTGCCGGAGGTGTCGTGCCCCGTCACCAGCTACGGTTTCGGCGAGGACGCGCAGGTGCGGGCGGTCGATGTGCGCGCGGTCGGCTCGCAGATGCATTTCACCGCCCGGCGGCGCAACGGCATCACGCTGCCCGACCTCGACATCGTGCTGAACCTTCCGGGCGAGCACAACGTGCGCAACGCGCTCGCGGTGATCGCGGTGGCGGTCGAACTGAGCGTGCCGGACGAAGCGGTCCAGCGCGGCCTGGCCGACTTCAAGGGCGTGGGCCGGCGCTTCCAGCGCTACGACGATGTGCTGCTGCCCGATGCGCACGGCCCCGGCAGCTTCAGCCTGATCGACGACTACGGCCACCATCCGGTGGAAATGGCCGCCACCATCGCGGCTGCGCGCGGTGCCTTCCCGGGACGCCGCCTGGTGCTGGCCTTCCAGCCGCATCGCTTTACCCGCACGCGCGACTGCTTCGAGGACTTCGTGAAGGTGATCGGCGCGGCCGATGCAGTGCTGCTGGGCGAGGTCTACGCGGCCGGCGAGGCGCCGATCGTCGCTGCGGACGGCCGCTCGCTGGCGCGCGCCCTGCGCGTGGCCGGCAAGGTCGAGCCGGTGTTCGTCGACGAGATCGGCGCCATGCCGCAGGCCATCCTGGACAACGCGCGCGACGGCGACGTTCTCATCTGCATGGGCGCGGGCTCCATCGGCGCCGTGCCTGCGAAGGTGGTCGAACTCGGCGGCGCCGCCGACCGCAAATCGGAGCGCTTCACGCGCGAGGGGAGGCCGCTATGAC
>JANOCL010000200.1:0-3138 GCA_031412135.1 Variovorax sp. | reverse complement strand
GGCATTCTGCTCATCGGCATCGGCATCGGCTCCGCGGGCCTCTACGAACACCTAAAAGCCCTCTGACCTGAAGCGTAATCCGCCTTGGTCGGGACCACGCCTCGTTGTTGCTATTTTGGATAGCTCGCGAACACTCTTTCGTAAGCAACTGGTCATCCCATCTTGAATCGCTCCGCCTGTGCCGGGAGCATGCGTCCACCTCACAACTTAAGTGGACGCCATGGAAATCGCTAAACCCGCCGCCCGCCGTCGGCACAATCCGGACCTGAAGTCGCGCGTTCTCGCCGAGTGCGCGGCACCTGCCGCGTCGGTCGCCGCTGTGGCTATGTCGCATGGCCTCAACGCCAATCTCGTGCACCGGTGGCGCCGTCTAGCGGCCGCCGGAGCCTCGAGCACTTCGGCCACGATATTCCCGCCAGCGAGCGTCGAGATAGGCTTCGTTCCAGTGCCCCTGCCCGCGGCGACTGCCCCCGCGCTGCCCGACATCCGCATTGAGCTTCGCCGGGGCGCGACATCGATCGCGGTCACCTGGCCGATCGGCGCCGCGGCCGAGTGCGCGAGCTGGCTCGGCGAGTTGCTGCGGTGATTCGCATTGACGCCATGTGGCTCGCCACCGAGCCCATCGACATGCGCGCCGGACCTGAGCGCTTGCTCGCCCAGGTTGTCAATGTCTTCGGCGCCGCGCAGGCGCATCACGGCTATCTCTTTGCCAACGCCCGAGGCACGCGGATGAAGCTGCTGATGCACGATGGGTTCGGCGTCTGGTGCGCCGCGCGTCGGCTGAACCAGGGACGCATCCAGTGGGCCACGCCGGGCGCAGATGCCCGCTTGGCACTGACCCAGGCGCAGTTCGACGCCCTCGTCGTTGGGCTGCCGTGGACGCGGCTCGAGCAGATGCAGCGCATCGCCTACGTGTGACGCCCGCGCCCGGCGTGCCACGCGCCGGGCAATTCGAAGATTCCCCGATGACGCGCTCTGCGAGGCTGCGCACAATTGGGACTCATGGTTGACCTCGCCACGCTCGAAGCAACAGACCTTCTGGATCTGAGCCCGAGCGCCATGACAGAGCTCGCCACCCGCATGCTCGCCGAACTCAGGGTGCGCGACGAGCAAGCGCAGCGCGACGCCCAGGCGATTCGCTTCAAGGACGCGAAGATCGAGAAGATCACCTTCGAACTCGCGCGGCTGAAGGCCTGGAAGTTCGGCGCCCACACCGAGCGCATGAACGCCGAGCAGCGTCAGATGTTCGAGAGCACCGTCGCCGAAGACGAAGCCGACCTCAGCGCGCAGCTCTCAGCATTGCAGGGGCAAGACCAGGACGGCACGGACAAGCCAGCACCGAAGACGAAGAGTCAGCCTCGTCGCAAGCCACTGCCCGACCACTTACGTCGCGTCGAGCACCACCACGAGCCGGCCGACACGACGTGTGCCTGCGGCTACGCGATGGTGCGCGTGGGTGAGGACGTGAGCGAGCGGCTGGACGTGATCCCGGCCGAGTTCTTCGTGCATCGCCACATCCGCGGCAAGTGGGCGTGCCGGTGCTGCCAGACACTGGTTCAAGAGCCGGTGGACCCGCAGATCGTCGACAAGGGGCTGCCCACGGCGGGCCTGGTGGCTCATACCCTGGTGGGTCGCTTCATCGACCACCTGCCGTACTACCGGCTGGAGCAGATCAATGCCCGCTCGGGGGTGGCGACGCCGCGCTCGACGTTGGCGAGCTGGTCGGGCGCCGCCGGCGCTGCACTGGCGCCGCTGTATGACGCGCACCGGGCGTTCATCCTCGGCGCGCGCGTGCTGCACGCCGACGAGACGCCGGTGAGCCTTCTCGATCCCGGCGCCGGCAAGACCCGCAAGGCCTATGTGTGGGCCTACGCGCGGGGCGCCTTCGATCCAGTGCCGGGCGTGGCCTATGACTTCTGCATCAGTCGGGCTGCGCGCCACCCGGTCGCGTTCCTCGGTCGATGGCGGGGTACGCTCACCTGTGACGACTACGGGGCCTACGACGTCGTCTTCAAGCTCGAGGACCGTGTCGAAGCCGGATGCCTCGCGCACGCACGACGCAGGTTCGACGAGTTGCTCAGGACGGGCTCGAGCGCGATCGCCACGCCCGCGCTGCAGCGCATTGCCGCGCTGTACCGTATCGAGCAGGAGATTGCGCAGCTCTCGGCCCGAGAGCGGCTGGCCGCGCGTCGCGAGCGCAGCCAGCCGCTGTGGGACGCGCTGCACGCGTGGATGGTCGTCGAGCGCCGGCGCGTGCCTGATGGCGGCGGTGCTGCCGGTGCGCTCGACTACAGCCTCAAGCGCTGGGTGGCGCTCGGTCGCTTCCTGGTCGACGGCGAGGTGAGCATCGACAACAACCACTGCGAAAACTTGATCCGTCCCTGGGCGATGGGTCGAAAGGCATGGCTGTTTGCTGGCAGCGAATTGGCAGGCCAACGCGCCGCCATCGTGATGAGCTTGGTGCACTCGGCCAAGCTGCACGGTCACGATCCCTGGATCTACCTCAAGGACGTGCTCGAGCGCTTGCCGCTGCATCCCAACCACCGCATCGAGGAGCTGCTGCCGCATCGGTGGTGTGCAGCAGAGTCCGCAACGACCGCGCCATGAAGAACATCGAAGCACTGGTTGACGACGGCGGCGAGATCACGCTGGGCGCGCTCCCGCCCCATGAATGCGCAGCTACTGCCGCCGATGGCAACAACGCCATTGCGATGCTGGTACGCCGAGAGGGTGAAACACTCAACGCGCTACTCAAGCGGCTTGATCGAGCCATCGGTGCCTATTACGACGACGGTGAAACTGTCGACGAGGTCAACGGCCCCTGATCTGGAATCACATGGCAAGGTGGCAGGCCCGGTCGCTTACGGTCGAAGGTCTTGCGCAGCACCCCATGCGCCGAAGATGACGCCGCTGATCCCCCCGGGGGCCGGACAGTACGAGGCGGCGACGCGTTGGAACTCGATGCACGGCGCCGGTCCGGTAAGCTCGCCCGCGACATAGCAGTCGAAGGCGAGGCTCGGCGCCATGAGCGAGGTCGGGGCTTCGACCGGCCTGGCGCGGACGGATGACCCCGGCGAGAGCCCGCTTACCGTGACCGGTGGCGGCACGACGGGCGCAGGCGCGACCGGCGGCGGGATC
>JANOCL010000199.1:0-30064 GCA_031412135.1 Variovorax sp. | reverse complement strand
GGGCGTGAACGGGGTCGGCGTGAACACCATCACCCAAGGCGACTTCCTTCTTTCGGCGTGAGCAAGCGCCAGGCGGATGCCACTTTCAAACCAACAACCGGAGGAGATGACATGAGCGAAACAGGCAAGACGAACGGGGCTTCCAGGCCGACCATGCAGCAACAGCAGCCGCCGCAGCCGCAGCCGCGAACCGGGCGACCGGTTTCCGATCCGCGAGAGGTGGCGACGCTGGTGATGGCGCGGATGAACATGGTCAACGCCAAGAAAGACGAGCTGACCATCGCCATCAAGGGCCTGAGCGACGTGACGCAGCAGCTGGCCCACGCCTATGCGGAGCAAGTGAAGGCGCTGGAGCAGCTCGCCAGGCGCGTGAAAGCGCTGGAAGCAGCCGCATGAAAAACTTGTGGGGCGAGCTGCGCCCGCTGCTGGGCTACATCGCGGCGTTCTCGTTCGTCATCAACCTGCTGTTCCTGGTGCCGGCGTTCTTCACCCTGCAGGTCTTCGACCGGGTCATTTCCAGCAACAGCCAGGAGACGCTGGTGGTGCTGCTCGCCGGAACGGGTGTGGCGCTGCTGATCCTGCTGCTGCTGGACTACGTGCGCACCCGGCTGCAGAACGTGCTGGGCGTCCTGGTCGACGAGCGGCTCTCTCCACCGGTGGTGACTGCGATCGTCGAGCGTGCCGCGCGCGCGCCGACCGGCGCCCGGACCGAGGGCATCCGCGACGTGGCGGCGCTGCGCACCGTGTTCTCCGCCAACGGGTTGATCGCGGTGTTCGATGCGCCCTGGGTGGTGGTGTACGTGGCCGTGATCTGGATGTTTCATCCGTGGCTGGGAATAGGGGCCGCGTTCTCGGCCATTCTCATGCTGGCGCTGGCGTGGCTCAACGACCGCGTCAGCCGCCGCGCGCTGGAGACCCTGCAGAACGAGGGACGCCGCGCTTCGCAGTATGTGGAGAGCTCGCTGCGCAATGCCGAGGTGCTGCAGGCGCTGGGCATGACGCAGCGCCTGCTGGTGCGCTGGCGCACGCTGCAGAGCCAGATCGCCGTGATGCAGACCAGCGCCAGCCGCAGCACCGTGGCCTTCACCGCCGGAACCAAGGCGGTGCGCCAGGCGATCCAGATCCTCATGCTGGCACTGGGCGCCTACCTGGTGTTGAGCCAGCAGGCTTCGGCGGGCGTGATGATCGCGACCAGCATCCTGCTCGGGCGCGCGGTGCAGCCGGTGGAGCAACTGGTCGGCAGCTGGCGCCTGCTGATCGAGGCGCGCGCCGCCTACGGGCGCCTGCGGGAACTGTCGAAGGACTTCGAGCGCATCGGGCCGCGGCTCGTCATGCCGCGCCCGGTGGGCCGCCTGACTGCGGAGAACCTCTCGTACCGTGCGGCCGGCTCCGACACGCAGCTTCTGTCGGGCATCGCTTTCAGCCTCGCACCCGGCGAAGCGCTCGCCATCGTCGGGCCGAGCGCTGCCGGCAAGTCGACGCTCGCACGCCTGCTGACGGGCGTGTGGGCGCCCAGCACCGGCCGCGTGCGGCTCGACGGCGCCGACGTCGCGTACTGGCCGCGCGAAGAGCTGGGCCCCTACATCGGCTACGTGCCGCAGGACGTGGAGCTGTTCGACGGCAGCGTGGCCGACAACATCGCGCGCCTGGACAAGGTGGATTCGGAAGCGGTGGTCGCAGCCGCCACGCGCGCCAATGCGCACGAGATGATCCTCGGGCTGCCGCAGGGCTACGACACGCCGGTGGGCGAACACGGCGCGCGGCTTTCTCCGGGCCAGCGCCAGCGCGTGGCGCTGGCGCGTGCGCTCTACGGCAACCCGCAGCTGGTGATCCTTGACGAGCCCAATTCCAACCTCGACGGCGCGGGCGAGATCGCGCTCGCGCAGGCGATGAGCGGGCTGCGCAGCATGGGCGTGACATCCATCGTGGTCACCCACCGGCCGTCGCTCATCGCCCATGTCGACAAGGTGCTGGTGCTCGCAGCCGGACGCATCCAGCAGTTCGGGCCGGCCGGCGAGGTGATGAAGGAAATGCAGCGCCACGCCCAGGTGATCGTCGGCCAGAAGGCCGCGTGAAGGACCAAGGATGATGAGCACCGCAACACTCACGCTGGTAGCGCCCCCCGCCGTCCGCAGCAGCACGGAACACGCCCGCCGGCTGGTGCGCAGCGGCTGCGGCATCGTCATCGGTGCGATCGTGCCGCTCGGCTTGTGGATGGGCTTCGCGCCGCTCTCGATGGCGGTGGTGGCGCCCGCCTTCGTCAAGGTCGACCTGAACCGCCGCCCGGTGCAGCATCTGGAAGGCGGCACCGTGCGAGAAGTGCTGGTGCGCGACGGCCAACGGGTCAAGGTGGGCGACCCAGTGCTGGTGCTGGGCGACGTGCGGGTTGACGCTGACCGCAACCGGCTCAGCTACCGGGTCTATGTGGAGCGCGCCACGCTGGCGCGCCTCGAAGCCGAGCAAGCGGTCGTCAAGACGCTCAAGTTTCCGGAAGAACTGATGCTCGCGAGCCGGCAGGACGACCGGATCAAGCAGGCGCTGACGAAGGAAAGCGCGCTGTTCCAGGCGCAACGCCATTCGCTCGACAGCGGGGCGGCGCTGATGCGCACGCAACGCGACCGGGTCGAGCAGGAAATCGTTGCGGTGCAGGCGCAGATCACGCAGGCGCAAAGCTCGCTCACGCTGCAGCGCAGCGACCTGGAAGCCAACCGCGGGCTGATCCAGGAGGGCTTCATCTCGGCCAGCCGCATCTCGCAGCTCGAATCGGTGGTGATGGAGTACGCGGCCAAGTTCGAGGAGCGGCGCACCGAGCTCGCACGCGCCGCGCAGCGCCTGGTCGAGATCGACATGCGGATTCAATCGATCCGCAACGACTACGTGAAGGCGGCGAGCGACCAGCTCAAGGCAACCGCGCAGCGCCTGGGTGAGATCGAGCAGGAGCAGCGCAAGTCCGACGATGCCGCCTTGCGCCAGGTCGTGGTGGCACCGGCGAGCGGCGAGGTCATCGATCTCAAGTTCACGTCGCCCGGCGCTGTCGTCGGCCCCGGCGAGGCGATCGCGGACATCGTTCCGAGCGAGGCGCAACTCATGATCGAAGCGCACATACGGCCGGAAGACGTCAGCAACGTGCATCTCGATCAGCCGGCCCGCGTGAAGTTCACCGCCTTCAAGTACCGCAACACCTCGATGGTGACCGGCAGGGTGACCTATGTGTCGGGCGACCGCCTGATCGAGCGCCAGACCAACCTGCCCTACTACAGCGTGATGATCCTGGCCGACGCCGATTCGCTCAAGTCGATCGGCGACTTCAAGCTCCAGGCCGGCATGCCGGCAGAGGTCTACATCGAAGGCACCAAGCAGACCGCCCTTCAATACCTGGCCGAACCCATCACGTCCACGCTGCGCCGCGCCGGCAGGCAGATGTGACCCGGGCCAGCTGCTTCTTCAACCAGGAGAACAAATCATGAGCAAGCAAACCGCTCGAACGGAATTTGCGCCGCCTGGCATCGACGACAGACGGCGAAGCTTGCTGAAGGCGTCGATGGCGGCTGCAGTCGCCGCGCCTTTGGTGACGACACCGCGCAAGGCGCAGGCGCAGCCGACGCCACTGCCGCCCTCCCCGCCGACCACGCCGTGGGTCGAGGACCTGCCGAACCAGATCACGCCGCTTTCTCCGGTGGCAACGCCGTTGAATCCGCCGCCAAGCGTGCTGGCGAATGGCCTTGGCGGCGAATGCGGGCGCGGTGAGCACCAGCGCTTCATGGAACTCACCGGCCTGCCCGCGGGCGTCGCCGGAACGCCGCTGCAATACCAGATCACCGCCAAGGAAAACCCTGGCTGGCTGTACAACGGCGCCAACCCCTACTACCCGCCGCAGCCGATCTGGGGCTACGAGGGCAACACGCCGGGTGTGACCACGCCGGGCCCGACGATCTTCGCGCGCTACGGCCAGTCGATCTTCTGCCGCATCCGCAACGAGCTGCCGCAGAACCACACGGGTTTCGGCTCGCCGGAAATCTCGACCCATCTGCACAACATGCACACCCCATCGGAGAGCGATGGCTACTCCGGCGACTTCTACAGCCCGACGCAGCGTGGGCCGACGCTCACCGGGCCGGGGTCGTACAACGACCATTTCTATCCCAACCTCTATGCCGGCTTCGATGAGGCGGGGGGCATCGGCGATCCGCGCGAAGCGCTGGGGTCGCTCTTCTATCACGACCATACCGAGGGCGTGTCCGCACCGAACGTGCTCAAGGGCCTGTTCGGGCGCTACATGATCTTCGACAGCCTCGACACGGGCAACGAGACGACCGGGCTGCGACTTCCCAGCCATCCCTACGACTATCCGTTGAGCTTCTCGGACAAGCGCTTCGACAGCGGCGGCCGGCTGACCTTCGATGACCTCAATCCCGAAGGCGTGCTGGGAGACAAGATCGTGGTGAACGGCAAGATCGAGCCGGTGCTGCGCGTAGCGCGCCGCAAGTACCGGCTGCGCCTGCTGAACGTCGGGCCCTCGCGGTTCTACGAGTTCGTCTTGCAGAACACGGGCGGCACCACCGTCTATCCCTACACCTACATCGCCAACGACGGCAACCTGCTGCCGGCGCCGATGCTGAACCAGTTGCGGACCCGGCTGGCACCGGCCGAGCGCGCGGACATCGTGGTGGACTTCTCGCGCTTTCCACTGAACACCACGCTCTACCTGGTCAACCAGCAGCAGCAGATCGAGACGCGAAGGCCCGGTATCGTGCAGGCACCCGGAACGCGGGTGCTGAAGTTCATCGTCGACCGCAATCCGCCCGAGACCGATGCGAGCGTGGTGCCGAGCGTGCTGCGTCCGCTGCGCGCCTTGCCCACCACCGCGGAGCTTGCGGCACTGCCGGTGCGCACCTGGGTGTTCGCCCGCGCGGGCGGCATGTGGACGGTGAACGGCGAGTTCTTCAACGTGCTCACCGCGAAGGCGACGATCAACCGGAACAGCGCCGAGATCTGGGAGTTCGTGAACCCCGACAACGGCTGGCAGCACCCCATCCACGTCCATTTCGAAGAAGGCCGCATCCTGAGCAAGTCCGTCAACGGCGTCAACGTGCCCGTGCCGGTGCATGAGCGGGGACGCAAGGACGTTTTCAATCTCGGCGAGAACATGACGATGAGGGTGCTGTTCCGCTTCCGCGACTTCACCGGCAAGTACCTCATGCACTGCCACAACCTGACCCACGAGGACCACGCCATGATGGTCCGCTTCGACATCGTGTGAGCCCGCCGCCAATCACTTCAAGCGTCGATCGACATCGAAGGAGACCTTGCATGTACAACCGAAGAAACCTGCTCGCCGGCCTGGGCGCCGCCTCGCTCGGCGCATTCGCTTCGCGCGCTGGCGCAGCCGAACCCTCGGCCACCGCCGGCAACCGGCGGCGCATTCCCAATGTCGAGCTGAAGACCCACACCGGGGCCACGGTCAATTTCTACGACGACCTGCTGCGCGGAAAGATCGTGACCGTCAACATGATGTACGCCGACTGCCAAGGCATCTGCCCGCTCATGACCAACAACCTGGTGCGCGTGCAGCAGTTGCTGAGAGACCGCGTCGGCAAGGACATCTTCATGTACTCGATCACCCTGCGGCCCGAACAGGACACCGCGCAGGACCTGGCCGACTACGCGGAGATGCACGGCGTCAACCCCGGCTGGCTGTTCCTCACCGGTGCGCGGCAGGATGTGCAGCGCCTGCGCTACGCACTGGGTTTTTACGACCCGGAGCCGGCGCTCGACAAGGACATCACGCGCCACACCGGCATGGTGCGCATCGGCAACGACGACTACGACCGCTGGGCGATGGCGCCTGCACTGGCGACGCCCGAGCAGATCGTGGCGTCCATCCTGCACGTCGACCGCCGGGCTTTCGCGCCCGGCAAGAAGACTTAACTTACGGGCAGCTGCTCCGGCATCGGCTCGCCGGGCGACGCCGGCGAGTCCTTCCTGGGCTTGTCCTTGCCCAGGTCTTCGATCATCTTTTCGCCCACGACGTCCCTGCCGTCGGAGGGGATCGATTCCTCGAAGGCAATCTCGGGCTCGTCCTTGGATTCGGGGCGGGCTGGCGATGCGGGGGATGGCGTTTGTGCTGTCATGTGTCGAACTCCGTTCTTGAACCAACACCGTCGCGCCACAGCGCCCGCGCCGGGCTCGGGCAAACCCGCCAGCCTCTGTCGGCCGACACCGACGCCGGCGCGTGCCCCCGTAGAATCGTGCTCCCACTCGCTGCCCGTAGCTCAGTTGGATAGAGCACCTGCCTTCTAAGCAGGTTGTCGGGGGTTCGATCCCCTCCGGGCAGGCCAACGGCCGCTGACAGACACCATCAACGCGCCAGGAATACGCCAACGACGCACGCCCGGCATGGCCTTCTCCCTGTTCGACCGCGCAACGTGCAATTGCAATGCGACAGCATTGCATATGCAATTGGTGTTAGCGTATTACTCATGGCACGACACACCCCCCCGCAGCGACACGGCCTGGCCTCCGAGCGGCTGATTCCCGCCCCGAAGAAGGTGCCGGTCGACGATACGTTGAGGGCGTTCATCGCGGAGACAGCGCAGGACATCGTCGCATCTACAAAGGCGGCGATTGAACTGGCCGCGCGCCTCAATGGCGTGTTCGATTCGATGCTGGAGCCGGGTGCCTCCAAGCGCACCAATCCCGAGCACTACACGAAGGTGTTCGTTGCGATGCACGACGTCGGCCACCATCGCGTGGGCCTCAATCGCGACGCGGCGGCGACGCTTGCCGCAATGCCGATCCCCGCCGCTGCGATCCGGGAATGGTTCGACGCGACCGGCATGGAGCGGCGCAAGGACCTGTATCACGCGCTGCACGTTCACCCCTCGACGCTGTCGCGCGCCGGGCCGGAAACCGAGATGGACGCATCGGTTACCGAGCGGATGCTGCGGCACAGCGACCTCCTGGTGCGCGCCGCCGAGGTCTTCGGCGACGAGGGCAAGACGTGGCTGACAAAGCCGCACGACCTGCTCGGGGGCAAGACGCCGATGGAGTTCGCCGGCAACGAATACGGCGGTGCCAAGGTGCGCGCGATGCTGAACGCGATCGAGTACGGCGGTGTCGTTTGAGCGTCTCGGTATGGCGCATCGGCAGCACCAAGGGCCTGACGCATTCGACGCTATGGCTCGGCTCGACCTTCGAGGCGGGGCGCTGGCATCGCCCGCCGCCGGAGGGTCAACCGGTCGTCTACGCAGGCGGCAGCCGCGCGCTGTGCCAGCTTGAAAAGCGCGTGCACTGCAACGGCGTGCAGCCGCTGAATCAGGCGCTTATGCGACTCGACCTGCCCGACGATGCGGTTTTGATGGACATCCGTGAGGTGCGCCTGCCGGAAAACTGGCGTGCAGACGTGCCGTGGACGCAGAATGCCGGGGCAGTGTGGCGCGCCTCGGGCGCCTCGCTGGGCCTGTGGGTGTCGTCGGCGGTCGAGCCGGGCGAGTCCAACATCCTGCTGAATCCGGACCACGCGCAGTACGCGAAGATCAGGATCAAGGTCGAGCGCAACCCGTTCCTGTTCGATCAGCGGCTTTTCTGAACACGGATCACCACATGATCATCGAGGGCTAAAGGGAACCGAACCCCCCGCGATTTCTACACCCAAGGTGCTGCGGGGGGACGAAACCTGCCGCGAAGGACATGAAACCTAGCATCCATGCGGCCGGGCAGGCCGTGTTGTGGCCCCTCCGGGCAGGCTAATTGGGGTGCGTGTCACGCGCTGCTGCCCCGTTCCCGGTCCGTTGCGGGGCTGCTGCTCAAGCGCATCGTCACCACGCGGCGGTACGTGGCGACATAGCTCTGCAGCATGTGCTCGGTCGTGAAGCGCGCGGCGTTCTGAAGCCCTTCCGCCCTCATTTTGACGGTGAACTTGCCGTCGATCTTTTCGGCGCTGAAGCGGACCTTGTCGCCGGCCTGGACCTTGTCCAGCAACGCCGCGTCCCTGACCTGGAAGACCATCTTCATGCCAGGCATGTCGAGATTCTTCAACGGACCGTGACGCAGGGTGAGCTACTTGCTTTCCTTGTCCACCTTGCGCACTTCTCCCTCCGCGAGTTCGGTGTCGGCGGCGGCAGCGGCTGGCGCAGGTGCGCCGGCGCCACCGCTCGATGACTGCGCGGCGGCCATGCCGCAGAGGCCCAGTCCGGCGATGAACGCGGCAAGCGCGGGGCGGATTCGAATGCGGGTCACGTAATTTCCTTTCGTTTACCTGCTACGAGCCGTCCGGCCGACGTTGACGGTGCCTTTCATGCCGGCGTCGTAGTGGCCGGGCTGCAGGCAGGCGAAGTCGACCTTGCCCGCCCTGGTGAATTGCCAGACCACCTCGCCGGTCTTGCCCGCGGCGAGCGTGTAACGGCGCCGGCCAGCCATCCAAGTTCGGACCGCCGCAGCCGCACCGACGGTGCGCTTGAGAACAGGCGCCAGACCCAGAGCCCCACGCCGGAACCCAGGTAGAGCACACCTGCCAGCAACCAGGGGCTGGCATGGGCCAGCAGCAGTTTCGCGAGGGGCGTCGCGGCGCCAAAGAGCGCCGCCGCTCCCAAGGCCGCCAGCACGCCGCGATTCGCAAGTACCTTCATCCGCCGTTTGTAGCGACCTTCCGGCGCGGTCGCCGGCCCGGCAAGGCCAAAAGCAGCTTTGGAAAAAGTTCTTCCGCACCCCTTGACCTTCCCACCGTGGGAGGGTCGACATTGCGTGGGTCGATCACCTTTAGGAGCTTTCTCGATGACTGTTTTCGAAATCACCGACATGACTTGCGGCCACTGCGCACGCACCATCGCCAAAGCCATCGCCGCCGTGGACGAGGACGCAAGACTCGACTTCGACATCCCGAGGCAACGCGTCGAGATCCAATCGGCCGACGCAAGTGTTCGCGACCTGAGCGACGCCATCGCGCAAGCCGGCTACAGCCCGCGGCTTGCCAGCGATACGAATGCTCGCGCCGCCGATGGCAAAGCGGCGCAAAGAAGCGGATGCTGTTGCGGACAGTGACTTTCAGTCCTGCAACGACAGCTTCCAGAGGAATCGCAGATGAAATCGCCTTCTGACGTTCATGCCGCAAATGCGCACGCCAGCCACCAGCACCCGCACGCTGCGCCGGTGCCATCGGTTCCACCAGACGCCGGGGCGCAGGTCGAGCACACCTGCCCGATGCATCCGCAGGTGCGCCAGATGGGGCCGGGGAGCTGTCCGATCTGCGGCATGGCGCTGGAGCCGGTCGTCGCGACCGCAGACACGGGCGACAGTCCCGAGCTGCGGGACATGACGCGCCGGTTCTGGGCCGGCCTGGCATTGACGGTTCCCGTGTTCGCGCTCGAGATGGGCGGCCATGTCTTCGACTTGCACCGTTTCATGGGCCAGCAGATGTCGAACTGGCTGCAGATGCTGTTCGGCACGCCCGTCGTCCTGTGGGCCGGGTGGCCGTTCTTCGTGAGAGGGTGGGCCTCGATCAAGAACAGGAGCTTGAACATGTTCAGCCTCATTGCGCTTGGCACAGGCGTGGCCTGGGTCTACAGCATGGTTGGAACGCTGGCGCCGCAACTGTTCCCGCCCGCGTTTCGAACGCCCGACGGCGCCGTTCCCATCTACTTCGAAGCTGCTGCGGTCATCACCGTGCTGGTGCTGCTGGGTCAAGTGCTGGAGCTGCGGGCCCGGGAGAAAACTTCGGGCGCGATACGGGCGCTGCTCGACCTGGCACCGAAGGAGGCGCTTCGCGTGAGGGCGGACGGCTCCGACGAGTCCGTTGCGTTGGATACGGTCCAGGTCGGCGAGCTGCTGCGCGTGCGCCCTGGCGAGAAGGTGCCGGTGGACGGCGAGTTGACCGAGGGGAAGGGAACCGTCGACGAATCGATGGTCACCGGGGAGCCGATGCCCGTCGCCAAGGCCCCCGGCTCGAAGGTGACCGCAGGCACGCTCAACCAGACCGGCGGGTTCGTGATGCGCGCAGAGAAAGTCGGCGCGGACACGCTGCTCTCCCAGATCGTCCACATGGTGGCAGCCGCGCAGCGCAGCCGAGCGCCGATTCAGCGCATGGCCGACCACGTGGCGGGCTGGTTCGTGCCGGTCGTGATTGCGGTTGCGCTTCTCACGTTCGCAGCCTGGTTCGTGTGGGGGCCCAGCCCATCGTTTTCATACGCACTGATCGCGGCTGTCGCGGTGCTCATCATTGCGTGTCCTTGTGCGCTTGGCCTCGCGACGCCGATGTCCATCATGGTCGGCGTCGGCCGCGGCGCACAGAGCGGCGTCCTCATCCGTGATGCGGAAGCGCTGGAGCGAATGGAAAAGATCGACACGCTGGTGGTCGACAAGACCGGCACCTTGACCGAAGGTCGCCCCAAGGTGGTGATGGTGCGGCCGGTGGCCGGCTTTGGGGCCGACGACGTGCTTCAGAAGCTTGCGAGCGTGGAGCGGGCCAGCGAGCATCCGCTGGCTGCGGCCATCGTCTCGGACGCGCTCGAACGCAAGCTCGCGCTGTCGCCCGTGACCGATTTCGACTCGCCCGTCGGAAAAGGCGTGGTGGGCATGGTCGATGGCACGCGCATCGTCTGCGGAAGCGCGAAGTTCCTGGCGGAGAACGGAATCGATGCCGCCCCACTGGCGGCGGACGCGGAGAAGGTCAGCGCCAGTGCCGCCACGGTCATCTTCGTCGGCATCAATGGCCGACTGGCTGGATTCGTCGGCATCGCGGACCCCATCAAGCCGAGCACTGCCCAGGCCATCGCTGCCCTGCGCAAGGAGAACATCCGCGTGGTGATGCTGACCGGCGACGGAAAGACGACGGCGCAAGCCGTCGGCCGCGAACTCGGCATCGACGAGGTCGTCGCCGAAGTGCTGCCGCAGGACAAGGCGTCCGTGGTGCAGCGGCTGAAAGCCGAAGGCCGCATCGTCGCCATGGCGGGCGACGGCGTGAACGATGCACCGGCGCTCGCGGCCGCCGATGTCGGCATCGCCATGGGCACCGGAACCGACGTGGCCATGGAAAGCTCGGGTATCACGCTCCTGCATGGCGACCTCATGGGCATCGCGCGTGCGCGGCAGTTGTCGCAGGCGACGATGCGCAACATCCGCCTGAATCTCTGGTTCGCCTTTGGCTACAACGTGCTGGGCATTCCCATCGCGGCGGGCGTTCTCTACCCGTTCTTCGGAATCCTGCTGTCGCCAGTGGTGGCGGCGGCGGCCATGGCGCTGTCTTCCGTGAGCGTCATTGCGAACTCGCTGCGGCTGCGAACGAGCAAGCTGGGGGATTGAGGACGTTGGCGAGCCGGTGCTTGCAGCAAACTCAGCGCACGACCTCGATGTGCGTGACCGTGGCCTCGCCACCGACGATTGCAGCGCTGAAGCGGACCTTGTTGCCCTGCTTCACCCGGTCGAGCATGCGCCTGTCCGCCACGTTGAACGCCATGGTCATGGGCGGCATTCCGAGGTTCGGCAGGTCACCGTGGTTCAGCACAAGCTCGCCTCGGTCCTTGTCCACTCGTTCCACCGTTCCAACGGCAAGGGGCATCGACGACGCACCGGCGGATGCGGGAGCTTTCCCGGACGCAGAGGTTGAGCCGAGGCTCGTCTGAGCCTGTGCGACTCCCAGGGCCAGGAGCGGTACGCACATGAGCAATTCGAGGCGTTTCATCAGGGTCCGATCTATGCGTTGTGTGCAGGATAACGATTGAAGAACGGAGCAATTCAAGCGGCCTCCGCTGCTGGAACGGCGGGCTCCTCAAGGCGTCGGCTGAGCTTTCTTCGGTGCACCAGGTACCAGGCTGCCGGAATCACGAGCATGCTCAACAAAGGCGCCGTCACCATGCCACCAACCATGGGCGCAGCGATTCGAGTCATCACTTCCGAGCCAGTCCCGCTGCCCCACATGATGGGCAGCAGGCCCGCCATCACCACTGCAACCGTCATGGCTTTCGGCCGGACGCGCTGCACGGCACCTTCACGGATCGCGGCAAGCAGCGTTTCCTCGTTCATGGGCTCGCCCGCTTCAACTCTGCGCGCGAGCGCGTTTTTCAAGTAGATGAGCATCACCACGCCGAACTCCGCTGCCACCCCGGCGAGCGCGATGAAGCCGACGACCGTGGCCACCGAAATGGAGTGACCCAGAGCCCAGACCAGCCAAAAGCCGCCGACGAGCGAGAACGGCACCGCCGCCATGACCAGTGCCGCGTCGCCAAACGACCTGAAGAGCAGGTACAGCAACACGAAGATAACCGCCAGGGTGACGGGCACGACGAGCTTGAGCCGCTCCGTCGCTCGTTCGAGGTATTCGAACTGCCCGGACCAGGACACTGCGTAGCCCGCAGGCATCGTCACCGATCTGGCGACCTCAGCCTGCAGGTCGTTGACCACCGACCTGAGGTCTCGGCCCCGCACGTCCACATACACCCAGCCGGAGAGGCGCGCATTCTCGCTTCGCAGCATCGGCGGCCCCTCTTCGATGGTGACCTTCGCGACGTCTTGCAGGAGAAGCTGCGCCCCCCTCTCGGTCACGAACGGCAATTCGCGCAGGCGTTGCAGCGAGTCGCGAATCTCGCGTGGATACCGGACGTTGATGGGATAGCGTTCCCGCCCCTGGATGACTTCGCCAACGTTGTCTCCGCCGATGGCCGTAGAGACGATTGCCTGGACGTCGGCCACGGCCAGCCCGTAGCGCGCCGCCGCCAGCCGGTCCACATCCACATCGATGTAGCGGCCGCCCGTCAGCCGTTCGGCCAGAGCCGAGGAGACGCCCGGTACCTTCTTGGCCGCGGCCTCGATCTGGCCTGTCAACCGGTCGATGGTTGCGAGGTCGGCGCCGGCGACCTTGATGCCCACCGGGCTCTTGATGCCGGTCGCGAGCATGTCGATGCGGTTGCGAATGGGCGGGACCCAGACGTTGGTCAAACCGGGCACCTGCACCGCACGGTCCAGTTCATCGACGAGCTTGTCGGGCGTCATGCCGGCACGCCACTGTTCGCGCGGCTTGAACTGGATGGTCGTCTCGAACATCTCGAGCGGCGCAGGGTCCGTGGCCGTGTCGGCACGTCCGGCCTTTCCGAAAACACGGGCCACCTCAGGCACCGTCTTGATGAGGCGGTCCGTCTGCTGCAACAACTCTGACGCCTTCGACACCGAAAGCCCCGGCAACGCGGATGGCATGTACAGCAGGTCGCCTTCGTCCAGTGCGGGCATGAATTCACCGCCCAGCCGCAGCATCGGGATGGCCGTCAAGGCGAGCAGCACCGCAGCGGCCACAAGCGTGGCTTTCGGAAACCTGAGCACCGCTTCGAGCGCAGGCCGGTAAGCCGACATCAGGAAGCGATTGATGGGATTTGCAGCTTCGCGGGGGATGCGACCCCGGATGAGATAGCCCATCAGCACGGGCACGAGCGTCACCGAAAGGCCTGCCGCGGCAGCCATCGCATAGGTCTTGGTGAATGCCAGCGGGGAGAAGAGCCGACCCTCCTGCGCCTCCAGCGAGAACACCGGGATGAAGGACAGTGCAATGACCACCAGCGAAAAGAAAAGAGCAGGGCCGACTTCCACGGACGCGGCGCTGACCAGGTGCCAGCGCTCCGCCGACGCTGGTGTTCTGTTGTGCTTCGACTCGAAGGCCTCCAGGTGCTTGTGAACGTTCTCGACCATGACGATGGCCCCGTCGACCATGGCGCCGATGCTGATGGCAATGCCGCCCAGCGACATGATGTTGGCGTTGACACCCTGCCAGTGCATGACGATGAACGCCGCAAGCACACCGATGGGAAGCGCCACCACCGCCACCAGGGCCGAACGCAGATGAAAAAGGAAGATGGCGCAAACCAGCGCGACCACCAGAAACTCTTCGAGGAGCTTGAAGCGAAGGTTCTCGACGGCACGGTCTATGAGCAGCGACCTGTCGTAGGTCGGCACGATTTCGACACCCGGCGGCAGGCTCGGTTTGAGCGCCTCCAGCTTCGCCTTGACGGCTTCGATGGTCGTGCGGGCATTCTTGCCGGAGCGCATGACCACCACGCCGCCGGCGACCTCTCCTTCGCCATCCAGTTCGGCGATGCCGCGGCGCATTTCCGGGCCGATCTGCACTGTGGCCACGTCGCGCAACAGCACCGGCGTACTGCCTGAAATGGCGAGCGGAATCGTCCGGAAGTCGTCCAGGGATTTCAGATAGCCGCGGGAGCGAACCATGTACTCCGCTTCCGCAAGCTCCACGACGGAGCCGCCCGCCGCCTGATTGGCCTTCTGCAGCGCTGTCATGACCGTCGCCTGCGTGATGCCGAGAGCCCTCATGCGGTCCGGGTCCAGCACCACCTGGTACTGCCGCACCATGCCACCGATGCTCGCAACTTCTGCGACGTCGCGAACTGTCTTCAACTCGAATTTCAGGAACCAGTCGTTGAGCGCGCGCAATTGCCCGATGTCCTGTTTGCCGGTGCGGTCGATGAGCGCGTATTCGTAGACCCAGCCGACGCCGGTGGCGTCGGGTCCCAGCGAGGCATTGGCGCCCGCGGGCAGCCGGTTCTGAACCTGATTGAGGTACTCGACGACCCGCGACCGGGCCCAGTAGGGGTCCGTCTTGTCATCGAACAGCACGTAGACGAACGAGTCCCCGAAGAACGAATAGCCGCGCACCGTCTTGGCACCGGGGACGCTGAGCATGGTGGTGGTCAGCGGGTAGGTCACCAGGTCCTCGACCACCTGCGGCGCCTTGCCCGGATAGGGCGTTCTGATGATGACCTGAACGTCGGACAAGTCCGGCAGAGCATCCAGGCTGGTCCGGGAAACCGACCAGAGACCGGCAGCAACCAGGAACGCCGTGGCAAGCAGCACCAGGAACCGATTGCCGACCGACCAGCGAATCAGCGCGGCAATCATTGCTTCGTTCCGGCAGGCAGGCGCTGCACCGAGAGCAGTCGGTAGCCCGAGGGGCCGCCTTCCTTGAACTCGAACCGGACGGTGTCGCCCGGCTTCACTTCGGAAAAGGCGCTGGGGTCAGGCTTCGAGAAGCCCATCGTCATCGACGGCCACTTGAGCGACGCGACCGGCCCGTGCGAGATGGTGATGCCGTCCGGCTCGACACTTTCCACCTTGCCCTCGGCAACGTGGGTTCCCGCGGCCGCCGCCGTCGATGAGGAGGCTTGACCGGGCACCGCCGCAGATGCCGACATGTTCCCCAGCACCGAGCGCAGCCGGGCCTCGGAGTCGATGAGGAACTGGCCACTCGCGACCACCTGGTCACCTTCGGTCAGTCCCTGGACTACCTCGATGCTGTCACCCAGGTCCGTCCCCAGGGAGACGTCGCGTGGCTCGAAACCATCCGTTCCTTTGCGGACGATGACGACCGTGCGCTTGCCCGTTCGGATGACCGCTTCGGCAGGCACGACCAGCCTGCTGCTCGTCGGTCCTCTCACCTGCAGCCGCAGCAGCATGCCGGGCGTCAGCTTGCCGTCCTTGTTGTCGACCTCGAAACGCGCCTTGAGCGTGCGCGTGTTAGAGCTGACCTCTGGAAGTATTTCCTTGAGCTCGCCCTCGAAGGTCTGCGAGCCATCTGCCTGCAGCACTGCCTTGACCTTCTGGCCGCGGCGCAGGGTCACGACCTGAGCTTCCGGAACCTCTGCCACTGCCCAGACCTTGTCGAGACCGGCGATGCGGAACAGCGTCATGCCCGGCGTGACGGCAACGCCCTCCCGCACCCCCAGTTCTGCCACCACGCCACCCGCCGGCGCGCTCAGCGTAAAGCGCGCTTGCGCAATGCCGGTCTCCTCGCTCCTGCGGATGAGCTCTGCCGGAATCGACATGGCGCGCATGCGGTCGCGGGCGGCGGCGATGAGGTCGGGCGACACGCCCGAGCGCTTGAGTGCAAGCAACTCGTTCTGCGGCCCGATCCAGTCCGGCGCGAAGATGGTCGCCAGCGCCTGGCCCTTGCGCACGCGCTCCATCGGGGCACGCACGGACAGACGCTCGACATAACCGGCGACCCGCGTTTGCACGGCCACGTTCAGCCGCTCGTCGAACTGAACCGCTCCGATGGCATCGAACGAGGTCGACGCGTTGGTGCGCTCCACGGTGGCATATCGAATGCCGAGATTCTGTTGCACCCCAGGGTTGACCTTGACACCGGAAGTACTCGGGTCACTGTTCGCGTAGACCGGCACGAGCTGCATGTCCATGAACGGTGACTTTCCCGGCTTGTCGAAGCGCGGGCCCGGAACCATCGGGTCGTGCCAGTACAGGACCTTGGGGTCGCCTTGCGAGGAACTGCTGCCGGCACCGCTCGCGTCATTTGCACTGTTGCTGCTGCTCTGCTGTCCCAGGTAAAAGCTGCCGCCGGCCAAAATCGCACCGACGACCACCAGAAGCATGATGAGTCGAGTGCGTTTCATTGGGCGGCTCCTTGTGCGACGGGCTTGAATGCAAGCTGTGCCCGGGCCTTGGCCAGGTCGCGTTGAAGCATGAGGAGCCTGCCCTGCGCTTCCACCTCGTCGTGCCTGGCCTCGAAGAGGCTCATCAGCGTGCCGTCGTTGGACCGGTATGCAGCGGTGGACACTGCGGTCCGCTGCTCGGCCGGCGTGATGACGCCGGTGCGAAATCTCTCGATGCGCTGAACGAGCCTCTCCATGTCGCTGGCGACCGACCGAAATTCGGCGGTGGCCATGCGGGTGGCTTCGGAAAGTTCTGCTTCCGCCTTGTCGACCAACGCAAGCTTCGCCGCGGTTTCGCGGTCCTGGCGCTCGGACGGCGCCACCTGAAGCGGGATGCTCACGCCGAAGGAAACCATGTCCGAGTAGCCGGTGCGCTGCCCGTAAGACACTTCCCAGGTCCAGTTGGATTTGCGCTCCGAGGCAGCGACGGCGGCGGACTGCCTGGCTACCTCGATGTCGAACTGCTTCGACAGCACGGCGGGATGTGATGCGACATACGCCTGCTCCGTTGGCAGTGGCACACGGGGCATGGCCGCCAACTCGTCATTGCGCCAACCGACCCAGCGCTGCAATGTGACCTGGGCCGCGCTTTGCTGCTGGCGTACTCGCGCCGATTCGTCTTCCGCCGTGCCTCGCGCGCCGGTGAGCGCAAGCACCTCCCGGCTGCTGCCGGCCGCCGACGACAAGCGGGCGCGTGCCGCCTCGAGTTCTTCGTGGGTGTGATGCTCCGTGAGCGTCGTCAGCTTCAGTGCCTCGCCGGCGTAGTAGGCGTCGAGGTAGGCGAGCGCCGTGTTGAGGCGGGTCTCCGCGACAGCGGCTTCCGACTGAATCGCTTCGCGAGCGACTGCCGCCTCGGCTGCGGCCTGCCGGGCCGAGCGCTTTTCGCTCGACAGCCACTCCTGACTGATGCCCAGGCGCTTCATCGTCATGAAATCGCGGGTCGTGCTGAAGCGGTCGCCCCCCGTCACCGGCAGATTGTCGACGCCGGCGCGCAACATCGGGTCCGGGAGCTGGCCGGCGGCGCGGGCCGACTCGGATGCGCTCGCTACGCCAGCGCGCGCTGCGCGCGCTGATTCGGAGCGTTTGACGGCCAGGTCGAGAGCCGCCTCAAGAGTGAGAGGTGCCGCCTGTACCAGCCAGGGGAGCAATACGGCCGCCAGGACGGCCGCGCGCGCGAGATGGGATTGCATGAAAACTCCGAGAGCAAACGAGCGATTGCCGGTGCGCGGACGAGCCGCACCAGCGCCGATTGGTCAACGGAGAATTTCAGACGCGAAGTCTGAGCGTGGAGAGAAAGACTGGGTTCGGAGGCGGCCTGGCCTCCGATGAATCGCCGAGATGCCGCCCCGAGGAAGTCGTGGCCTCGGCGACCACGGGCACCAGCAGCACCTGAATGACGGCGGGCAGGGACGGCGTCGCAACCTTGACTTGCTCGACCGACTGTGGCGAGCCGCTTGCGTACTGATGGCACAGCACCGGCTGCGCAGTATCCATGCCTTCGCAAGGCTCGCCGGAAATCATCATGTTGGCCGTGACCTGTGCGTCCGACACGCCCGGGCAGACATAGCCCGCCAGCGCCAGCTGCGAGAACAGCAGCGACAGGGCCACGAGGAAGGCGGCCAGGGAGCGAGGGACGAGGCGAAGTCGGGGCATGAGCCCACGCAGTCTAACTTGAGGTATCGAAGTTGTCCCTGCTCAAGTGCGCCTGGACTGCGCGCCTGCGCCTTGGAGGCTCCGGGTGCAGCTTTCAAGCGGCCGCGCGATCGTCGTGACGGCCGTGCGGTGCCGTTGTTGAACGCGCCGTCTACCCATACGGCTGGCAGGCGCCAGCGCGCGGCAAGCGCCTGCCAGCGGCCCGAGACGTCGACCCCGCGCAGGCTCAGGCGCCACAGCAGCGCGCTGGCGCCGTCGAGGTTCAGGGCGATTGCTTGCGGCGCAGGCGCGACGCCGGTGGGCGACCGATCAATGTCGTCAATCCTGCGGTCCTCGGACCCGGTTCAGGTCCCGTGCCGCGCGCGTGATGCAGGCACAGCCACCCGCGCCGGCCGCGCGCTGCGCAACTCCGCCCGCACCACGACAAGCACGCCCCCGATCACCAGCAGCAGCCCACCGAAGGCGATCGGCGCCGGCCGCTCGCCCACCACGACGATCGCCAGCATGAACGCCATCACCGGCTCGCCGAGGGCCAGCGTCACGCCGGTGGCCGCCGAGATGTGCCGCAGCGCATGGCTGAAGAGCAGGTACGCCACGCCGGCCGTCACCACGCCGACATAGCCCACGACCCACAGGTCCGACGCAGCCAGCACCGGCCCGCCGCCCTCTATCCACGCTGCCGGCACCGCCAGCGCCGCGGCGACGGCGAAGGCGCGCAAGGTGAAGGTGGTCGCGGACGCGTTTTTCACCATCGCTTTGCTGATGAGGGTGTAGGCCGCATACGACAAGCCGGACGCGAGGCACAGCACGACGCCCGCCGCGCTGACGCCCGCGCCGCCGCCGCCGCCCGACATCGCCATCAGCACGCCTCCGGTCACGGCCACGCCGGTGCCCAGCCACCAGGCGGCACCGGGCATCCGCCGCGTGACCATGGCCTGCAGAATGCCCGCCCACAGCGGCCCGCTGCCCAGCGCGACCGCCGTGCCCAGCGCCACGCCGGCAAGCCTGACGCCGGCGAAGAAGGCCAGGTTGTAGATTGCCATGCACATGCCGGCGCCCAGCACGCCCACCAGCGGCAACGCGCCATCGTTGCGCCCGACACCTGCGCGCCGCATGGCACCCGCGCAGACCGCGAAGAACAACGCGGCGACCACCAGCCGCAGCGCGCCGAACCAGGTGGCGGAAAGGCCGCCGCCGGCGAAGGTCTGGGCGGTGCCGGTCGTGCCCCACAGTGCCGCGGCGGCCAGCACCATCGCCACGCCGGTTGCAGGATTCGTTTTCATGCGGGCATCTTGACCCGGTCGCCCACGCGAACTGTCGAGAAACTCTCGACCTCGGCCGATTCAGCAAGCGCCGCGCATCGACCGCGCACCGACGCCGCGTTCGCGCCGCAGGGCAAAGGCCAGTGCGCTGGCGCCCGCGTAGCCCACCTGCAGCGCGGCCGCTTCGAGCGACAGGCCGGCTCGCAGCAAGCGCTGAGCCTCGTCCAGACGGCGTCGGCGCACATAGGCGGCCGGCGCAAGGCCGGTCAGCTCGAGAAATCGCATGTGAAAGCGCTGCGGACTCAGCTTGCACAGCGCCGCCAGCCGCGCAGTGGTCCACTCGCCGTGCAGTTCGCCGTTGATGCGTGCATCCAGTTGGGCCAGGTCGATCGGGCGTCGCAGCAGCAGCCTGCTGGTGCCCGCCATCTCGTCGATCGCCGCAGCGGCATCGAACGCACGGTGCGCGTGCTTCCAGTGCGCAGGCGGCACGAAGCGCCGCACGCGGTCGAGACCCTCGCACACAGGGCTGTCGATGACCAGCACATGACACGGCGAATCCGCAAGATAGCCGTGTGCCACGCCGGCCGGCACGACGAGCCCGCTGGACGCGTCGACATAGGCGCCACGACCGTCCAGTTCGAGCTGCAGCCGCCCGCTCAACCCCACCAGCACCTGCGCATGCACATGCACATGTGCGCCGTACTCGCCGACGTAGCGCCGCAGCGACGCGTCGGCTTGCTCGACAGGACGGTGGACGGCGGACATGCCTTGACTTTAGGTCAAGACACAGCACCGCGCAGCACCCGCTAGAGGTTCGCCGCCTCCGCCGAATCGCTGACCGGCGCTTTCGCGTTGCCCAGTTCGATCGGCTCGCTGTTGTTCACCGCCGTGGCCACGAGTTGCTTCAGATAGGCAATGAATGCATCGGAGCTTTGAAGGGCGGAGTCGGGGATGGTGTTGCTGCCACCGCCCGTTCCCACGCCGCCCTGAAAGCCGCCGCCCCCACCGCCCCCACCGCATCCGGCGACCGCGAGCAGGCCGGCCAAGGCGAACGCGAGCTGCATTTTTCTGGTTTTCTTCATGGCGGTTCCTCAGGGGAAAGCCGTGCCGGCAGCCGGCGTCGGATTGAAGTTGCCCGGGATCGGGGTCGTCAGATACGGGAACGTAGTCCCGTAGTTCGCGGCGGTCTTTCTGACACCGTCGGTCAGCGCCAGTCCACCGGCAGGCGCGTTCGCCGGCGTGCATCCGACCTGCAGCGAGTCGTTCGCGCCGGTCAGCACGCACAGCGCACCCATGCTGACCCGCAGCGAAAGATCGACCACGTCATCCGCCGGACGCCGCCCGTTCGGAAAGCCCGCGTTGTCGCCAGCGGCCACACCCAAGGGGTTCTGCCCGGCAGCGGCCGTCACGGCGGTCGACGTGTTGAGCCGCAGCATTTCCGCAGGCACCACATTGGCTGGCCGGTTCAGGCCGGCAATGCCTTGCAGGAAGACTGCCAGCAGATCGGTACGCGGGAAGTTGGTCGGCGCCTTGGCACTGGGAAAGAGCGTTTCGATCAGCGCGGGCAGAACCGGATTGGTCACGTAGTCGGCAAACTTGGCGACGTCGTCCTTCGGCTTGGAAGCGTTGAAGCGGTCCTTGTCGTCGATGCCGATGATCGCCTCATTGACCAGCGGCATGCCCAGGCGCGAGACCTGCGCCCAGGGTCCGCCCTCGATCGATGCCTTGTTCAGCCCGGTGCCCGGCGAGCCGTTGATCAGCCGTCCCTGCCGCACGCTCGCGGTAGTGAAGGCGCCGATCACGGGGTCGTTGCCCGCAGTCAGGCAGGCGATGGGCAGTTCCATCGCCAGCGTGCTCACGTTCTTGCCCTCAAGGTCGTTGTTGTTGCCGGCGGATTCGGCGCCGAGCGGGTTCAGGTTGAACAGGTCGAAGACCTTGCCCACGGCGATGTAGAACGGCTCCTTGCGCTGCCCCACGAACACGCGTGCGGGCGTGGTGCAGCCCGGAACGGTGACCTGGTAGACATGCTGCGCAGCATAGGCGGCGTAGCCGGTCGGGCCGCCGAACACCTTGTCGCCGATGTTGTCCACCGGCTTGTCGAACTGTGCCTGCCCGTTGGCGGCATTGGTGACCGCTGCGCGGTTGCCGCCCCGGCGCGTACCGCGAACCACGTCGACGGTGAAGGTCTCGCGCACATTGAGGCTGCCGGGATTCACGCCGCTGATAGGCCCGCTGTTGATCAGCGGGATCTTCACGGCCTTGCCGCCGATGTTCAGCGCGGTGGCCTTGGACGTGTTCTGGAAGCGGAACTGGAACGAAAGGTCTTCGACGCCGTCGCCGTTGTTGTCGAAGTGAATCTCGTACTGCGCATTCGCATCGAACATGTAGAAGTTCGGCCCGCCCTGCGGGTCCTGGAACGGCTGGTAGTTGGCCAGCACGGTCACGAAGTCCTGCCGCCCCGGCTCGTAGCTTCGAAACATGTACAGATCGGTCGCGTCGACCTTCGACTGCCCCGTCAGGAAGGGAGCCTCGCGGTGGCTCGATGCCATTGCGGCGCCGGCTGCCATGGTGAGCACGCACGCGGCAACGCCGCAGATTCTTGGTTTCATTTTTTGGCTCCAGGATGTGGGAAGGCGATTTCGACGCCTTCCCGCATCCTGCAACCAGGGTGCCCGATGCGGTTTGGTACGTCTGGACGCAACGTACGCGCGGGCCGGTCAATTGCTGTAAGTGTTTGGTTTTCGACGGTGTAGGTTCGTTCCCACTGTCCGCGAATCAACCCGGCAGCAGAACCTTGTCGATCACGTGGATCACGCCGTTCGACTGGTACACGTTGGCAGTGGTCACCGTGGCTGTGGCGCCGCTGGCATCGGCCACCTTGACGCTGCCGCCGCTCATGGTCGCGGTCAGCGTGCCGCCGCTGGCGGTCTTGAGCATGGCCTTGCCACCGCCGGCGCCGATCAATCCGGTCAGCGCCTTGGCGTCGAGCTTGCCGGGCACCACGTGATAGGTCAGAACCTTGGTGAGCGTGGCCTTGTTCTCGGGCTTGAGGAGCGTGTCGACCGTGCCCGCAGGCAGCGCCGCAAAAGCCGTGTTGGTCGGTGCGAACACGGTGAACGGGCCGGGGCTCTTGAGCGTGTCGACAAGACCGGCGGCCTTGACCGCGGCAACCAGGGTCGTGTGGTCCTTGGAGTTCACCGCGTTGTCGACGATGTCCTTGCTCGCAAACATCGGCGCGCCGCCGACCATCGGATTCGACATGCCGCCGCTGGCCATGCCGCCTTTGCCCATGCCGCCCGCGCAGGCGCTGAGCAGGACCGTAACGCCGACTGCAATCATCAGTTTCTTCATCTTTGACTCCTGGAATACGAATTGAAAGGAATGGAATGGATGCCGTGGCAATCGCCTCGCGAAAACCGCCACGGCTGCAGTTCTACCACGCCGATCAATTAATTACCACTCAGTTCAAATATGAACTCATCTGTTCGTCCCGGTCCGGGTCCGAGTGCGGCTGTTTGGTATAAATCTTGACCCATCGGCCAGGCAGACAGTCTGGCCGGGCCAGCAACCGCGCCAGCTTCGAGCCATCTTCATGCCCCTAATCGCCATCCTCGTCGAGGACAGCCCCACCATCCGGGACAACCTCGTCGGGGCACTGCAAGAACTGGTCGGGGTGCGGGTGATCGCCTTTGCCGAGACGGCGAGCGAAGCCATCGAGCGCCTCGCCGACCACGCCGCTGCATGGCAGTTGATCATCGTGGACCTGTTCCTGAAAGAAGGCTCCGGCCTGGCCGTGGTGCGCGCATGCCAGGGCCGGGCCTCGCACCAGCGTGTGGTCGTGCTCAGCAACTACGCTACCGTCACGATGCGGGACCGGTGCATTGCGCTGGGCGCGGACGCGGTGTTCGACAAGTCGACGGAACTCGAAGCCTTCTTCGACTTCTGCCGCACCGGCGTCTAGAGACGCCGCAGGCTACCGCTGCTTCGGGAACCGCAGCATCATGCTGCGCCCCACCGGCGTGATGGCCGTCACCATCGCCGGCGGCTGGCCATAGCCGTTCAGGGTTCGAATCGGCTTTGGGATGGTGGCCTTGATATGACCCGCCATGCTCAGGATGCGCAGGGTGTCGACGTCAGCGCCGTTGCTGACGGCAATGGGCAGTTCATGTTCTGCCAAACGATGGAGCAAGGAAATAGGCACGGCGGGAGTATGCCGCGTTGCGCCCTCGCCAAACTGACAATTTCAGCGCACAGGCGCCGGTCCGAAGCGCGGCAGCCGCCGCTCGACATTGGCGCGCACCGCTTCCGTCTGGTTCGCGCTGCCGATCAACGCTTTCTGCTCGACCGATTCGGCAAGCAGCAGATCGGCCGCGCTGTGCGCCATCGCCGCATTCAGGAGCCGCTTGGCGGCGCGGACCGCGTCGGGGCTTTTCTGCGCGATGTCGTGCGCCATCTGCAGCGCATCGGCCAGCGGATCGGCGCAAAGCCGGGTAGCAAAGCCGAGCGCGACCGCTTCCTCGCCGGAAAAGATGCGCCCGGTGAACGTGAGTTCGCGCACCACGTCGGTCCGGGCCAGTTCGCGCATCAGCACCATGCCGCCCATGTCGGGTACCAGCCCCCATCTGATCTCCATCACCGAGAGCCGGGTGTCCGGCGCGACGAGCCGGATGTCGGCGCCTAGCGCCACCTGCAACCCGCCGCCGAAGGCGACGCCGTGCACCGCCGCGATCACCGGCACCGGCACCTCGCGCCACACCAGCGCGACCTGCTGCGCCGCATTGGCGATGCCGTGCGTGCGCGCCAGGATGTCGGCCGCCGCGCCGGCACCGAGGATCTCCCCGGGACCGCCCTCGCCCATGCGCTCGAACGACTGCATGTCGAGCCCCGCGCAGAAGGCCTTGCCGCGACCCGCCAGCACCACGGCGCGCACGCTCGCGTCGTCGCGCAGGCGGGCGCCGGCGTCGAGCAACGCGTCGAACATCGCGGGATCGAGCGCGTTCATCTTGTCGGCGCGCGCGAGCTGCAGTTCGACCACGCCGTCCGCGTGGCGGATCGATTCGATTCGTTCGTTCATGGCTGTGTGTCCTTCGATGCCCGAGCGCTGGTGGCGCCGAGTATCCGCGCTCGGCGATGATTGCGTTGTCGCCCAGCCAACACACCGCACCATGCCGCTCGCCCGCCGTCAGTTTCTTCAATCCGGCGCGGCCGGGATCGTCGCGCTGCTCGGGCAGGGCCATGCGCGCCCGAGCGCAGCCGATGCCGTCCTGGGCTTCACCGGCGTGCCGGCCACACTGCGCGACGCCATCACGGTGCCGCCCGAATACGAGGCACAGGTGCTGTACCCCTGGGGCACGCCCACGGGCATCGCGTCGTCGATGCCGGCGTTTGCGGCCGACGGCTCCAACAGCGCGGCCGATCAGGCGGTGCAGGCCGGCATGCATCACGACGGCATGCATTTCTTCGCGCTCGACGGCCGTGCCGACCGCGGGCTGCTGGCACTCAACCACGAATACACCGACGAGCAATTGCTGCACGCCGACGGCGCATCGCCATGGACCGCGCAGAAGTCGCGCAAGTCGCTGCATGCGATGGGCGTTTCGGTGATCGAGGTCGAACTCACTCACGCCGGCTGGCGCCAGGTGCGGCCGTCGCGCTACGCGCGTCGCATTCATGGCGCGACGCCGATTCGCATCGCAGGCCCCGCCGCCGGCGCACCCCCGATGCGAACCGCCGCCGATGCTGCCGGCAACCGCGTGCTGGGCACCTTCGCCAACTGCGGCATGGGCGTCACGCCCTGGGGCACCTACCTCAGTTGCGAAGAGAACTTCCAGGTCTACTTCGGCGGCCCGAAGGAAGCTGCGCAATCCGCCAGCGCGGCGCAGCGGCGCTACGGCACTGTCGCCGGCGGACAGTGGATCGACCATTGGCGCTTCGACGAGCGCTTCGACCTCTCGCGCCATCCGAACGAGGCCAACCGCTTCGGCTGGGTGGTCGAGATCGATCCCTTCGATCCCACGTCCACGCCGGCCAAGCGCACCGCCCTCGGCCGCAAGCGGCAGGAGAGCGCCACCTGCACCCTCACCCGCGACGGCCGCGTCGCCGTCTACATGGGCGACGACGGCAACTTCGAGCACATGTACAAGTTCGTGAGCCGCGACAGGGTGAGGCCGGGCCACGACGCCGCCGCACGTGCCGCCAACCGCAATCTGCTCGACAGCGGTACGCTGTACGCCGCGCGCTACGACGCCGACGGCCGCGGCAGCTGGATCGCGCTTGTGCATGGCCGCAACGGCATCGACGCCGCCAGCGGATTCGCGGATGCGGCCGAGGTGCTGATCCATGCGCGGCGGGCGGCCGACATCGTCGGCGCAACGCCGCTCGACCGGCCCGAGTGGATTGCCGTGCATCCGGCAACCGGCGAGGTCTACGTCTGCCTTACCGGCAACAGCCAGCGCGGTGCGCACGGCATGCCGCCCGCCGATGCCGTCAACCCGCGCGCCGGCAACCTCTTCGGCGGCATCCTGCGCTGGCGCGAAGACGACGGCGACGCGGCCAGCCATGCTTTTTCGTGGAGTCATTTCGTGCTGGCCGGCGACCCCGCGCTTTCGAAGACCGGTGCGCGCTACCCGCAAGCCGATGCCGATGCCTTCGGCTCGCCCGACGCGCTGCACTTCGACAGCGGCGGCCTGCTCTGGGTCCAGACCGACATGAGCCCGCGCTTCGTCGGCACCGGCGACATCGCGGCGTTCGGCAACAACCAGATGCTGTGCGCCGATCCGGCGAGCGGGCGCATCAAGCGCTTCCTGGTCGGCCCGCGCGGCTGCGAGGTCACCGGCTGCGTGGTCACGCCCGACCGCCGCAGCCTGTTCGTCAACATCCAGCATCCGGGCGAAAAGCGGCTCGACGGCGTCACGACGCCGGCCAGTGCATGGCCCGACGGCGGCCTGCCCGGCAGCGCGCGACCGCGCTCCGCGACCGTCGTGGTTCGGCGCCGCGACGGCGGCGTCGTAGGGAGCTGACGAACACCCCCGAAGCGCCTGCGGCGCCTCCCCTCAGGGCGGCGATACGGACGGCCCGGCGAAGCCGGTTCCGCGGTATCTGTTGCTCGCCCCCAGGTTGGCTCACTTCGTGTAGCCGCCCACCCCCTGCCGGGGGCGATACCGGCGGCCCGGCGAAGCCGGTTCCGCGGTATCTCCGGTACTGGCCGTGCCGGTTTCATGGGTTGCGGGTCGTGCGAAACGCAGTGGAGCTACCGCGCAGAAAAATGCGCCGCAGGCCACCGCAACTGGCCACAAGTAGTACGCCGTCGCGGCGGTTGTGGCACTGCTGGGCCGCGCGTAAGCTCGCGCCGCATCGCCTCCAAGGCCCGGAAGAAAGAACATGTACACACTCGTTCGCAATGCTGGCGTCAAACGTGCGTTGAGCGACGAGGCGGTGCCGCTTCTGCTGTCGTTCGGCGTCGCCGAGTTCTTCTACAAGTTCCACAGCTTCGCGCTCGAGACCGGTGCGTTTCTGCTGACCTGGCTCGTGGTGAGCTACGCGGGCAGCGCGATCCGGTCGCGCTTCGCCCGGCGCGATTGACGCCTGCGTCATGGCCACCGGGATCGCGCCAGAGTTCACCCGCTTCGTCGAAGCCGAGCGGCGCGCCAACCGGCTTCCGGCGGCGTCCCGGCCGATGGCCGAAGGCGACGTGTTCGAGCCCGTGGTGGTTGCAAACAAGCAGGCGACCGAATTCCTGCGCGTGGCGGCACGGCGGGCCAGCGGCCTGTTCCGCCCGGGCAAGCGCACCGAAGTCGTCTGGGTCGACGGCGACAGCGAACTCGCGGTGAGGCTGGAAGAACTCCAGGTCAAGCTCGCCGACGGATTCATCCACGTCGCGATTCCGGTGCGCTGCGACCAGACCGGCGATGCATGGATCGAGGTGGTGTTCGCCGTGGGCTCGGCCGATCAGCCCTCCGGCCTCTATGCCTCGACCTACCGCCGCCCCAACGGTCCGCCCGCGATCGTCGGCACCTGGGGCGAGGCGCTGGTGGCCTTTGCCTGGCAGTGCGTGCTCGGCATGGTGAGCGGCATCGCAGGCGCAATGGGCAAGGACACCCGCGGCAACGTCCTGGTGCCGATCGAGCTGGCCGCCTCGCAGCGCGGCTTGCAGATCGTGCCGATGGCGCGCTTTCGGTTCGCCGGTTCGACCGGATTGCGGAGCAAGACGTGAGCATGGTCAGCGACGACCTCGGCGTGCTCGGCCAGCTGGCAAAGGCGCTCGGCATCTTCACGGCGGACGGCGAGCCGAACCCGGGCTGGTTCGGCAACCCCGAAGCCTCGCTCAGGAACATGCTGGCCGATGCGCAACAGCGCGAGGCGCTGGTCGCCTTCGTCGACGAGGCGATGGGCGGCGCCGACCGCAGCACCGATCCGCGCGGCGTGGTGTGGCTGCCGATCGTGCATCTGGACGACCCGGACCTCACCATCGCCGTCACCGTCGACGAGTCCAAACTCGACGGGCTGCACATCGGCATCGGCATCGCGGCGCGCACCGCCAGCCCGGCATCGACCAGCTCGCTTGCCGTGCCGCTGTTCCGCGCAAAGAAGGACGGCGGGCCGAACGTGACCACGCCGCTGCTGCTCGGCGCGAGCGGTGGCCGCATCCGCATCGCCACCTCGATCGTCATCGACACCGCGGCGCCGGTGCCCGGCCAGGCGCGCCTCGGCGCCATCGGGATCGACGTCGACCTGCCCACCGCGCCGGGCGATCCGGTGGCGCCCGTGTTCGGCCTCGACCTCGCCGGCTTCCAGCTGCCGGGCGCCACCGCACCGCGCGACATCCGCGTCGCGGCCGACGGCCTGGGCGATCTCGACGATGCGGTGCTCGACCTGGTGCTCTCGCTCGTCAAGGCGCAGGCCGACAGCGCCGTGGCCGGCTCGCCCATCGCAGCCATCGGCGGCCTGCTCGGGCTGAAGAGCGGCGACGCGATTCCCGATTTTCCGATCGCCGCTCTGGCGACCGAGGGAGTGCACGCCATCTCCGCATGGCTGCACGGGCTCATCACCGCGCCCGCCAGCCGTGGCGTGTGGATGGGCTACATCGCCGACCTGCTCGGCGGTGCCGTGCAGGGCGATGCGGTGGCCTTCGACCTCGGCGGCAATGCCGACCTGACGATCGGCCTGCGCGTCGACACCGGCTCGACCGGCAATGCGCGGCTGACACCGACGCTCGGCATCGAGCTCGGCAACGCCGCAGCACGCATCGAGGCGCGGGCCGACCTGTTCCAGATCGACCTGGTCACCGGCGCCGCGATGGCGCTGCCGCGGTTCGGCGTGTGGGCCGCCGCCGGGCGCGGCGCTGCCGGCGAGCGCGTGCTCAACATCGCCAGTCCCACCGTCGCGCGCGCCGACACCCTGCGCGTCGGCTTCGCGATCGACAGCGCACGGCGACTCGGCTTCGTGCTCGCCGCCGACGGCGTGCTGCTCGGCGCCCATGCCTATCCGACGCTCGACCTGACCTCGCCCGACGCGGTGATGGATGCCGCCGGCAACACCGTCGGCGACGTGGCCGCGCAACTGCTCGGCAACCTGGGCAACGCGCTTTCGACCGTGCGGCTCCTGATCGGCCTGGACGCGCCCGGCGGTGTCGCGCCGATCGGACTGCCGGCGCTGATGGCCGACCCGGTGACTGCCGTCGCGGACTACTGGCGTGCGCTGGTGGCCGCACCCGCCGGCGCTGCGACAACGGTGCTTTCCGCCCTGCGCGACGCGCTGGCCGACGCCGGCGAAGCCGCCTCGGCCATCCTCGGCACCGGCACCGCACTTGACCCCTGGCGCGTGCGGCTGGTCGGCCCGCTCGCGCTCGAACTGATCGCCAATGCATCGGTGCTTTCGGTGCGGCTCGCGGTGTCGACCAGCGTCGACACGCTGGGCCAGCGCTGCACCGTGATCGACACCCGCATCGCCGCGACGCTGGCCGACATCGACCTGCCGGCGAAGACCGCGAGCCTGCTGCCCGGCGTCGAAGGCATGCTCTCTGCGCGCGAGCGCGGCATCAACCCGCCGCGCGTCACGCTGGCGCTCGGCGACGGCACGGCCCTCACCGCCCGCGGCGTCGGCCTGCGCCTGGCCTGGACGCCGGCAGGCGGACTCTCGGCGGACGTGGCAGCGCCCGACCTGCGGCTTGCGACCGGCGACCTGAGCGTGCCGATCGCGCTGCCGGTGATCGCAGCCGACGGCAGCGTCAGCCTGCCGCCGGCCGGCTGGGACGGCGTGGAGGCGCTGGCCGGTTACCTCGGCGCGTTGCTCGGCGGCTTCTTCGGCGACGTCGTCGCTGCACTCGGCTGGACCACCGATGCGCCCCCGCCCGGCGGCGACCCGACCACCTCGGCACGGCTGCGGCTGGCCGACCTGGTGGACGACCCGGCGGAAGCACTGCGCCTGTGGCTGCCGCGCATCGCGACGAGCGATCTCGGGCCGCAGGCCTTGACCTTGCTCGCCGACCTGTTCGCCGGTGCCGGCGCGAACCGCGGCTTCGTCGAAGGCACCGGGCATCCGGACGATCCGTACCGGCTGCCGCTGGCCGAGGGGCTTGCGAACCTCGCGGTCTGGTTCCCGCCGGCCGGGCTGGAGCCGCGCATCGCCGCGGCGCCCGAGGCGCTGCGCCGCTGGCGGCCGGGCGACCCCGGGCTGGCGCCGCTCGCACTGGCGGCCGGCCTGGCGGCCGAG
>JANOCL010000198.1:0-4309 GCA_031412135.1 Variovorax sp. | reverse complement strand
CCAACCAACCCGCCTTCTGGAAGCTGCTGCTCGAGCGCCTGGAGCCACAGCTCGACCGCAGCAACTGGTCCGAAGTCAACAAGACGATGTACGGCCCGAGCTCTGCGCGTGCCAAGGCGGTGGCCGCGGCGGTGGTGGCTTCGCACAAAAGGGCCGACCCGTCGCTCGTGTTCACCAAGGGCCAGGACGGCAGCGTCGAGAGCCCCTGGGGCGCCTACGTGGGCTTCTCGGTGAACGGCCGGTGGTCGCTGTACATGCAGGAGAACCTGACGTTCTTCTACTGGCGGCGCGGCACGCGGGAGACTTACATCGCGGGCTTTCCGATCGCGCTGACGCAGGTCTACCCGCCCGGTCAGGAGGGCGTGAACCTGATTGCACCGGTGCCCGACCGGATCGCCGACCCGTTCACACCGTCCGACACCGTGGTGCGGACGGCCTAAGGCCGTGGCGCCGCACGCGCCAGCGCCTCGGCCAGGCTGGGCAGCACGCGCTCCGGGCCCAGCAGGGCGACGAAGCCGCTGCGCTGCAGGATCGACAGTGGCTGCTCGTTGAGCTCGCACAGCCACAGCGCGATGCCGGCGCGCTCCAGCGTGCGGCGCAGTTGCATCAGCGCATCGACGCCGGTCGCGTCTAGCGAGATGAGGCGGTGCATCTCCAGCACCAGCGCTTGCGTGCCGGCGGGCAGGTTGCCGGCCACCGTCTCGAGCTTGTCGACCGCGCCGAAGAACAGCGCGCCGTAGAGGCGGCGCACCGCCACGCCTTCCGGCGCGGCCGGCACGTCGGGCCCGGCCTCGACGCGAAACAGCTTGCTCATCCGGTAGATGAAGAAGACGCAGGCCAGCACCAGGCCGACCTGCACCGCGACCGTGAGGTCGAAGACGACGGTCAGCAAGAAGGTGCCGACCAGGATCACGCGGTAGGGCACGCTGAACTGGCGCAGCCGCGCGAACTCGTGCCACTCGCCCATGTTCCAGGCCACGAACAGCAGGATGCCGGCGAGCGCCGCGAGCGGCACGTGCTCGGCCAGCGGCGCTGCGATCAGCACCACGGCCAGCAGCGTCACCGCATGGACGATGCCCGCCACAGGGCTGCTCGCGCCCGCGCGCACGTTGGTCACGGTGCGCGCGATCGTGCCGGTGGCCGGAATGCCGCCGAAGAAGGGCGTCACGACGTTGGCGATGCCCTGGGCCATCAGCTCCTGGTTCGGGTCGTGGCGCGGCGTGCGCACCGGGTCGGCCACGAGGTTGTCGGCCACACGCGCGCACAGCAGCGACTCGATCGCGCCGAGCAAGGCGATGGTGATCGTGGGGATGAACAGCTCCTTGGCGCTGCGCCAGGAGACGTCGGGCCACTCGAAGGACGGCAGCGATTGCGGGATGCCGCCGAAACGCGAGCCGATGGTCTCGATGTTCAGGCCGAGCAGCGCCGTCGCCGCGGTGGCCAGCACCAGCACCGCCATCGGCGCAGGCATGCGCGCGGCCGTGCGGAGCGAGCGCCGATCCACCAGCGCGTGGTGGCGCTGCACGTGCGGCCACGCGAACAGCAGCGCGAGCGACGCCGAGCCCACGGCCAGCGCCACCCAATTGACCGAGCCGGCGTACTGGACCAGCAGGCCGATCTGCGTGAAGAAGTCGGCCGGCATCGGCGGCGTGTTCAGACCGAACAGGTCCTTCAGCTGCGAGAGCGCCACCAGCACCGCGATCCCGTTGGTGAAGCCGATGACGATGCCCACCGGAATGTGCCGCACCAGCGCGCCGAGCTTGAGCAGCCCCATCGTGAACATCAGCAGCCCGGCCAGCACGGTTGCGATCAGCAGGTTGGCGAAGCCGTAGCGCTCGACGATGCCGTAGACGATGACGATGAACGCCCCCGCCGGCCCGCCGATCTGCACGCTGGAGCCGCCGAGCGCGGAGATGAGGAAGCCCGCGATGATGGCCGTGAAGATGCCCTGCTCCGGCTTCACACCGCTCGCGATCGCGAAGGCCATGGCCAACGGCAGCGCGATGACGCCGACCGTGAGGCCGGCGCCCGCGTCGGTCAGGAAACGCGCGCGGTCGTAGCCTTTGACGTGATCGAGGAGCCGCGGGTGGAAGCGCGCGAACTCGACACCCGAGGCCCAGTCCGGCAGCTTCACTGGACTGGGTGTCAGCGCACCCGCAGGCCGGGCACGGCGCCCGGCGTGGGTTCGAGCAGGTACAGCCCCGGGTGTGACTTCTCGTCGGTGTGCGAGGCAGCCAGCCCCATGCCTTCGCTCAAGCCGAACTTCATCTTGCGCGGCGCCAGGTTGGCAACCATCACGGTGAACTTGCCGATCAGGTCTTCGGGCTTGAAGGCGGACTGGATGCCGCTGAAGACGTTGCGCGTCTTCCCTTCGCCCACATCGAGCGTGAGCTGCAGGAGCTTGGTGCTGCTGGCGACGAGCGAGGCATCCACGATCTTCGCGATCCGCAGGTCGACCTTGGCGAAGTCGTCGATGGAGATCGTGGCCGCAATCCCCTCGCCGCCTGGTTTTGCTCCCTCTCCCGCCTCAGCGGGAGAGGGTGGGGGTGAGGGCGCCTTTCCGCTCCCCACCCCCGCCTCAACCCCCCGCAAGATCATCCCCAACACCCCTTCAGTGTTCTCGAACAACTCGCTGTTCCAGAACCTCATCACGCGGATGCCCCGAGCAGCCAAGCTGCGATCGCGCTGCACATCGCGTACCGCGTGCTCCGGCTCAGCGTGCTGACCGCCATCGAGCTCGACCGCCAAAGCCGCGGCGTCGCAAAAGAAGTCCAAAACGAAACGCTCACCGTCGATGTCGATCGGGTGCTGTCGCCGGAACTTCGCTTGGCTCAGCTGCTTGCTGCGCAAGAGACCCCACAACAATGTTTCTGCATCGGTCGCGTTCTTGCGGAGGTCGCGTGCGATGGCGATGAGGTCGGGGGGCAGGGTGGAAGGCGCGTGGGGTGTGCGCGAGGCGCTGTTGCCCTCACCCCGGCCCTCTCCCGCTGATGCGGGAGAGGGAGCAAGAGGCACAGGCTCAAGGAGTTGCTCGATCACCTTGGGGTCGATGCGCTGCATCAGGTGCCGGTACTCGCCGATGCGGTGCGAGCCGAGCGCGCGCTGCGCGTCGGCGAAGGTCAAGGGTTCGACGTTCAGAAAGCGCTCGACATCCGCTGCCAGCGCCGGCAGCACCGGCTTCAGGTAGATCGTCAGCAGACGGAAGGCCTCGATGCACACCGAGCACACGTCGTGCAGCACCGCCTCCTGGTCCGGCTTCTTGGCCAGCTCCCAGGGCTTGTTCTGGTCGACGTACTCGTTCACGCGGTCGGCCAGCAGCATCACGTCGCGCAAGGCCTTGCCGAACTCGCGCTCGTCGTAGAGCGACTCGATGGCCGCACCCTGCGCGCGCAGGCCATCGAGCAGCACACGGCCCTCGACGCCCAGGTCGCTGGAGAGCACGCCATCGAAGCGCTTGTGGAGGAAGCCCGCCGCGCGGCTCGCGATGTTGATGTACTTGCCCACCAGATCGCTGTTGACCCGCGCCACGAAGTCGTCGGGGTTGAAGTCGATGTCCTCGACCTTCCCGTTCAGCTTGGCCGCGATGTAGTAGCGCATCCACTCGGCGTTCATGCCGAGCTCCAGGTACTTCAGCGGCGAGATGCCGGTGCCGCGGCTCTTGCTCATCTTTTCGCCGCTGACGGTGATGAAGCCGTGCACGAAGATGCGGTCGGGCGTCTTGCGGCCGCTGAAATGCAGCATCGCCGGCCAGAACAGCGTGTGGAAATAGGTAATGTCCTTGCCGATGAAATGCACCTGTTCGGTCTTCGGGTCGGCCATGAAGGCGTCGTAGTCGCGGCCTTCTCGTTCGAACAGGTTTTTCAGCGAGGCCAGGTAGCCGACCGGCGCATCGAGCCAGACATAGAAGTACTTGTCTTCGGTATCGGGAATGCGGATGCCGAAATACGGCGCATCGCGGCTGATGTCCCAATCGGCGAGGCCGCCATGACCGAGTTCGTCGACCGCGAACCATTCCTTGATCTTGTTCAGCACCTCGGGCTGCAGGCGTCCGGGCGCGTGAACCCACTGCTCCAGCAGATCGATGCAACGGCGGGAACTGAGCAGGAAGAAGTGGTGGGCGCTGCTTTTGAGCACCGGTGTCGCGCCGCTCAACGCCGAGTACGGGTTCTTCAGTTCGGTCGGCGAATAGACCGCGCCGCAGACTTCGCACGAATCGCCGTTCTGGTCTTTTGCGCCGCAGCGCGGGCATTCGCCCTGAATGTAGCGGTCGGGCAGGAACATGCCCTTGACCGGGTCATAGAACTGCTCG
>JANOCL010000197.1:0-18860 GCA_031412135.1 Variovorax sp. | reverse complement strand
GAGTCGGCGATGGCGCCGGTGATGTCTTCGGTCACCGTGGCTTCCTGCGTCAGGTCGCCTTCGGCCACCGTCTGCAGTTCGTTCATGAGCCGCAGGATCGCGGCCTGGTTGGCGGTGTTGACGCGGCTCACGTCTTCGCTCGCGCGCTCTGCGGCGAGGCGCTCGCGTTCGGCGGCCAGCGCACGTTCGCGGCCTTCGCGCACCTGCACGTAGCCGATGGCGCCGGCCAGCGCAAGCGAGGCGAGAGACAGCACGAACAGCATCACCACGGTGCCGGCACCCAGGCCGGTGCGCGCCGAAAGCTTGTCCTGCAGATCGCCGAGCGCCGTGCGCAGCGGCTCGCTGTCGGCCAGGATGGTGGCCTGCGCTTCGCGTGCCGCGACCAGGCCCTGAAGGTTGCCCAGGATGGCGCCGGCCTGCGTGCGGGTCTGCTCGTAGGTCTTCAGGATCGAGTCGAGCTGCTGGCGCGTCTGCGGGTCGCGCGAGCCGGGCAGGCGCTGCTGCGCATTGCCGTCGAGCAGGCCGCGGGTGACTTCCTGGAACGTGTTCAGGTCCTTGCCGAGCAGGAACACGGCGTCGGGGCTGACCCCGTCGACGGTGAGGAACTCGTTGGCCGATTTGCCGATGCGCTGCGTCAGCATCACCAGCTGGCCGGCGGCCGAAATTTCGGGCAGGGTGGCGTTCTGCTGCATCTTGAGGGACGCCACCGTCTCGGTCATTTCGAGCAGGTCCGACGACTGCCTGTTGATGTCGCGCAGCGCGGTTCCGACCTGCGTCAGGATCTGCTGCTGTGCCAGCACGGCCTTGGCGCTCTTGTCGGCCCGCTCGACCAGCGGCGCAATCCTGGTGAGCTCCGCGTCGTACTGGCTGCCCACGCGCTCCAGCTTGAGCGCATCGTCGCCGTTCGACAGGCCCTGCACGCGCCGCGTCAGGTCGTCCGAACTGTCCTTGACTTCCGCGAAGGCGGGCACATTGCCCACCAGCGCCTGCGAAACGGATTTGGCAAGACGCTGCGACTGCATCAGCGACTGGCCGGTGGCCGCCACCTGCTGTGCGAGCCGTTCGGCGCGCAGGATGGCGGAGCCGGCGACCAGCAACAGCAGCAGCACCGCCGCGGCAAGCACGACCGCGAGCACGCGCTGCTGGCGTGCCGGGTTCGACCGCAGGTTGCCGGCCACGCCCGCGGGGCCGAACGGTCCGGCGCCTTGCGCGTCGGGTTGCGCAACGTTGTCGGCACCATCGTCTGCAGCAGCATGGGGAGTGTCGATCGTGAGCACCGGCTCAACGGTCGGCTCGGGCGTGGCATCGCGCCGGAAAAGCATGGTTCTTTCCTCCTGGGGCTGAACTGTTTCGACATTGTCCAGCGACATGGTCGCGGCACTGTCGGCGCGCACGGTGACACTGTCGCCGCCCATGGGCAGAAATTTCTTGAACTTGTCGGCGATCGAGCTCACGGTCGGTCCTTCGGGTGGTAGTCGGTGCAAGGCCTGGCGCTCAGACGCCAATGCTCAGAAACTGGGGTTGCTGCGAAAGCGCCTGCAGATTGATTTCCTGCCAGCGGCCTCCGGCAGCGTCGATGTACAGATGGCCGAGCCAGGTCGGGGCGCCGGCTTCCGGCGTCTGCGATTCGACGAAGGCTTCCACGCCGCGCAAACCGACCAGCCGATCGATCAGCAGTGCGCAGTTGACTTCGAGCAGTTCGTTGAGCGCGACGAAGCGCGATTGCGAGCGCACCGTTTCGCTCACTATGGGCGTCGCAACGCCCGAAGCGAAGGCTGCCAGCTGGACGATGCCGTACAGACCGCCGCGCAGGTTGGCGACGCCAAGAAACCACGGCTCCGTGTAGGGCACCGGCTGCGGCGGCGTCCAGGGAAAGATCTCGCCCGCATGCCCGAGCGGGAACAGGTACTTCGCATCGCCCGCCTCGACGGCGAGCCACGATGCGGAAACGCCCGAAGTGCGTGCCGCCTGCAGGCGGCTGGCAAGCCGGGACTGGAAAGCGCGGAGGGCGTCGCGATTGGCCATGTACGGAAAGCGGCGGGTATCAGGCGAGAGCGCTGATCTTCGCCATCAGTTCGGCCGCATTGACCGGCTTCACGATGTAGTCCCGGGCGCCCTGTCGCATGCCCCAGAGCCGGTCGCTTTCCTGGTTCTTGCTGGTGCACATGATGATCGGCACCGCCGCGTACTGCGGATTGCGCGCGATGGCGCGGGTGAGCTGAAAGCCGTTCTGGCCCGGCATCACGATGTCCATGAGGATGAGGTCGGGCTGCTCTTCCTCGAGCCGGCGCATCGCGTCATCGGCGTTTTCGGCGGTCTTCACCGAGAAGCCGTTCTTCTGGAGAAGATCGGTCAGGAAAACCAATTCGGTCTTCGAATCGTCGACGACGAGAACCTTGCGAATAGCCATTACTGCACTTCCTGCTGAACGATGCCAAACTGCTGCACCGCTTGCAGCAACTGGTCTTTGGTGAAGGGTTTGGTGAGGTAGTCCTGCGAGCCGACCATGCGGCCGCGCGCCTTGTCGAACACACCGTCCTTGGACGAGAGCATGACGACCGGAACATCGGAAAAATGAGCGTTTCGCTTGATGATGGCGCAGGTCTGATAGCCATCGAGACGCGGCATCAGGATGTCGCAGAAAATCAAATGCGGCTTGTGATCGTTCACCTTCGACAGCGCATCGAAGCCGTCTTCGGCCAGGAGAACCTCGTGGCCGCCCTGCTTGAGGAAGATCTCGGCACTGCGCCGAATGGTGTTGCTGTCGTCGATGACGAGCACCTTGTAACCGGACCCATTCGTGCTCATTTGCACCGCTCCTCTTGTGACACCCTCGATGACCGCAACGCCCGTTCAAGAGCGCAGGAAGCGCGGCCCTATGCCATGCTTCAGATTTCAACCATTTCGAAGTCTTCCTTGCGTGCGCCGCATTCCGGGCAAGTCCAGTTCATCGGAACTTCCGCCCACGCCGTGCCGGCCGCAATACCATCTTCTGGCACACCCACCGCCTCGTCGTAGATCCACCCGCAAATCAGGCACATCCAGGTTTTCGTGTTCATCGCAGCTTAAAGTCCCTGTTCATAGATTGCAACGATCGTATCCAAACGTATCGACAAAAGCCGTGACAAGCGTCTCGGATAAGCCACCATCTGATTTGCGCTCTGGCGTATGACTACTTACCTACTACCACCGGAGCACGACCGCAAAGTGAGCGATCTTACCGACCCCGAAAACGACGAAGCCGCAGCCGAGAGCGAGCTGAACCCGCCGTGCGTGCTGGTCTTCAATGCCAGCGACCCGAGCGGTGCCGGCGGTCTTGGCGGTGACGCGCTGGCGGTGGCTTCGGTCGGCGCCCACATGCTCGGTGTGGTGACCGGCGCCTACGCACGGGACACCGCCGAAATCTTCGACCACTTCGCTTTCGACGAAGAGGCCGTGGCCGAGCAGGCGCGCGCCATCCTCGAAGACGTGGAAGTGCAGCTCATCAAGGTCGGCTTCGTCGGCTCGCCAGAAAACCTGAGCACCGTGGCCGAAACGGCGACCGACTACCCGGACGTGCCGGTGGTCGCTTACATGCCCAACCTTTCGTGGTGGGAAGACGCGCAGATCGAGGCCTACCTCGATGCGTTCCGCGAGCTGGTGCTGCCCCAGACCACCGTCCTGGTCGGCAACCACAGCACGCTGTGGCGCTGGCTCCTGCCCGACTGGGCCGGCGAGCGGCCGCCCAGCGCGCGCGACATCGCCATGGCGGCCGGCGAGTCAGGCGTGCCTTACACGCTGGTCACGGGCATGGTGCTGCCAGAACAGTTCATCGACAACGTGCTGGCATCGCCGCAGTCGGTGCTCGCCAGCGAGAAATACGAACGGCTCGAAGCCGTGTTCGCCGGTGCTGGCGACACCCTGTCGGCTGCGCTGGCCGCCCTGCTCGCCAGCGGCACCGACCTCATCGCGGCCACGAGCGAAGCGCTGAGCTACATGGACCGCTGCCTCGACGCGGGCTTTCGCCCCGGCATGGGCCACGTACTGCCCGATCGCCTGTTCTGGGCCCAGGCCGAAGAGGACGACGACGAAGACGAAAATGGCGAGCCTCCTTCCCCTTCCGACTTCGCCCTCCCACCCCACGACACGCGCCACTGATGCCAAGCACCGACCCCAACGACATCCTCTTCGAGCGCGCCCGCGCCGTAATTCCCGGCGGCGTCAATTCGCCAGTGCGTGCCTTCAAGGCGGTCGGCGGCACGCCGCGCTTCGTGAAGCGGGCGCAGGGCGCCTACTTCTGGGACGCTGCAGACAAGCGCTACATCGACTACATCGGCTCCTGGGGCCCGATGATCCTCGGCCACGGACACCCCGCGGTGGTCGAAGCGGTGCAGCGCGCCGTGACCGAGGGCTTCTCGTTCGGCGCGCCGACCGAGCGCGAGATCGAGCTCGCCGAAGCCATCCTCGCCCTGGTGCCGTCGATGGAAATGGTGCGGCTCGTGAGTTCGGGCACCGAGGCCGCGATGAGCGCCTTGCGCCTCGCGCGGGGCGCTACCGGGCGCAAGTACATCATCAAGTTCGAAGGCTGCTACCACGGCCATGCCGATGCGCTCCTGGTCAAGGCCGGCTCGGGCCTCGCGACCTTCGGCAATCCGACGTCGGCCGGCGTGCCGCCCGAAGTCGTGCAGCACACGCTGGTGCTGGAGTACAACAATTTGGCGCAGCTCGAGGAAGCCTTCACGCTGCACGGCCACGAGATCGCCTGCCTGATGATCGAGGCGATCGCCGGCAACATGAATTTCGTGCGTGCGAGCGCCGCTTTCGCGAAACGCTGCCGCGAGCTCTGCACGCAGTACGGCGCACTGCTGGTGTTCGACGAGGTCATGACCGGTTTTCGCGTCGGGCTGCAGGGCGCGCAGGGCGTGCTGGGCATCAAGCCCGACCTCACCGTGCTCGGCAAGGTGATCGGCGGCGGCATGCCGCTGGCAGCCTTCGGCGGGCCGCGCGCCATCATGGAACAGCTGGCGCCGCAGGGGCCGGTGTACCAGGCCGGCACGCTGTCGGGCAACCCGGTGGCCACGGCCTGCGGACTCGCCACCTTGAAGGAGGTGGCCCGGCCTGGCTTCTTCGATGCCCTGTCGAAGAAAACCCGTTCGCTCGTCGATGGCCTGAAGGCCGCGGCGGCCGCCGAAGGCCTGCCGTTCAGCGCCGACAGCGAAGGCGGAATGTTCGGCTTCTTCCTGATGGACACGCTGCCGCAGAACTACGCGAAGGTCATGACCACCGACAACGCCAGGTTCAATGCGCTCTTCCACGGCCTGCTGGAGCGCGGCGTGTACATTGCGCCCGCGCTCTACGAAGCCGGCTTCGTGAGCGCTGCGCACAGTGACGAAGACATTGCCGCGACGATCGCAGCGGCGCGCGAGATGTTCAGGATATTGCTGCGATCCTGAAGACGGGCAGCCGGACGCAGAGGACGCAGAAGTTTCGCGAAGGTCGCAAAGAAGAAACAACCAACTTGATGGCTGCTCTTTCGCGTACTTCGCGCAACCTTCGCGTCCTCTACATCCTCTGCGTCCTCTGCGTCCGGAAGTTCGCTTCCTTCAATGTCTGAAGTGGCGCACCCCTGACAACACCATGACGACGCCGCGCTCGTCGGCCGCGTCGATCACTTCCTGATCGCGCATCGAGCCGCCCGGCTGGATCACGCAGCTCGCGCCGGCATCGACCACCACGTCCAGGCCGTCTCGAAACGGAAAGAAGGCATCGCTCGCGACCGCAGTGCCCTGCAGCGACAGGCCGGCATGCTGCGCCTTGATGCTCGCGATGCGGGCCGAGTCGAGCCGGCTCATCTGGCCGGCGCCGACACCCATCGTCATGCCGTCGGCACAGAACACGATCGCGTTGCTCTTCACGAACTTGGCCACCTTCCATGCGAACAGAAGATCCTGCATTTGCCGCGGCGTCGGCTGCTTCTTGCTGACCACCTTCAACTCGTCCGCCGAGAGCTCGCGGTTGTCCGCGGTCTGCATCAAGAGGCCGGAGCCGATGCGCTTGACGTCGACCGCATTGCGGCCGTTCTCCCAGTCGGAAGACCCGCCCGGCGGCAGCGCGATCTCGAGGATGCGGACGTTCACCTTGCTCTTGAAAACTTCCAGCGCGTCCGGCGCATAGCCCGGCGCCATCAGCACCTCGACGAACTGCTTGCTCACCGCCTCGGCCGCCGCGCGGTCCACCGGACGGTTGAAGGCGATGATGCCGCCGAAGGCCGAGGTCGGATCGGTCTTGAAGGCCTTGGCATACGCCTCGTGCGGGTCGGCGCCAACCGCGACGCCGCACGGATTGGCATGCTTGACGATCACGCACGCAGCCGCGTCGAAGCTCTTCACGCATTCCCAGGCTGCATCGGCATCGGCGATGTTGTTGTAGCTGAGCTCCTTGCCCTGCAGCTGCTTCGCGGTGACCAGCGAACCCGGTGCCGGGTACAGGTCGCGATAGAACGCGGCCTGCTGGTGCGGGTTCTCGCCGTAGCGCAGATCCTGTAGCTTGACAAAGCGGCCGTTGCTCTGCGCCGGAAAGAGCGCCCGCTCGCCGCTCGCCTGGATGCCCGACAGGTAGTCGCTGATCGCGCCGTCGTACTGGCTGATGCGGTTGAAGGCCGCAACCGAAAACGCGAACTTCGTGTTCTCGCTCAGCCGGCCGTCGGCCTTCAGTTCGGCCAGCGCCTGGGGGTACTGCGCCGCGTCGGTCAGCACGCCGACGTCCTTCCAGTTCTTGGCGGCGCTGCGCACCATCGCCGGCCCGCCGATGTCGATGTTTTCTATCGCATCTTCGAGCGTGCACCCGGCCTTGGCGACGGTGGCTTCGAACGGGTAGAGATTGACCACCAGCAGGTCGATGGTGTCGATGCCGTGCGCCTTCAGCGCCGCCATGTGCGCCGGCACGTCGCGCCGCGCAAGCAGGCCGCCGTGCACCTTCGGATGCAGGGTCTTGACGCGGCCGTCCAGCATTTCCGGAAAGCCGGTGAGTTCGGCGACTTCGGTCACCGGCAGGCCGGCGTCGGCCAGCAGCCTCGCGGTGCCGCCGGTGGACAGCAGCCGGATGCCGAGCGCATGGAGCGCCTGCGCGAATTCGAGGATGCCGGTCTTGTCGGAAACGGAGATCAGTGCATTCATCAAGCGTTACTTCAGCAATTTATGTTCGACCAGCTTCTTGCGCAGCGTGTTGCGGTTCAGGCCGAGCCATTGCGCGGCCCTCGACTGGTTGCCCTCGGCGCGCGTCATCACGACGTCGAGCAGCGGCTTCTCGACCACCCGCACCAGCATCTCGTACATGCCGTCGGGTTCGGTGCCGCGGAGGTCGCGAAAATAGCTGTCCAGGCTGCTGCGCACGCAGTCTTCGATGTGTTTCTTGCTCATGGCCCTTTTTCTCTTCTTCTGATCTTGTTTCAGGCAAGCGCGTCGGCTTGCTGCTCGTCCCTTGGCTCGCGCGCTTGGGCGCTTGCGGCCGGCATGCGGTCCATCTGCGTGGCCAGCACGTCGAAGAAACCGGCGACCGCACGCCACTGCGCGTTGCACTCTTCGATGGTATTCATGCGGCTTCTGAATTCTTCGCCGCCCGGCAGCGCGCGAACATACCAGCCGATGTGCTTGCGCGCCGTTCGCACGCCGCTGTAGTCGCCGTACAGCGCATAGTGCTGCAGCAGGTGGTCGAGCAGAAGGCGCCGTACCTCGGCGATCAGCGGCGGTGCGAGATGCGCTCCGGTAGAAAGAAAATGCGCAACTTCGCGAAAGATCCACGGCCGTCCCTGCGCGGCGCGGCCGATCATCACCGCGTCGGCGCCGGTAAAGGCCAGCACGTCGCGTGCCTGCTCAGGCGATGCGATGTCGCCGTTGGCGACCACCGGAATGCGCACCGCCGCCTTCACCGCAGCGATGGTGTCGTACTCGGCCCTGCCCTTGTAGCCCTGCTCGCGCGTTCGGCCATGCACCGTGAGCATCTGCACGCCCGCCGCTTCGAAGCGGCGCGCCAGCGTGACCGCGTTGCGATGGTCTTCGCTCCAGCCGGTTCGCATCTTGAGCGTGACGGGCACGCCGTGCGGCGCCGCGGCCGCGACCACCGCGCTCGCGATTTCCAATGCCAGAGGCTCGTCGCGCATCAACGCCGAACCGGCCCACTTGTTGCAGACTTTCTTGGCCGGACATCCCATGTTGATGTCGATGATCTGCGCGCCGCGCTCGATGTTGTATTGCGCGGCCTCGGCCATCATGGCGGCGTCGGTGCCTGCGATCTGCACCGCGATGGGGCCGGGCTCGCCTTGGTGATCGGCACGGCGCGAGGTCTTGAGCGTGCCCCATAACTCCTTGCGCGACGTGACCATTTCGCTCACCGCATAGCCGGCCCCGAGTTCGCGGCACAGCATGCGGAACGGCCGGTCGGTCACGCCCGCCATCGGCGCGACGAACAGGCGGTTTTCCAGCGCGATGTTGCCGATCTGCAAGGTCATGAAGGGATATGTGGCGCGCGCCGGACTGCTGAAAAATGAGGCGCGATTGTACCGGTGGCCGCCCTTGGGGCGGGAACATTTGAACTTTTGTTTCACGTGCGGCGGGCGACCGTTTTTTGCCGTTTCCTATACTGCGGCGCACATGCAAGCCTGGCTCGACTCTCTTTTTGCGCTCCTGGCGCTGCCGCAGTACGGGCTCAGCACCTTGTTCTTGGCCGCTTTCGTTTCGGCGACGCTGGTGCCGGTGGGCTCGGAGCCGGTGCTGTTCGGCCTGCTGAAGCTCAATCCCGACATGTTCTGGCCGGCCATTGCCGTGGCGACCATCGGCAACACGCTCGGCGGCATGGTCGACTGGTGGCTCGGCTACGGCGCGCACAAGGTGGCCGACAAGTACTCGCATTCGAAGCACCACCTGCGCGTGCTGGGCTGGCTCGAACGTCTCGGCCCGAAAGCGTGTCTGCTGAGCTGGCTGCCGGTCGTCGGCGATCCGATCTGCGCCGTTGCCGGCTGGCTGCGGCTCTCGTTCTGGCCCTGCGTGATCTACATGGCGATCGGCAAATTCGCGCGCTACGTCACGATGACGGTGGCCTTGCTCTACATCTGGCCCAACTGATCAGGTCATGAGGCCGTAAGGCCCGCCGCGCTCCAACGCACGGATGTAGGCCGGCCGCGCATGGATGCGCTCGAGATAGGCCATCAGCTTCGGACGCGACGCATCGAGTCCGCCGCGCGCGGCGGCCGCTTCGACCGGAAAGCTCATCTGGATGTCGGCGCCCGAAAACGCATTGCCGCCGAACCACTTGCTGCCGCGCAGCTCGCCTTCCATGAAGTCAAGGTGGGCCGCGATGCTGGGCGAGATGAAGCCGGCCTTGGCCTTGCCTGCGATGGCTTTAGCGATCGGCTTGGCGAAGAACGGCATCTTCGTCCGCTCGATGCGGTCGAACACCAGCTTCATCAGCAGCGGCGGCATGGCCGAGCCTTCGGCGTAGTGCAGCCAGTAGCGATAGCGCACCGCTTCGGGCGTGCCGGCCACCGGCGCGAGGCGGCCGTTGCCGTAGCGCTCGATCAGCGTCTCGACGATGGCGCCGGACTCCGCCAGCGCAAGGCCGTCGTCGATCGTCACCACCGGCGACTTGCCCAGCGGATGCACCGCGCGCAACGACGCCGGCGCAAGCATCGTCTTCGGGTCGCGCTGGTAGTGGACGATCTCGTAAGGCAGTTCGAGTTCTTCGAGCAGCCAGAGCACGCGCTGCGAGCGGGAATTGTTGAGGTGGTGGACGGTGATCATGGTTCGGGTACGCGGAGCAGGGAAAACAAAAGCAAAAGCGGGACCCGCTTTCTACACCGGTGCGCCGAGCGTGCGCCTGCGCCTACATCACGACGGCGCGCGAACGAGCAGGTAGGGCGCCCCGCGCTTCATAGGATCGCCTTCCCCGACGAGTTCGCAAGCCGCTTTGCAAAGGAACCGCATGCAAGCAACCTCCCAGCCCCATGCGGAAGATCCGCAATGGCCCGTCACCCGCCGCACCGTGTTCCAGACCGGTGCAGCGCTTGCCGCAGTCCAGGCCGCCGGCGGCGCCGCCGCACAGGGTGCGCCCCCGGCAGCAGATGCGCAGGCGAAGCCCGATCTGCCGCCGCAGCGCATGCCGGTCGAGCTGCACATCAACGGCAAGACGCACACGCTGACGGTCGACACCCGCACCACGCTGCTCGACGCGCTGCGCGAGAACCTGCGCATGACCGGGTCCAAGAAGGGCTGCGACCACGGCCAGTGCGGCGCCTGCACGGTACTGGTGGAAGGCCGGCGCACCAATGCATGCCTCAGCCTCGCCGTGATGCACGACGGCCAGCACATCACGACCGTCGAAGGGCTGGCCAGCGGCGAGCAGCTTCATCCGATCCAGGAAGCCTTCCTGAAGCACGACGGCTTCCAGTGCGGCTACTGCACGCCCGGGCAGATCTGCTCGACCGCCGGCATGCTGAACGAGGTCAAGCTCGGCATGCCCAGCCATGTGACGCGCGACCTGAACGGCACGGCCGTGGCGCTGAACGACGAAGAGATCCGCGAGCGCATGAGCGGCAACCTGTGCCGCTGCAGCGCGTACCCCAACATCGTCGCGGCCATCAAGGACGTCTCGGGGGTGCGCTCATGAAAGCCTTCACATACGAACGGGCGGCCACGCCCGCCGCGGCGGCCGAGGCCGCGCTGAAGCCGGGCGCCAAATTCATAGCCGGCGGCACCAACCTGCTCGACTTGATGAAGCTGCAGATCGAGACGCCGGTGCACCTGATCGACATCAACCGCCTCGGGCTCGACAGGATCGAACCCACCACCGACGGCGGACTGCGCATCGGCGCCATGGTGCGCAACGCGGACCTTGCTGCGGACGCCCGGGTGCGCAGGGACTATGCGGTACTCAGCCGGGCGCTGCTGGCCGGTGCATCGGGCCAGCTGCGCAACAAGGCGACCACCGGCGGCAACCTGCTGCAGCGCACGCGCTGCTACTACTTCTACGACACCTCGAAGCCCTGCAACAAGCGCCAACCCGGCGCCGGATGTGCCGCGATTTCGGGCTACAACCGCCTGCACGCGGTCGTCGGCGCCAGCGATCAGTGCATTGCCACCCATCCGTCCGACATGGCGGTCGGGATGCGCGTACTCGATGCACAGGTAGAAACGATTTCGCCGACGGGCGGGCGGCGCGTGATACCGATCGCGGACTTCCATCGCCTTCCGGGTGCGACGCCGAACGTCGAAAACAGCTTGATGCCGGGCGAGATGATCACCGCCGTCACGCTGCCGGCGCCGGTGGCCGGTCGGCACGTCTACCGCAAGGTGCGCGACCGCGCGTCTTACGCCTTTGCCGTGATCTCCGTTGCGGCCATCGTCGATGCGGCAGACGGCCGCATCCGCTCCGCGCGCATGGCGTTCGGCGGGCTGGCCCACAAGCCGTGGCGGGTTGAAGCGGCAGAGGCCGCGCTTGTCGGCGCGAACGCGAACGACGAGGCGTGGCGCCGGGCGGCCGATGGCGTGCTCGCCGGCGCGCGCGGCTTCGGCCACAACGATTTCAAGATTCCGCTGCTGCGGCGCACGCTGCGCGCCGCAGCCGCCGAAGCCATTGCCGGTTGACGCAGGAGACCACTCACCATGGAAATGACAGCACCGTCCGCCCGCAATCCGATCGACGACAACCGCCAGGGACTCATCGGCAAGCCGATCGACCGCGTCGAGGGCCGCCTCAAGGTCACCGGCCGCGCACCCTATGCCTATGAAGTGCAGGAAGGCGGAAAGCCGGCCTACGGCTTCATCGTCGAAGCGACTGTCGCGAAAGGCCGGGTGACCGCCATCGACACGCGGGCCGCCGAGCGCTCGTCCGGCGTGCTGCTGGTGATGACGCACAAGAATGCGCCGAAGCAGGCGGCCTGGGGCCCGTTGGATGCCAAGGACCGCTATGCACGTTCGTCGCCGCAGATGGGGAACGACCGCGTGCGCCACTACGGCGAAGCCGTCGCGTTCGTGGTGGCGGAGAGCTTCGAAGAGGCCAGGGCCGCCGCCAGCCTGATCGCCGTTCGCTATGACGCCCAGCCCGGCGACTACACGCTCAAGAATGAAGGCGCGGAAAAACCCGAGGACAGCGCGGGAAGAAAGGCCGACACCGCCGTGGGCGATTTCGCGGCGGCCTTTGCTTCTGCAGCCGTCACCGTGGACGCCACCTACACGACGCCGCACCACATTCATGCGCAGATGGAGCCGCACGCCACGCTCGCCTACTGGAAAGACGGGCGCGTCATCGTGCACTGCGCCGCGCAGTTGCTGGAGAGCGCGCAGAAGGCAGTCGCCGCCACGCTGCAGATCGCGCCCGACAAGGTGCGCATCGTCAGCCGCTACATCGGCGGAGGCTTCGGCGGCAAGCTGCCGGTGTATGGCGACGTCATGCTTTCGGCGCTGGCCTCACGCCAGTTGAACCGACCGGTCAAGACCGCGCTGACGCGCCAGCAGATGTTTCACTTCACCACCCACCGCAGCGACACCATCCAGCGCGTGCGCCTCGGTGCCTCGGCCGACGGCAAGCTCGGCGCGATCGGCCACGAGAGCTGGTCGCACAGCGCGCGCTTCGACAATTTCTACGAAAACGCGAGCGAGCAGACGCGCTCGCTTTACGCCGCGCCGAACCGGATGACGGCACACCGGGCGGTGAAGCTGGACCTGCCCATCTCGGACTCCACGCGAGCGCCTGGCGAGGCGGTGGGCATGCTGGCGCTCGAAAGTGCCATGGACGAACTGGCGGAGAAACTGAAGATCGACCCGATCGAGCTGCGCCTTCGCAACGAGCCGCAGATGGACCCCGAGAGAAACGTTCCTTTTTCGACCCGGCAGCTCGTCAAGTGCATGAAGGAAGGCGCCGAGCGCTTCGGCTGGAGCAGGCGCAACGCAACGCCCGGCGCCGTGCGCGAAGGCCGCTGGATGATCGGCATCGGCATGGCGGCGGCCACGCGCGGCAATCTTCTGGAAGACGCCAAATGCACGGTGCTTCTCGACCGCCAGGGCGTGCTGACGGCACGGATGGCGATGACCGATATCGGCACTGGCAGCTACACCGTGCTCACGCAGGTGGCCGCCGAAACGATGGGCCTGCCGCTCGACAAGGTACGCATGGAACTGGGCGACAGCGACTTCCCTGAAACGCCCGGGTCGGGCGGTTCGTGGGGCGCGGCGAGCGCCGGCTCCGCGCTGTTCGACGCCTGCATCAACCTGCGCGAAAAGCTGGCCGGGAAGCTCGGCGTCAAGGCGAGCGAAGCCACCTTCGCGGACGGCAAGGTCAGCGCGGGCGGCCGCTCCGAGTCGATGGCCGCGCTGGCCGGCACGCTGGGCCTTCAGGCCGACGGCCAGATCAAGGCCGGCGACATGGCCAAGAAGTTCTCGCAACAGGGCTACGGCGCGCATTTTGCGGAAGTGGCTGTCGACATGGACACCGGCGAAATCCGGTTGCGCCGCATGCTGGGCGTGTTCGCGGCCGGCCGCATCCTGAACCAGAAGACCGCCGTCAGCCAGGCAACGGGCGCAATGATCTGGGGCGTCGGTTCGGCGCTGCACGAAGACGCCATCGTGGACAAGCGTTACGGCCACTTCGTCAATCACGACCTGGCCGAATACCACGTGCCGGCGCATGCGGACATCCCTGCCATCGAGGCCTACTTCATCGACGAAGTGGACGACAAGACCAACCCGCTGAAAATCAAGGGCGTGGGCGAGCTCGGCATCTGCGGCGCGGGTGCCGCGGTGGCGAATGCGGTCTACAACGCTTCAGGGGTACGGATCAGGGAGTACCCGTTGACGCTGGACAAGGTGCTTGCCGGGCTGGATCGGCCTTGAGGGAATGCATCAGGAACTGAACAGGAAGTTCATCACGTCCCCATCCTTGACCACGTAGTCCTTGCCTTCGGCCCGCATCTTCCCCGCGTCCTTCGCGCCCTGCTCGCCCTTGAACGAGACGAAGTCGTTGAAGGCGATGGTCTGGGCGCGGATGTAGCCTTTTTCGAAATCGGTGTGGATCACGCCTGCGGCCTGCGGGCCGGTGTCGCCGACATGGATGGTCCAGGCACGAACTTCCTTCACGCCGGCGGTGAAGTACGTCTGCAGGCCGAGCAGCGTGTAGGCCGCGCGGATCAGCCGGTTGAGGCCGGGCTCCTGCTGGCCGATCTCGGCCAGGAACATCTTCTTGTCGTCCTCGTCCATGTCGGCCAGCTCGGCCTCGATCTTGGCGCAGATGGCGACCACCGGAGCACCTTGCGCGGCGGCGTACTCGCGCAGGCGGTCGAGGAAGGGGTTGTTCTCGAAGCCGTCTTCGGCCACATTGCCGACGAACATCGCCGGCTTGGCGGTGATCAGCGAAAACTGCTTGATGAGCGGCTTTTCTTCCTTGCCGAACGCAATGGCCCGCACCGGCGTGTTCTGGTTCAGCGACGCCTCGCACTTCTCGAGCAGCGCGACCAGCTTGATCGCTTCCTTGTCGCCCGATCGTGCCGTCTTGGTGTGGCGGTGCAGCGCCTTCTCGACGGTGGCGAGGTCGGCCAGGCACAGCTCGGTCTGGATCACCTCGATGTCGGAGATCGGGTCGACCTTGCCGGCCACGTGGATCACGTTGTCGTCCTCGAAGCAGCGCACCACATTGACGATCGCATCGGTCTCGCGAATGTGGGCCAGGAACTGGTTGCCCAGCCCTTCGCCCTTGCTCGCGCCGGCCACCAGGCCCGCGATGTCGACAAACTCGACGATGGCCGGGACCACGCGTTCGGGCTTGACGATGTCGCTCAGCGCGCCGAGGCGCGGGTCCGGCACCTCCACCACGCCGACATTCGGCTCGATGGTGCAGAAGGGGTAGTTCTCGGCCGCGATGCCTGCCTTGGTCAGCGCGTTGAAGAGGGTGGACTTGCCGACGTTGGGCAGGCCGACGATGCCGCACTGGAGACTCATGGCGGGGGCTTTCAGGAATGCTTGGGGGAAACCGGGATTTTAGGCGCCGGTGCGCCGACGGTCATTCGAAGCGCAGGTTCGCGCCGACTGCCTGCCCGCGCCGCAGCATGTGCTCCACGCCCTGCAGCACGATCGCATTCATGCCGAAGGTGATGGCGCCGTCGACGCGGGGGTCGGCGCGGTAGCTGCGCAGCAGGTCGCCGACCTCGGGGCTGCTTTCGGCGGTGGACGGGTCGATGTCGGGGATCGGGCAGCGCACGCAGGGCTTGACCGGCTGCAGCCGTGCCTCGCCTTCGGCGGTGGCCACATGCAGCGTGTCTGCGCGGTCTTCGTCGTGCGCATCGACGCCGGCGAGCACGATGTTCGGCCTGAAACGCTCGATGCCGACCGGACCATGACCCGCCGCAGCCAGCCGCGCATTGAATTCCGCGAGCGAGCTTTCCCCGATCACCAGCACCGGATAGGCGTCGGAGAACTGGTTGGGCGCCTCCACGCCGCCGGTCCACTTCGGGTTGGACAGCCGTTGGTGCTCGGGATCGAATCGCACCAGGCGCAGGCGCCGCGGCTCGCCCGGCTGTGAAAGGAAGTCGCTGAACCACTGCGCCGCGATGTCGCCCATGTCGTAGGCCGGGAGCTCGTCGTTCCACAGCCGCACGCGGACGGGCTGCTCGACCCGGTCGAAGGCGATGTGCAGCGCCAGCATCCCGGGCGCGCGCAGCACCATTTCGGAATGCTTCATCTGGGGCCGGATCAGCGTCATGCGCGGCAGCTCGCGCTGGGAGACGAAAGCGCCTTCCGCGTCGACCACCATCCAGGCGCGATCGAACTCCAGGCCTGTTTCGGTCAGCAGCACTTCGGGCAGCTCGACACCGGCACAGGACTTGATCGGATAGACAAACAGGCGGGAAATGGTGGCGTCGATGTCGAAGGCTGGAGCGGTCACGGGGGTCCTTTGGCTGAAGCGGGTGATTGTCCCGCACGGCGTTCATGCAAAAAAGCCAACTCCTACAATGCCCGGCATGGCTCTTCCCCCAGAGGTTTGCATCCGCGGCGCCGGCATAGTGGGCCGCACGCTGGCGCTGCTGCTCGCGCGCGAACGCGTGCGCGTCGCGCTCGTGCAGCCCGCTGCCGACCCGACCCGGCAGGACGTGCGCGCCTACGCGCTCAATGCGGGTTCGAAGGCGCTGCTCGAATCGCTGCGGGCCTGGCCCGATGCCGCATATGCCACGCCGGTGCGCGAGATGCTGGTGCACGGCGATGAAGGCGGTCGCGTGCAGTTCACCGCCGCGCGGCAAAAGGTCGAGGCGCTGGCCTGGATCGTCGACGTGCCGGCGCTCGAACGGCAGTTGAACGACGCGGTGCGCTTCCAGCCGCGCATTGAAGTCGCGCACGAACCGGTGCCGGCGGCGCTGACGGTGGTCTGCGAAGGGCGCGCCAGCATCAGCCGCGAAGCGCTGGGCGTGCGCTACGAGGTCACGCGCTATCCGCAGCACGCCATCGCGGCGCGGCTCGAATGCGACGAGCCGCACAACGGCGCCGCCCGCCAATGGTTCAACGACAAGGGCGAGGTGCTGGCGCTGCTGCCGCTCGCCGACAAGCAGCTCGCGCTGGTGTGGTCGGTCGACCAGTTGCGCGCACCGACGTTGCTGGCCCAGGGCGCCGACGCTTTCAACCTGGCGCTGGACGAGGCCAGCCATCGCGCGCTGGGAGGGCTGCGGCTCGTGAGCGAACGCGCATCGTGGCCGCTGCAACGCGCCATTGCCGACCGCTGGACCGGACGCTTCGCCGACGGCGGTGCGTGGGCGCTGGCCGGCGATGCCGCGCACACGGTGCATCCACTGGCGGGCCAGGGCCTGAACCTGGGCCTGGCCGACGCCGCCGCACTCGCCGGCGTGATCAAGGACCGGGAGTACTGGCGAAGCGTGGGCGACGCCCGCCTGCTGCGCCGCTACGAGCGGCAACGCCGCACCGACGTGATGTCGATGAGCTTCGCCACCGATGGCTTGCAGCAGCTTTTTGCGCACAGCGCCGATCCGCTGCCGGCACTTCGCAACTGGGGCATGCGCGGCTTCGACCGAACACCGCTGGTCAAGAACTGGCTCGCGAAACAGGCCATGGGCCTGCAATGAACTTCGAAAACGACACCATCATGAAACCTGCTTTCTTCCGTGCTGCGCTTCTTGCCGCATCGGTGTTCGGATGCAGCTGGGCTGCGACCGCTGGCGAGGCCGACATCCGCAAGAACCTGGCGGCGCGCATTCCGCAGTTCGCAAAGATCGACGAGATCACGAAGTCGCCGGTTGCGGGGCTCTACGAGGTGCGCATCAACGGCTTCGAGATCTACTACACCGACGAGCAGGGCAACTACCTGCTGCAGGGCAGCCTGATCGATGTGAAGGCGCGCAAGAACCTCACCGAAGAACGGGTCGAGAAGCTCAGCGAGGTGGCCTTCGACAAGCTGCCGCTGAAGGACGCGTTCAAGATCGTGCGCGGCAACGGCAAGCGCCGGCTGGCGGTGTTCGAAGATCCGAACTGTGGCTACTGCAAGCAGTTCGAACGCGACCTGGCCACCATCGACAACGTCACCATCCATCTCTTCCTCTACCCCGTGCTGGGGCCGGACTCGGTCGCCAAGTCGCGCAACATCTGGTGCGCCAAGGACAAGACAAAGGCCTGGAACGACTGGATGCTGCGCAATGTCGCGCCCGAAGCCGCCGAGTGCGATACGACCGCCGTCACCCGCAATCGCGAGTTCGGCCAGAAGTACAACATCACCGGCACGCCGACACTGATCTTCAGCGACGGCACGCGGGCGCCGGGCGCCATTCCTGCCGCGCAGGTCGAAAAGCAACTCGCCGCCGCCAACTGATGGCCGAGGCGGCCATCCACTACCGCGTCGAGTGCGCGGACCGCCGGGCGCATCTGTTCGCCGTCACGCTCACCGTCGAGCGGCCCGCCGCGCAGCAGCGGGTGGCGCTGCCGGTGTGGATTCCGGGCAGCTACCTGGTGCGCGAGTTCGCGAAGAACCTGCAGCAGCTGCAGGCGATGCAGGGCCGGCGCAAGCTCGCGGTGCAGCAACTGGACAAATGCAGCTGGCGGATCGGCTGCGCCCCCGACAAGCCGCTGGTGCTGCGCTACCTGGTCTGCGCCTACGACAACTCGGTGCGAACCGCCTGGCTGGACGCCGATCGCGGTTTCTTCAATGGCACCAGCCTGTGCCTGCGGGTCGAAGGCCAGACCGATGCGCCGCATGCGATCGAGGTGCTTGCGCCGGCGCTTGTCGCGGGTGGCGAGCGCTGGTCATGTGCCACCGCGCTGCGGCCGACCAAGGTCGACCGTCATGGCTTCGGCCGCTATGCCGCTGCCGACTACGACGAGTTGGCGGACAGCCCGGTCGAGATGGGCGCCTTCTGGAGCGCGGAGTTCGAGGCCTGCGGCGTGCCGCACCGCTTCGTGGTGGCGGGCGCGCCGCCTTCCTTCGATGGCGAGCGGCTGGTCGCCGACGCCCGCGCCATCTGCGAGACGCAGATGCGCTTCTGGCACGGCGACAAGGTCGGCAAGCGCGGCGGGCCCAAGGCGCCGCACGAACGCTATGTCTTCATGCTCAACGCGGTGGACGACGCCTATGGCGGCCTCGAGCACCGGCATTCGACAGCACTCATCTGCACCCGCCGCGACCTGCCCCAGCGCGGCGCCAAGAAGCAGCCCGAGGGCTACACGACGCTGCTCGGCCTCGTGAGCCACGAGTACTTCCACACCTGGAACGTGAAGCGGCTGCGGCCGGCGGAGTTCGCCCGCTACGACTACGCGCAGGAGAACTACACCCGCCTGCTGTGGCTCTTCGAGGGCTTCACCAGCTACTACGACGACCTGCTGCTGCGCCGTGCGGGCCGCATCGAC
>JANOCL010000196.1:0-3369 GCA_031412135.1 Variovorax sp. | reverse complement strand
GCCGTGGGTGCAGGTGTTGCTCGTGGCAAAGACCTCGCCGTCCACGCGGTACAAGGCGATGTCCCGCCCCTGCACCTCGAGGCCGGTCACGTCGTCGACGTTCAGTTCGTCGAGTGCGGCGGCGTCAGTCCATGAGGCAGCTGTCATCTCAGTGGTCCACCACGCCATGGCGTGACCAGGGGCACGAGACCGGCGCAGGCAATTGCCAGGGATACCGCGGAGCCGGCTTTGCCGGGCCGCTGGTATCGCCCCCTCGAGGGGGAGGCGCCGCAGGCGCTTCGGGGATGTTTCATGCTAGATCGGATAGATGATGGAATTCGGGATCATTTCGCTGTCGTAGACGACCAGGCGAGAGGCGAATTTCAGGCCTTCGGGCGTGCGCACGATCGTGTCGATGTAGCGCCCGACATTGAACACGGTCGACAGCTCGCTGAGCTTGGTGCGGAAGACCGCATAGTTGGCCTCGCTGCTGATCGTGCCGTCGTCGCCGATGCCGTGAACCAGCGGCAGCCCCACCACGTGACGCTGGTAGTACGGATCATGAAAAAGCGTCTCGCGAATGCCGTAGACACGGTCTTCCAGCATGCCGCGGCTCTCGAAGGAAAGCGTGGCGAGCGGCAGCCCGCGCTCGTGGTTCTCGCGCGGCTGCAGGCGGTAGCTGCAATCGTCGATGAAGAACGCGGGCCACAGGTCCCAGTTGCCCGAATCGACCGCGCGCGCGTAGTCGGCATAGAGCTGCGAGAGCTCGAAATAGTCCTGCGGCGACATCTTCATGCCTCCATCACCTCGCGCCAGTACCGGTACATGCCGCGAATCAGAGTCTCGGTCACCATGTGGTCGGCGTCGCCGACCTCGCGCCCGCCGAGCTCGGCCAGCGTGCGGTGATACGGCTTCTGCTCAAAACCCTGCTGCGAGAACTCGATCACCTCGCCGTCGTCGGCAGAGACAAAGCCGGCCGGGCCGAACAGGTTGGCCTGGCGCAGCCGGCGCTGCTGCATCTCTTCGGTGTCGTCCTCGAAGCCGAAATGAGTCCACACGAAATCGAAGGCATCATGGCCCACCGGCTGAATGTGCCGGGTCGAGACGCTGTTGACCTGCTGCTGCAGGATGACGCTCGGGAACAGCGTGGTCATCACCGCCGTTGGGCCGCCCCACCAGGGCTCGGGCACGATGTCGAGAAAGCGCGGGTCCTTGAGTTGCATGCCCTCCTTGAAGCTCGACACCTGGGTCACCTGCGAGGCGCGGCCGGCCTGTCCGCGCGTCGAGATCATCGCGGCATGGCGGCCGTGCGCATCCATCTTGAGTTCCGATTTGTTGTCGGCCCGCCAAAGTCCGAAAGTGACGAACCAGGTGTGCAGCAAGCCAGGGTGGTACGGGTCCTTGATGTTCTCCTGCATCAGCTTCCAGTTGCCTGGAATGCGCTGGCGGTTGTAGCCGAGGATCTTGAGCTTGCGGCCGTCGAACAGGCGATCGAAGTACTGCAGGATGGCCGGGCCGATGAAGTCCTCGAGCGATTCGACATCGTGGTCGAACGACGCGAAGACCACGCCGCCGCGCGTCGCGACCTTGAGCTTGTTGAGGCCGTTGTCCTCGGTCTTGAAGTCGGCCGGCATGCCACCGTGCACCTTGCCGTCCTGCTTGACGCCGCGCCGGAACGGCACGCCTTGCAGGTCGCCCTGCAGCGTGTAGTTCCACTGGTGATAGGGACAGACGAATTCCTTGCGGTTGCCATGGCGCTCGCGGCAAAAGCGCATGCCGCGATGCGCGCAGACGTTCTCGACCACGTTGATGGCGCCATCGGCGTCGCGCACCATGATCACCGAACGTTCGCCCACGGCGGTGCGAACGAAGTCGCCGGGATTGGGAATCTCCGCTTCCAGGCCGACGTAGCACCAGTGCTTGCGATAGAAAAAGCGCTCCAGCTCCTTCTTGTGCTGGGCCTCACCGGTGTAGGCCATGAAGGGGATGCGGCTGGTCTGCTCCGACTCCCAGCGCAGCTCCTGCGGAAAGACGGCGATTGGCGAGATGGTCATGCCCCGATCATCGGCATCGGGCCCACATTGGCCAATAGAATTTGGTGAATGTTCCGCATCAGCGCGGTGAATAAAGATCGATGAAGGATTGGCATGGAACTTGGCGACATCGATCTCAACCTGCTGCTGGTTTTCGACCGCATGCTGACCGAGAAGCGGGTTTCGGCAGTGGCGCAGGGGCTCGGTCTTTCGCAGCCGGCGATCAGCAACGCACTGGCGCGGCTGCGGCGGCTTTTCGGCGACGAGCTGTTCCTGCGGACCGCGCACGGCATGGAGCCGACCGCCTTCGCGCTCCAGCTTGCCGAGCCGGTGTCTTACGCCATGGCCACGCTGCACGGCGCGCTCAACCAGCCGACGGCCTTCGACCCGGCCACCAGCACGCGGGGCTTTACCCTGGCGATGACGGACATCGGCGAGATCTATTTCGCGCCGTTGCTGATGGAGGTGCTGTCGCATGCCGCCCCTGGCGTGACGATAAGCACGGTGCGCAACACGGCCGTGAACCTGCGCGATGCGATGGAGGCCGGACAGGTGGACATCGCGATCGGCCTGCTGCCCCAGTTGACCACTGGCATCTTCCAGCGCCGGTTGTTCGGGCAACGCTATGTGTGCCTCTTCAGTGCAGCGCACGCGCTCGCCAGCAAACCCAGGCTGACGCTCAAGGATTTCAGCGCGGCCGAACACCTGCTGGTTCAATCCGCCGGAACCGGCCACGGGCAGGTCGACGACGCGCTGGCAGCGAAGGGGATCGTGCGCCGCGTCCGGCTGACCGTGCCGCACTTCGTTGCGATCGGCCACATCCTGCGCTCCACGCCAATGATCGCGACCGTGCCCGAGCGCCTGGCGCAAAGCATCGCGGAGCCTTTCGGGCTGGTCTGGCGCACGCACCCTGTCTCGCTGCCGCAGATTGCGATCAACTCGTTCTGGCATGCGCGCTTCCATCGCGATCCGGGCAACCGTTGGCTGCGAGGACTGCTGTTCGACAGTTTTGCCGGCCCTTTGCGACCCCCTGTCAAATCATGACGAAATGTTAGGGCTACATCCTTTTGTATTACTATTTTGCCGCGTGACAGAGCTGATCAGCTGTACGGACAAACCAAAGGGAAGAGCACCTGATGCAACCGCGAAGCAAAGACAACTTTCTGGTGTTCGGATCTCCGAAGATCGAAGACGACGAAATCCGCGAGGTCGAGGCGGTCATGCGATCGGGCTGGCTCGGGACCGGCCCGCGGGTGGCCGAGTTCGAGCGCGCGTTCGGCCTCTACCGCGGCGCGCCCCACGCCGTCGCGCTGAATTCGTGCTCGGCCGCGCTGCACCTTTCGTTGCTGGCCTCGGG
>JANOCL010000195.1:0-6292 GCA_031412135.1 Variovorax sp. | reverse complement strand
GGTCGAGGCGCAGAGCGCGGGCCTGGGACACGGAAGCACATTCTTCGTCACGCTGCCGCTGGCGCCCGCGAACATCTGAACGGCGGAGTTTCCGCCCCCCTTCAGCCCATCGGCCTGCTCTCAGTAGCTGCCTGCAGCGGGCGGCGCCTGCTGCGCGCGCATCCACGCCATCACCTGCTGCGCGCCTGCCGCCATGAGCCGCGCATCCGAGCTGACGGTGACGAACTGAAAGCCGGCAGCGATGCGCGCGAGCGCGCCTTCGGGCGTGCCGTTGTGGATGCCGGCCACCACACCGTGCGCCCTGGCGCGTTCGAGGATGTGGTCGATGGCCTGCTGCGCCTTGGGGTCCACGTCGTCGAAGACCGGCCGGCAGCCGAGGGCCAGGGACAGGTCGGACGGACCGATGTAGATGGCATCGAGTCCCTCGACGGACAGGATCGCATCAAGGTTGTCGAGCGCCTTGGCGGTCTCGATCATGGCGAAGGTCACGATGGTGTCGTTGGCATGCTGCGGGTAGTCGGCGCCGCCATAGAGAAGCGCGCGAACCGGCCCGAAGCTGCGCGTGCCGCGCGGCGCGTAGTGCGTCCAGGCCACCAGCTTCTGCGCGTCCTCGGGTGTGTTGACCATCGGGCAGATGACGCCATACGCGCCGGCGTCGAGCGTCTTCATCAGGATGCCGGGCTCTAGCCACGGAACGCGCACCACCGGCACGGTGCCGGTGGTCGAGATGGCCTGGAGCATCGGGACCATGGCCTGGTAGTCGACCATGCCGTGCTGCAGGTCGATGGTGAGCGAGTCCCAGCCCTGGTGGGCCATGGTCTCGGCAGAGAAGCTGTTCGGAATGGCGAGCCAGCCGTTGACGGCGGCAGCCCCCGATTTCCACAGCGTGCGCAGGCGGTTCTCTCTCATGGCATGCCCTCAGGTCGAAGCGACTTCGTGGTTGGCTATCAACTCCAGCGCCTTCACCAGCGCCGAGTGATCGAGCTGGTCCCAGCCGTTGGCCGCGCAGGTCTGCATCAGCTGGGCGGCGTTCGCCGTCTGCGGAAGCGCGACGCCGATCGCCTTTGCGCCAGCCAGCGCGAGGTTCAGGTCCTTCTGGTGCAGCGCGATGCGAAAGCCCGGATCGAAGGTGCGCTTGATCATGCGTTCGCCGTGCACTTCGAGAATGCGGCTCGATGCGAAGCCGCCCATCAGCGCCTGCCGCACCTTGGCCGGATCGGCGCCCGCCTTGCTCGCGAACAGCAGGGCCTCGCCGACCGCGGCGATGTTCAGCGCAACGATGATCTGGTTGGCCACCTTGGTCGTCTGCCCGTCGCCGACGCCGCCCACGTGCGTGATGTTCTTGCCCATCAGCTCGAACAGCGGCCTGGCCTTTGCAAACGCTTCTTCGGTGCCGCCGACCATGATCGTCAGGCTCGCCGCCTTGGCGCCGACTTCGCCGCCCGACACCGGCGCATCGAGGTAGTCGCAGCCCAGTGCGTTGATCTTCTTCGCGAACGCCTTGGTCTCGATCGGCGAGATGCTGCTCATGTCGATCACGGTCTTGCCGGCGCCGAGGCCCGCTGCGACACCGTCCTCGCCGAACAGCACCGCTGCAACGTCGGGCGTGTCCGGCACGATGGTGATGACGACCTCGGTTTGCTCTGCAACCTCCTTGCCGGTGGCGCACGCGACCGCATTGCTGGCTGCGATGTCCGGATGCACCTTGCTGCGCTTGACGTAGTAGAGCTCGTGGCCGCCGCGCACCAGGTGCATCGCCATGGGCGCGCCCATGATGCCGAGTCCGATGAATCCGATCTTCATGCTGTTCTCCTTGCTTGTGGGTTGCTAGCGGTCGAACGCCGGCCGCTTCGGGTCGAACTTCCAGCCCGGGATGAGCGCCTGCATCGCCGACGCATCGTCGCGCGCGCCCAGCCCGTGCTGCTGGTAGAGCCGGTGGGCCTTTTCGACTTCGGCCATGTCGAGCTCGATGCCGAGCCCCGGCTTCTTCGGCACCTGCACATGGCCGCCGACGATCTGAAGGGGCTCCCGGGTCAACCGCTGTCCATCCTGCCAGATCCAGTGCGTGTCGATCGCGGTGACCTTGCCCGGTGCGGCCGCTCCTACGTGGGTGAACATCGCGAGCGACACGTCGAAATGGTTGTTCGAATGCGAGCCCCAGGTGAGGCCCCAGTCGCGGCAGGTCTGTGCCACGCGCACCGAGCCGGCCATGGTCCAGAAGTGCGGGTCGGCGAGCGGAATGTCGATCGACTGCAGCGACAGCGCATGCGCAAGCTGCCGCCAGTCGGTGGCGACCATGTTGGTCGCGGTCGGCAGGCCGGTCGCGCGCCGGAACTCGGCCATGACTTCGCGGCCCGAAAAGCCGTCTTCCGCGCCGCAAGGGTCTTCGGCATAGGCGACGACGCCGCGCATGTCGCGCATCAGCCGGACTGCGTCCTTCAGCAGCCAGCCGCCGTTCGGGTCGAGCGTGACGCGCGCCTGCGGAAACCGCTCGTGCAGCGCGACGATGGCTTGCACTTCGTCGTCGCCGCGCAGCACGCCGCCCTTGAGCTTGAAGTCGTTGAAGCCGTATCTGTCGCGCGCGGCTTCGGCCAGCTTCACGATGGCTTCGGGCGTCATCGCCTTTTCGTGGCGCAGGCGAAACCAGTCGTCGCCGGCGCCGGCTTCGCTCGCGTAGGGCAGATCGGTCTTGCCCTTGTCGCCGACGTAGAACAGGTAGCCGAGCATTTCGACCGACTCGCGCTGCTGGCCCTCGCCGAGCAGCGCCGCGACCGGCACATCGAGGTGCTGGCCCAGCAGGTCGAGCAGCGCTGATTCGATGGCCGTCACCGCATGGATCGTGGTGCGCAGGTCGAAGGTCTGCAGGCCGCGGCCGCCGCTGTCGCGGTCGGCAAACCTGCACTGCACCTCCTGCAACAGGCGCTGGTGCGAACCGAGCGGCTGGCCGACGACGAGTGCGCCCGCGTCTTCCAGCGTCTGGCGGATCTTCTCGCCGCCGGGCACTTCGCCGACGCCGGTGCGCCCGGCGCTGTCGGTCAGGATCAGGATGTTGCGGGTGAAGAAAGGGCCGTGCGCGCCGCTCAGGTTGAGCAGCATGCTGTCGCGGCCCGCGACGGGGACCACGCGCAGCGCCTTGATCGAAGGGGTGGAGGGCATGGCCATGGCAGTCAGTCGATCGTGATTTTCCCGGTCTCGATCACCTTCTGCCAGCGTGCGAACTCCTGCTGCTGGAAGGTGGCGAACTGCGCAGGCGTGTTGCCGACCACCTCGAGCCCGATCGCGGTGAACTGCTGCCTGACCGCCGGGTCGTTGAGCGCGGCGACCACGGCTTCATGCGCCTTGGCGCGAACGTCCGCGGGCAATCCCTTGGGCGCCACGACCGCCTGCCAGGAATACACCTCGACGCCCTTCACGCCGGTTTCGGCCATCGTGGGCACGTCGGGCAGCACCGGCGAGCGCTTCTCGCCGGTGACGGCCAGGGCCCTGAGCTTGCCGGCCTTGATGTTCTGCACCACCGCATTGACGTTCTGGAACGAGCCGTCGACCTGGGCGCCGAGCAGGTCGGTGATCGCCGGCGCGCCGCCCTTGTACGGAATATGCAGGCCGGTCGTGCCCGTCTGCTGCCAGAACAGCTCTGCCGTCAGGTGGTCGCTGGAGCCGTTGCCCGACGAGGCGAACGTCATCTTCCCGGGGTTCTTCTTTTCGTGGGCGATGACGTCGGCAACCGTCTTGTGGGGCGAACTGGCCGGCACCACCAGCACGTTGGGCGCCTGGACGGCGACGGTGATGGTGTCGAAGTCTTTCAGTGCGTCGTACTGCATGCCCTTGATCAGATGCGGCGCGATCACCAGCGGCCCGAGCGAGGTGACCAGAAAGGTCGCGCCGTCGGGTGCCGCGCGCTTGACCTGGGCCGCGCCGATCGTGCCGGTGGCACCCGCCTTGTTGTCGACCAGGAATGGCTGGCCCAGCGCGGTGGCCAGCTTGGGGCCAACCGCGCGGGCCACCATGTCGGTCGAGCCGCCCGGGGGAAAGGGCACGACCAGCGTCACCGGCTTGGAGGGCCAGGCCTGGGCGTAGACGCCGGCGGCCGCGAATGCGCCGAGCGCGAGGATGCTGAGAAGCTTCTTGGACATATCTCTCCTTGGATTCGGCACAGCAAAGGTTTGCCTGCGGCTGATGGTAGCGCTACCTCACGGTGACGTCAATTGCGTCATGTTCAACCTTCCCCAAGCATTGCCCATGCATTACAATGCGCCACAAAGTAAGGAACATCATGACGGAATCCACCATCACGGCCAAAGGCCAAACTACCGTACCCGCCGAAGTGAGGGCTTTCGTGCATGCCAAGCCAGGAACCCGGTTGGTGTGGTCGGTGACGCCGGACGGCACCATCATCGTCCGGGCCAAGACCAAGTCCATCCTCGACATGGCTGCAATGCTGAAACCACCCAAAGGGAAGCGAGTTGGCGTTGAAGCAATGAATCCCTGGCGCTGATGCCAGCGCTCGACACCAATGTCCTCGTGCGCTACGTCGTACAGGATGACGAGGCGCAGCTAGCCGCTGCGAAACGGCTCATCCGCAAGTGCGTCGCGGAAGGCCAGTCGCTTTTTGTGCCGGTGACGGTCACACTCGAACTCGAATGGGTTCTTCGTGCTGGTTTCGAATACCAGAAGGATGAAGTGATGGAGGTGCTGTCGAACCTATTCTCGGCAGCCGAACTTTCATTCGAGTCGGAGCGTGCCCTTGAAGTAGCGCTCCAGTTGTACCGCAACGGCACGGCCGATTTCGCTGATTGCCTGCACATCGCACTGGCAGCGCAGGCCGGGGAATCGCCATTGTGGACGTTCGACAAGCGGGCAGCCAAGATCAGCGGGGCACGAGCGACGGGCCGGTGACGGGCAGAGCGGTCCCAGGGCCGGACGACCGGTTGAATCCTCCACTGATTCCAGTCGCTCGACTTCGGCACGTCGGACGATCGCAATCGGCGGTCCAGAATGTTGAGCCGCTTTCGGCCCGTCCACGATCCCCTGTGCAGTCTTGAACTCCGCGATCCCACTTTCCTTGGGCGGAGTGGTGAACCGCGCGATGACCTTGTCGTCCCAGTGCAGTCGCATGAGCGGGTCGTGGTACAGGACGTGTCGTGTCGACGAGAGGGCCAAACCGTACGAGTGTTGAATCATCTGGTTGTTCATCACGCCAAGGAACGCCTGATTTACCGGGTTGATCGTTTCGTCCTTTGCATCCCAGCGCCCGACCAACAACGCGTGCTTCGTCAGCGGGAAGCAGATCTCCGTGTTCCTTAGGGCGAATCCAGGGCTATTGCGCATGTACGTCGGGACCTTCGCTGGATCGATGTAGGCGATCACCACCGGACGATTTGTCGTTATGAACTCCCCGTATGTTCCGTCTGCAAGGTACAGAGTCCACCTCCGCTGGCCGAGGAGCTGCAAGACCGTCTCGAACAGTTTTGTCTCGGTTGCAATGTGATGTTCTCGCGCGACATCGATCTTGTAGTCACCGCGCTCGTGGATTTTTTCGCCTGCTCATACGTGACGTTGTGCATCGTCCCGGTTGCCTCTTGCATGCGTTCGTTCTCGGACTCCCAGTGTTCCCTTGTTTCAAGAACGAGGTCCATGATCCCCGTGGCAACACGCGCTTGAAAGTCGCGCATGTTCTCCCGCTGCTCCGGAGAACGTACGGCGAGAACGGCCATGAGGTTAAGGATGTAGTTCTTGTGTTCGCCGTCGAAGGTGCGAGTCCGCACAACTGCCCCGATTGCTTCGCAGGCCTTGGCTTCGAGCTTGCCGAACTCCTCTTCGAGCCAATCCGGTTTACGTCCCTCTGCCTCGAACCTCATGAAGTCGCGCTCCGCGCAGACGTTGCGCGTGTTCGTTTCGTACGTTCGCTTGCCCTGAAAGTCATGGACGACCACCATGTGATGCTTCCCACGCTTCCGAGCAAACCCACGGAGATAACCTTGGGGAATGTAGTGGTGGTTGTGCGACTCAGTCATTGAAGAATTATCGAACTCCGCTCGTGTTTGGCAGGCCTTAGCTAGACCTCGGTCAGGACATCGTCGCGGCGGGTACTCTGCAATGTCCGCTTCATTGCGGAGCGCACGTCCGCTCCAGTGGCCCGACTGACTGCAGTGGCCCTTACCCGCCAATAACAATCCCGGTGCCCATTGCGGCATCACTACCTCAAGCGCTTTCGCGCTCCACCACGGTAAACCCGACGTCGACGACCGCCGGACCCTGGGAGCGCCCTTCCGCCCGGTCGATGATGAAGCGC
>JANOCL010000194.1:0-1614 GCA_031412135.1 Variovorax sp. | reverse complement strand
GTTCCGGCACAAGGGGCTCGAAGAGGCGTTGACGAAGAGCTTCACGCCCGAGTCGGCCGCGGGCGTCAAGATCGAGTCGGGCGAACTCAACAGCGACCTGCATGCGTCGGCGGCCTACCGCGCCAACCTGATCAGCGTGCTTACGCAGCGCGCGGTCACGAAGGCGCTGGGCTGAGGCAATTCGGACAGCCGGACGCAGAGGACGCGAAGGTTTCGCGGAGGGCGCAGAAAAGACATTCAAAATTAATCTGAATTCTTTTGCGCCTTCTGCGAAATTTCTGCGACCTCTGCGTTCAAAACATGACATTCACGAACATCGATTCAGTTACGGCCAGCCTCGAGCAGGTCGGCTACTTCGCCGACCGGCGGCTGGCGACGGCGGTGTTCCTGGCCCTCAAGCTGCAGCGGCCGCTGCTGCTCGAAGGCGAGCCCGGGGTCGGCAAGACCGAACTCGCCAAGGCCTTGTCGGCCGTGTTGCAGCGCGAGCTGCTGCGCCTGCAGTGCTACGACGGCATGGAACAGCGCGAGGCGCTCTACGAATGGAACTATGCGGCGCAGCTGCTGCACATGCGCGCCGCCGAAGCGCATGGCAGTTCGAGCGATGTCGAGTCGGAGGTCTACCAGCCGCGCTACCTGATCCGGCGTCCGCTGCTGCAGGCGCTGCAGGCGCCGCCGCCCGGCGCGGTGCTGCTGATCGATGAAGTGGACCGTGCCGACGAACCCTTCGAGGCCTTTCTTCTCGAGTATCTGGGCGAGTACCAGGTGAGCATTCCCGAACTCGGCACCGTGACCGCGCTGGTGCCGCCGGTCACCATCCTGACCAGCAACCGCACCCGCGAACTCAACGATGCGGTCAAGCGGCGCTGCCTCTACCACTGGCTCGACTATCCCGAGCGCGAGCGCGAACTCGCCATCGTGCGGGCGCAGGTTCCGGGCGCCGGCGAGCGGCTGTCGGCGCAGGTCGCACGCTTCGTCGGACAACTGCGCAGCGCACCCTTCGCCAGCGCCTTTCAGCGCGGCCCCGGCATCGCCGAGAGCGTGGAATGGGCCCGCGCGCTGGTCGCGCTCGACACCGTCGAACTCGACCCCGAAATCGTGGTCGACACTGCCGGCATCCTCTTCAAGCAACGCGACGACGTGGCCGCGCTGACGCGCGAGCTCGCCTCGGATCTGTTGAGGGTGGGGGATGCCGAGACATGAACTCTGCGTCCGGTTTTCGCTCCCCCGTTCGTACATGCAGCAACTAGGCGACGCACGCCGCGGCAAGCTGGCCGGCAACATGGTCGGCTTCGGTCGCGCGCTGCGGCGCGCCGGCGTGCGCACCGACGCCAAACGCATCGCGCTCGCCGCCGAGGCCGCGATGCTGGTGGGCGTCGACAGCCGGCTCGACCTGTCCGCCGCGATGGAAGCGGTGATGGTCAGCCGCGAGCAGGACCGGCTGGTTTTTCGCGAACTCTTCGACGCCTGGTTCCGCGATCCGGATCTCGCCAGCAAGCTGCTTGCGCAGATGCTGCCGAGCGCCGAGGGCAAGGCCGAGCCCTCGAAGCGCCGCCCGCGTGTGCGGGAGGCGCTCTCTGCGCCGCGCGATCCGGCCAGGCCCGCGCAGACCGATCG
>JANOCL010000193.1:0-41537 GCA_031412135.1 Variovorax sp. | reverse complement strand
CTACTACGCCGGCGCCAGCGTGCTGCTGACGGAGCAGGACTTCTACGACATGGCCTGGGCGTACCTGGAGCGTGCAGCCGCCGACAACGTGGTGCACACCGAGATGTTCTTCGACCCGCAGACGCACACGGTGCGTGGCGTCGCCATCAAGACCGTGATCGATGGCCTGCACCGCGCCTGCGCCGATGCCCAAGCGAAGCTCGGCGTGAGTGCCGCGCTGATCCTCTGCTTCCTGCGCCACCTGAGCGAAGAGGAGGCGTTCGAGACGCTGGAGCAGGCGCTGCCGTACCGCGACCGTTTCATCGGCGTCGGCCTCGATTCGGGCGAGGTCGGCCATCCGCCCGAGAAGTTCGCCCGTGTGTTCGCACGCTGCCGCCAACTGGGCTTCCACCTGGTCGCGCATGCGGGCGAGGAAGGCCCGCCCGCATACGTGTGGAGCGCTCTCGACGTGCTGAAGGTCGAGCGCATCGACCACGGCGTGCAAAGCAGCAAGGACCCGGCGCTCATGAAGAGGCTGGCGCAGGACCGCATACCGCTAACCGTGTGCCCGCTGTCGAACCTGAAGCTCTGCGTGTTCCCCGACCTGGCGCAGCACAACCTGGGTGCACTGCTCGATGCGGGCCTCGTCGCCACGGTCAACTCGGACGACCCGGCTTACTTCGGCGGCTACATGAACGACAACTTCGTGCAGACCTTTGCCGCCACCGGTCTCACCGCGCAGCAGGCCTGGCAGCTCGCGGCCAACAGCTTCGAGGGCAGCTTCATCGAGGCCGCTGCAAAGCGGCAGTACCTGGACCGCCTGAACGAGAGCTTCGCCCACTTTGTCTAGCTAAAATCTCGTCCTCGCTGCAGGCGTCCCGGCTGCGGCGATTTTATTTTTCCGGGGCCATGTAGAGGACCACCATGTACAAAAACCTCGCAGCCGCATTCGCGGCCGCTTGTTGCTTTTCATCCGCTTTTTCCCAATCTGCGCCGGCCGCCGATCCGCTGAAGATCGGCTTCGTCTATGTCGCGCCGATCACCGACGCCGGCTGGGTGCGCCAGCATGACGAAGGCCGCAAGGCGGTGGAGGCGGCGCTCGGGAACAAGGTGAAGACCACTTTCGTCGAGAACGTGCCCGAGGGTGCCGACGCCGAGCGCGTGATCCGCGACCTCGCGCAGCAGGGCCACAAGCTGATCTTCACGCCCAGCTTCGGCTACATGGAGCCGACGCTGAAAGTGGCTCGAGATTTTCCGGACGTGAAGTTCGAGTCGATCACCGGCTACAAGACCGCGGCCAACGTCACGGCAGCGAACGCGCGCTACTACCAGGGCCGCTACCTGGCCGGCATCGCCGCGGGCCGGATGACGAAGACGAACCTTGCCGGCTATGTCGCGGGTTTTCCGATTCCCGAGGTGCTGCAGGGCATCAATGCCTTCACGCTCGGCATGCGGGCGGTCAATCCGAAGGCGCAGGTCAAGGTGGTCTGGCTCGACGCCTGGTTCGATCCGCCGAGGGAGCGCGATGCGGCCATGACGCTCTTCAACCAGGACGTCGACGTGATCGCCTTCCACACCGGCTCGACCGCGGTGATGGCGGCTGCGCAGGAGCGCGGCAGGATGGCCGTGGCCTACCACTCCGACATGCGCAAGGTCGCGCCCGACGCGCAGATCGTCGCCGTCACCCATCACTGGGGCAGCTACTACACGCAGCGTGCGCGCGCGGTGCTGGACGGCAGCTGGAAGCCGGTGGAGGTCTGGGGCGGCGTGAAGGAAGGGATGATCCGCGTCGGCGATTTCGGGCCCAGGGTGCCGAAGGCGGTGCAGGACGAGGTGCTGGCCCGCCAGCAGGACATCGCGTCCGGCAAGCTGCAGGTGTTCCGTGCCGTTGCGGACGTGCGCGACAACGAAGGCAAGCTCGTGGTCGCAAAGGGACAGAGCCTGCGCGACGACCAGATCCTTGCAATGAACTGGCTGGCGGAAGGTGTGCAGGGGCGCGTCGCCCGCTGAACCCTAGTGCACGAAACCTTGCGCCCTGTGGAAATACGCCGCCTTGGGGTCGAGGGTCTTGACCCGCACCGCCGGTTGACCGGCATAGACCGCGTATTCCTCGACATGCGCCTTGTTCAGCACCGAGCCCGCGCCGAGCACCGAGCGGGCGGGCAGTGCCGAGCCGCCGAGCGCCGTGATCCGCGTACCGACCAGGCAGTAGGCGCCGATGCGGATCGGCTTGCAGTCCTGCCGCCCCTCGACCACGTCGATGCCGTGCGTGATCAGCTGCGAGTGGTAGCCCGCGATGGTGGTGTAGGCGCCGATGTCGACGCGATCGGTGCAATCGATGATGTGCTTCTTCGTGATGGCCGCGTGCGCGCCGAGCATCAGCGCCGGATCGCGCTCTGTGCGGTGGCTGAAATGCGCGCCGCCGGGCGGATGGCCGGTGATCCAGTTCGAGCGGTCGATGATCGAGTGCGCGCCGCATTCCATTCGACCCAGATGGATCGCGACATTGAAGTGCCCGATGAAGGCGCGCTCGCCCATCACGAGGTGGCCCGGGAAGATGTATGAGAGCCCGATGCGCGCATCGTCGGCAAGCTGGTAGCCCCAGAAGCGGCGCAGCACCCAACGCTTGAGCACCCACGGCAGGAACACCACGCCCAGTGCGAGCAGTTTTTTCATGCGCGCGCCTTGCGGTCCTCGATCACGCGCCGGTAGGCGGCGACATAGTTCGACGCCATCTGCGCCGCGCTGTAGTGCGAGGCGTTGGCCAGGCCGAGGCGCCGCATCTCGTCCAGGCGCGGTGCGGCGCTCTCGATGGCCTGCGCGATGGCCGCGGCATCGTTGGGATCGACATAAACCGCGCCCGGTCCGCCGATCTCGTTCATGGGCGGGAGGTCCGAGGTGAAGACCGGGCAGCCGCAAGCCTGCGCTTCGATCAGCGGCCATCCGAAGCCCTCCTGGAGCGAGGGGAACAGCAGCGCCGTGGCGCCGGCATAGAGCGCCCGCAACTCTTCGTGCGAGACGTTCTGCACCGTGCGCACGCGCTCGGCGACGCCGTGCGCCCGCGCCAGCTCCTGCATCTCCGGCCCCAGCTCGGGCCCGACGTAGACAAGCTGCTGCACCGCTGCCGTGGTGCCCCCGGCCGCCGCGCGCTCCTGCAGCGCAATGAAAGACTCGAGCACCATCCGGCGGTTCTTGCGCGCCATGTCCCAGCCGACGTGGATCAGGTAGTTGTCCTGCGCCGACAGCCCGAAGCGGCCGATCAGGCGTTGCACCTCGTCGGGCGCCACCGGGCCGAAGTCGTCGTTCAATCCGTTCGGCACCATGGCGATCCGGTTTTCAGGCACGACGTCGAGCGCGATCAGGTCGCGCCGGGTCAGCTGCGAGACGCAGGCCACCAGGTCTGCGGCTGCCAGTCCTTCGGCGATCAGCCGCTGGAACTGCCGGCCGGTCCAGCCCACGTTCCAGCCGTCGATCATGCCCTTGGCGGCCTGCACGGCGATCACGTCGTGGCAGGTGATGACGTTCGGCTTCGCCTTCACCCGCGGGATGTACATGCCGTTGGAATGGTCGGCCACATGCACCACGTCGGCCCAGCGCAGGTGGTGCCGCAGCACCGGCAGGAAAAGTATGAACTTGTCCACATAGCCGAGCCACTTCCACCAGCGCGAAGCCGTGGGAACCCGAAGCACCCGCAGCGGCGGCGACACGACCCGCAACTCGCAGCCGGCAGCGGGAAGTTCGCGTTCCAGAACCCGCCTGAAGGCGAGCATGCTGGTCTGGCCGTCCGGGATGTAGTTCGCGATGAGAAGCACTTTCATCATGGATGGGCGCTTCGGGCGGTCGCGGGTGAATTCATCGCTCTGTTTTCTGGGAAAGGGAAGGCGGGATTATGTTCGAGCGGATGGGGAACATATCCCCTTGCACATTCCGTTCCGGCCCGGCGGCATTACCCTTGCTGCCATGCATGCGTACCGAGCCTCCCTCTTGCGATTCGACGATGCCGGCCAGCCGGTTTTCGACCAGGACGGCCTGCTCGTCGTCGGCCCCGACGCCGCCGGCCGCCAGCGCGTGCAGGATGCGGGCGCCTTTGCCGTGCTGGCGCCGCGGCATTCGGGCGTGGCGGTGACGCAGTGGCCCGGCCGCATCCTGGCGCCCGGCTTCGTGGACATGCACATCCACTTTCCGCAGACCGACATCATCGGCGCGCCGTCCGAAGGGCTTTTGCCCTGGCTGGAGAACTACACCTTTCCGGCCGAGAGCCGCTTCGTCGATCCGGCGCATGCAGCCGAAGTGGCGGACGTGTTCTTCGACGAACTGCTGCGCAACGGCGTCACCACGTCGCTCGCCTTCGCGACTTCGCATCCGCAGTCGGTGCAGGCTTTCTTCGAGGCCGCCCAGCGCCGGCGGCTGCGCATGATCACCGGGAAGGTGCTGCAGGATCGTCACTCGCCCGACGGTGTACGCGACGAAACCGAACAGAGCCTGATCGATACCGAGACGCTGATCCGCCGGTGGCACAACGTCGACCGGCTCGGCTACGCGATCACGCCGCGCTTTGCGCCCACCAGCACCGATGCGCAGCTGCGCGGGGCCGGCGAGCTCGCGCTGAAATACCCCGACACCTGGGTCCATTCGCACGTCGCCGAGAACAAGGACGAAGTGAAATGGGCACGCGAGTTGTTTCCTGGCGCACGTTCTTATCTGGACGTGTATGCCGGCTTCGGCCTGATGCGCGAGCGGGCCGTGTATGCCCACTGCATCCACTTCGACGACGACGACCGGCGGCTGATGCGCGACACCGGCACCGCTGCCGCGGTCAGCCCGACCAGTAACCTGTTCCTCGGCAGCGGCTTCTTCGACTTCGAGGGCGCCGACCGCATCGGTTTTCGATACGGCCTGGCGAGCGACGTGGGCGGCGGCACCAGCTTCAGCCCGTTCTCGACCATGATGGCGGCGTACTACGTCGGCCGCGAGGGCCATACGAAACCCGGCGTGAGCATCGCACCGTCGCAGCTCTGGTGGCGCCACACCGCAGGTGCCGCGCGCGCGCTCGGGCTCGGCGGCGTCATCGGCAACCTGCAGCCGGGCTGCGAGGCCGACTTCTTGGTGCTCGATCCCAAGGCCACGCCGCTGCTCGCGCGCAAGACCGCGCTTGCGGGCAACCTCGAGGAACTGTTGTTCTCGATGATCGTGCTGGGCGACGACCGGCTGGTGGAGCGCACGGTGATCTCGCAGGCGCTCCAGGAAACGGATTGACCGGACGCAGAGGGCGCGAAGACACGCAAAGGACGCGAAGGACGCTAAGGAACGGCCAGATGTTCGCGGTTTTCTTCTGCGCTCTTCGCGAAACTTCTGCGCCCCCTGCGTCCGGTCAAGTCCGCATTCATGCCCGTGCCACAATCGCGCCACCTCCAAGCAGCACCGAGCGCAAATGAGCATCAAGAGCGACAAGTGGATCCGGCGCATGGCCGAGCAGACCGGCATGATCGAGCCTTTCGAGCCGGGCCAGATCCGCGAGCAGGACGGCCGGAAGATCATCAGCTACGGCACCTCCAGCTACGGGTACGACATTCGCTGCGCGCCCGAGTTCAAGGTCTTCACCAACATCCACAGCACCGTGGTCGACCCGAAGAACTTCGACGAGAAAAGCTTCGTCGACCTCGACGGCGACAGCTGCATCATCCCGCCCAACAGCTTTGCGCTGGCGCGCACCGTCGAGTACTTTCGCATCCCGCGCAACGTGCTGACCATCTGCCTGGGCAAGAGCACCTATGCGCGCTGCGGCATCATCGTCAACGTGACGCCGTTCGAGCCCGAATGGGAAGGCTACGTGACGCTGGAGTTCAGCAACACCACGCCGCTGCCGGCAAAGATCTACGCTGGCGAGGGCTGTGCGCAGGTGCTGTTTTTCGAAAGCGACGAAGTCTGCGAGGTCAGCTACAAGGACCGCGGCGGCAAATACCAGGGCCAGCGCGGCGTGACGCTTCCGAAAGCCTGAGGCCAGCCGCAGACGCGGTCCTACAGCGTATCGAGGGCGTCGCGCTACGCGGCGCGCGCTGCGAGTCATCACCATGCGCTCCGAACCACGGCCGAGCCGTGACATCCAGGAGCGAGAACATGTCGATTTGGCGGAACCTGCGCGGTATGCGTCCCTACCATCTGCTGCTTCTGGCCGTGCTCGTCGCGGTCGTGGTGGCGCAGGGCGCTGCGATGGTGATGCTCGCACGCTCGCAGGTGCTGAAGGCGCAGGCCCGCGACGCGCTGGAGCGTTCGGCGCGCGCCGCCGCAAACGCACCCAGCGCAATCAACGCAAGCGCGCGCCAATCCACGCCGGCCGGCGACGGCATGATCAACGTCGGGTTCGTGGCGTCGCGTTGAACGCGTACGATCCGTGCGGCTACCGCATCGCGCGGTGAGGAGATCGTTATGAGATGGGAAGGCAACGAACAATCCGACAACGTTGAAGACCGCCGCAGCGGGGGTGGTGGCTTCGGCGGCTTGCCGATCGGCGGGCGTAGCGTCGGCATCGGCACGGTCGCGGTGGCGCTCGTCGCCGGCTGGATCTTCGGCATCAATCCACTCACCATCCTCGGGCTGATGAGCGGCGGCGACTCCGCGCCGCAGGTGCAGCAGCAAGGCCCGGCGCCGAAGCCGCCCGCGGAAGACCGGGAGGCCGCATTCGTTTCGACCGTGCTGAAGAACACCGAAGTGGTGTGGACCGGCATCTTCGGCCAGAACGGCGGCAGCTATCAAGCCCCGAAGCTGGTGCTGTTCCGCGGTGCAACGCCCACCGCATGCGGCACCGGCCAGTCGGCCATGGGCCCGTTCTACTGCCCGGGCGACAAGAAGGTCTATATCGACCTCGGCTTCTACGACACCCTGAAGAACCAGCTCGGTGCGCCCGGGGAATTCGCTCGGGCCTATGTCATCGCGCACGAGGTGGCCCATCACGTGCAGGACGAACTGGGCGTCACCGCGAAGGTGGCGCAGGCTCGCGGCCGGCTGAACGAGGCGCAGAACAACGCAATGAGCGTGCGCGTCGAACTGCAGGCCGACTGCTTCGCCGGCATCTGGGCGCACCACTCGCAGGAATCCAAGCGGTGGCTCGACCCGGGCGACATCGAGGCCGCCATGAACGCGGCCGCGAAAATCGGCGACGACGCGCTGCAGCGTTCGGCCGGCAGGGCGGTGGTGCCCGACAGCTTCACCCACGGCACGAGTGCGCAGCGTCAGCGGTGGTTCGGCGCCGGCTACAAGGGCGGCCGCGTGCAGGATTGCGACACCTTCGCGGCCCGCAATCTTTAGGCTCACCCCGCTGTCATCGACGTTTTTGCGGTCCGTGGGACAATCGCGGGCTTAATGACAAGTTCCTTTTCCAATCTTTCCCTGGCCGAACCGCTGGCGCGCGCCGTCGCCGAAATGGGTTACGAGACCATGACGCCGATCCAGGAGCAGGCCATTCCGGTCGTCCTGTCCGGTCAGGACGTAATGGGCGCAGCGCAGACCGGCACCGGCAAGACGGCAGCGTTCTCGCTGCCGCTGCTGCAGCGGATGCTCAAGCACGAGAACACCTCGACGTCGCCGGCCCGCCATCCGGTGCGCGCGCTGGTGCTCCTGCCGACACGCGAACTGGCCGACCAGGTCGCGCAGCAGGTCAAGCTCTATGCCAAGTACACCAACCTGCGCAGCGCGGTGGTGTTCGGCGGCATAGACATGAAGCCGCAGACGCTCGAACTGAAGAAGGGCGTCGAGGTGCTGGTGGCGACGCCCGGTCGACTGCTCGACCACATCGAAGCCAAGAACGCGGTGCTCAACCAGGTCGAGTCCGTGGTGCTCGACGAGGCCGATCGCATGCTCGACATCGGCTTCCTGCCCGACCTGCAGCGCATCCTCTCGTTCCTGCCCAAGCAGCGCACCACCTTGCTGTTCTCGGCCACCTTCTCGCCCGAAATCAAACGCCTGGCCGGCAGCTACCTGCAGAACCCGGTCACGATCGAGGTGGCGCGTCCGAACGAAACCGCGTCCACCGTCGAACAGCGTTTCTTCAGCGTCGCCGACGACGACAAGCGCCGTGCGCTGAAGCAGATCCTGCGGCAGCGCGGCCTGAAGCAGGCCTTCGTGTTCGTCAACAGCAAGCTGGGTTGCGCACGGCTGGCGCGCTCGCTCGAACGCGAGGGCCTCAACACCACCGCGCTGCACGGCGACAAGAGCCAGGACGAGCGCCTGAAGGCGCTTGCGGCCTTCAAGGCCGGCGAAGTCGACCTGCTGGTGGCAACCGACGTGGCCGCCCGCGGCCTCGACATCAAGGACGTGCCGGCAGTCTTCAACTTCGACATTCCCTTCAACGCGGAAGACTACGTGCACCGCATCGGCCGCACGGGCCGCGCCGGCGCGTCGGGGCTTGCGGTGAGCTTTGCCAGCGGCGGCAACGACGTGCGCCTGGTGGCCGATATCGAAAAGCTCATCAAGCGCAAGATCGAACTGGAGCCGATCGAGTTCGAGGAAGACGCGCCACAGGGCCGTATCAACGATGGCCGGCGCCATTGGCGCGAAGAAGGCGAATCCGGCGATGCCAGGGACATCCTCGACCAGCCGCGCGAACGCAGCGAGGCCCGGCCCGCGCGCGGTGGCGGGCGTCCGCACCGTGCGCCTGCGACGCCGCGCGATCCGTTCTTCGAGCAGCCCTACGAAGCGCCGGCGCGCGAAGCCGAACCCGCATGGGAAGCAACTGCCAAGGCGGCGCCTGCGCGCGGCATCTCGAGCAACATCAAGTCCAAGCGCAAGGTGCCGGCGCTGTTCAAGACCGCCGAGCCGCGCTGAGGCTGTGGCCGGTCAGCCCGGCTTCAGTGTCTCGGGGCAGGGCACCTGGATCAGTTCGCGCTCCTGCAGCGTCGCGCCGAGGCGCACCGCGCTGAGACAGCCGCCCCACACGCAACCCGTATCCGTCGACATCAGGTCGGGCCGCGAGACCCAGCCCAGCGTCGACCAATGGCCACAGGCGATCGTTGCGCCGGCGGTCTTGCGCCCAGGCACATCGAACCACGGCATGAAGCCTTCCGGCGCGCCGGCGGCCGCGTCCTTGGCCTCGAACTCCATCACGCCTTCGGCCGTGCAGAAGCGCAGCCGCGTCAATGCATTGACGATGGTGCGCAGCCGCGCGCTGCCGACCAACGCGTCGTTCCAGCGGGCTGGCTCGTTGCCGTACATCCCCTGCAGGAATTCGTACGATGCCGGGCCGCGCAGCACGGCTTCGACCTCTGCCGCCAGGCCCAGCGTCTGGGCCACGCTCCATTGCGGCAGCACCCCGGCATGCACCATCAGCAGGTCGCCTCCGCCCAGGCTTCGGTGCAGCGCCATCGGCTGTTGGCGCAGCCAGTCGAGCAGGGCTTCGCGGTCGGGAGCCTCCAGCACGTTGCCCAGCGTGTCCTTGCGGCCGGCCTTGCGTGCGCCGTATGCGACGCCCAGCAGATGCAGGTCGTGGTTGCCGAGCAGGCTTTGCGCCGCGCTGCCGTAGCCCTGCATGCGACGCAGCACGCCGGCCGATGCCGGGCCGCGGTTGACCAGGTCGCCGAGCACGACCAGCGTGTCGCGGCTGGCCGAAAAAGCGATGAGGTCGAGAAGACGCTGCAGGGCTTCGTCGCAGCCTTGCACGTCGCCGATCAAGTAAAGTGCCATGCTGCTCATTCTCCGTCGCATACATGGATGTTTTCCTGCTGGCTTTGCTGACCACGCTCAACGCGCTGTTCGCAATGTCCGAAATGGCCCTTTCAACCAGCCGCCGAGCCCGCCTCGCAGCCCTGGCCGAAGCGGGAGACGCAGGCGCGGCGGCCGCGCTCAAGCTGATGGAGGACCCGACGCAGTTCCTGTCGAGCGTGCAGATCGGCATCACGTCGATCGGCATGCTGAGCGGCATCGTCGGCGAAGCCGCTTTTGCGGCGCCGCTCTCGGTCTGGATGGAAGGGCTCGGCATGGGCGCGGGCGGTGCCAGTTTCGCCTCGACCGCGCTGGTGGTGACCGGCATCACCTTCTTCACCATCATCTTCGGCGAGCTGGTGCCCAAGCGCATCGGCCAGCTTTACCCGGAGCCGGTGGCGCGCTACGTGGCGCGGCCGATGCGCGCGCTGGCCACCGGCGCCAAGCCGTTCGTGCTGCTGCTGTCGGGCGCCACGGCCACCATCCTGAAGTTGCTGCGCATCGATTCGAATGCGGCGCGCGTGGTGACCGAGGAAGAGATCTCGGCCAGCCTCGAGGAGGGCGTGGATGCCGGCGTGATCGAGATGCACGAGCACCAGATGGTTCGCAACGTGTTTCACCTCGACGAGCGGCGGCTCTCCTCGCTGATGGTGCCGCGCGCCGACATCGAGTGGATCGAGTCCTCGTTGACCGTGGCCCAGAGCCTGCAGAAGGTGTCTGCCGCCGGTGCGCTCAACCTTGTTCACTCGTGGTACCCCGTGTGCCGCAATTCACTGGACGACGTGGTGGGCGTGATCAGCGTCGCGCATCTGCTCACGCTCGGCCCGACCCACGAGGGCACGGCCGGGCAGGTGGCGCAGTCCGCCGTCTTCGTCCCAGAAACATTGACCGGCCTCGAGCTGCTGGAGCAGTTTCGCGTGCGCGCCGGCCGGCTCGTGCTGGTGGTCGACGAGTACGGCGTGGTCCAGGGCCTGATGGCACCGCGCGACCTGCTCGAAGCCATCACCGGCGAACTGCGTACCGCCGTCCATGCCGATGCCTGGGCCCAACACCGTGCCGATGGCGCATGGGAACTCGACGGGCTGATGCCGGTGTCCGAACTGCGCGCCCGGCTCGGTATTCGCGAGCTGCCCGAAGAAGAGCGCGGACGCTACAACACCGTGGCAGGGCTCTTGATGTCGGTGTCGGGGCACCTGCCGGAAGTCGGCGAACGCATCGACTGCGCGGGCTGGTGCTTCGAGATCGTCGCACTGGACGGCAAGCGCATCGACCGGGTGCTGGCTCTTGTGACCGAGGCTGCCGACCGCTACGCAGCCTGAAGTTCAGCGCGCGCGCGGATGTGCGGCGCGCCATTTCCAGGGCGGCACCGCAGCCGCATCGGCCCAGAGCCCGATGCGCCCGCCCCTGGCCTCGGATTCGGCATGGCCGTAGCGCTGTCGATCCGTCGGCGCCTGTTCGCTGCGATAGGCGCGCGACCACCAGGCCATGCCGGTCGAGAGCATTGCCAGGCCGGCATCGAGCGTTTTCGGGCACTCGCTGTCGGTGCAGGACGCAGGCGCCACCAGCACCTTGCACACCGGGCGGCCGTAGCGGTCGGTCGGGCCGCAGTCCAGCCGCACCGTCTTGCGGTGGGTGAGCGCCGCCAGCGTGCGCTTGGCGCGCTGACCGAAGGGCTGGCCGAGTTCGGGCGCGTCGATGGCGCCCAGCCGAACGATGACGGGGCGATAGGCGCCGGGTTCGCCGCAGCGAAGCTTGAGGGTGTCGCCGTCGCTGACCGCGACGACAAGGCAGAAAAGTACCGACAGCATTCCGAAAGTCTAGGGCCTGTTGTCGACAGGCCCTGGGGCTCAGCCCGCCCGCACCACGGCGCCCTGCGGCAGCGTGCGCCAGACGATCCACTCGCCGACCCCGATCCGATGCGTCGGCGCGGCTGCAGGTGCCGGCGGCTCGCCGTATTGCAGTGTCAGTTCGCGGCCGTTCAATTTCAGCATGACTTCGAAACCGGGCCAGTGCGCCGGCACGCGGGGTGTGAGCGACAGCCGATCGCCGCGCACCGCGAGGCCGAGCAGGGTCTCGACCGCGGCGCGGTGCAGCCATGCGGCCGAGCCGGTGTACCAGCTCCAGCCGCCGCGTCCCACGTACGGCGCGGCGCCGTACACGTCGCCGGCCATGACGTAGGGCTCGAGTTCGTACAGGGGCCCGCGATCCGGATGGCGCGACCGGTGCGCCGGGCTCAGGCCTTCGAAGCTTTGCCAGGCCGCCTCCGTGTCGCCGCTGAGCGCCTGCGCCATTAGTGCCCACACGGCGGCATGCGCGTACTGGCCGCCGTTCTCGCGCACGCCTGGCGGATAGGCCTGGATGTAGCCCGGGCTGGGGTTCGAGCGGGCGAGCGGCGGATGCAGCAGGCGCATCAGCCCGGCCGGTTGGTCGTGCAGTTCGGCCTTCATGGCCGCGAGCGCCGGCACCGTGTGCGCCGCATCCGATGCGCCCGATAGCACCGACCAGGCCTGCGCGATCAGGTCGATGCGGCATTCGTCGTTGGCCGAAGAACCGAGCGGCGTGCCGTCGTCGAAGAAGGCGCGTCGGAACCAGGCGCCGTCCCAGCCGGCACCGTGCAGCGCGGCGATCCAGCCGCGCCTTGCGGCCTGCCAGCGAACGGCCCGCTCGCGCTCGCCGCGTGCGTCGGCGATCGGCGCGAAGCGCTCGACCACGCTGCACAGGAACCAGGCGAGCCAGACCGATTCGCCGCGGCCCTCGTGGCCGACACGGTTCATGCCGTCGTTCCAATCGCCCGTGCCCATCAGCGGCAGACCGTGCGCGCCGGTCGCCAGGCTGTGGTCGATGGCGCGCGCGGCATGCTCGTACACGGTGGCGATGCGGCTCGAGACTTGCGGCGCGTAGTAGGCATCTTCGGCCCCGTCCGGTATGCCCGGGCCATCGATGAAGGGCACGATCTCGTCCAGCACCGACCGGTCGGCCGTGACCTCGACGTAGTGCGACACCGCGTAGGGCAGCCACAGCAGGTCGTCGGAAAAATGCGTCCGCACGCCGGCACCGCCGGGCATGTGCCACCAGTGCTGCACGTCGCCCTCTGCGAACTGGCGCGCCGCGTTGACCATGATCTGCTCGCGCAGCCGGGTCGGATCGGTGAGCGCGAAGGCCATCGCATCCTGCAGCTGATCGCGGAAGCCAAAGGCTCCGCCGGCTTGGTAGAAGCCCGCCTTCGACCAGAGCCGGCACACCAGCGTCTGGTAAACGAGCCACCGGTTCACCAGCGCGTCGAACAGCGGATCGGGCGTGCGCACCTGCAGCCGTCCGAGCAGGTCGTCCCAGAAGCCGCGCGCCTGCGCGAGCGCCTCGGCCACGTCGCGCTGCTGCCAGCGGCGGGCCAGCTGCATGGCGGCTTCGGCGCCGTCGGCCTGACCCAGCATGAAGGTGAAGGTGGCGCTTTCGCCGGCGGCGAGGGCGAATTCGCCGGCCACCGCGGCGCAGGCGTCGAGCCCGCTGCCGGCGCGCTGCGCCAGGTCATCGGGCAGTTCGATCCTGCCGCGGCCGGCGAAGAACTCGCTGCGGTCGCAGGTCCATTGGGTGGCGCCCTTCAGGCCTGCCAGTTGCACGAAGCCGGTGCTGCCGCCGAAGCCGCCGCTCGATTCGCGCTGCTGGCCGAACACCGCTGGCAGGTCTTCGGGCTTCCAGGTGTGGACGGTGCGGCGTTCGCCGCGCGCGGCGCCCAGTTGCCACTCGACCATGGCGAGCGCGCGGAGGCGGCGCGTGCCGCTCCCCGCGTTGCGCACGCTCACCTGCACCAGCTTCATGCGTTCGTCGCGGTCGGCGAAGAAGGTGGTTTCAAGCTGCATGCCGCGGTGCCGGCATTCGAAGACCGTGTAGCCCTGGCCGTGCCGCACGCGGTGCTTCGCGGCGCTTTCGCCGCGGCTGGCCGGCGTGAGTGCGAGCAGCGCGCCCGAGTCGAGGTCCTGCAGCAGATAGTGCTCGAAGGCCGGGTCCTGCACCGGGTCGTTGGACCAGGGCGTGAGCTGATGCTGGCGGCTGTTGACGGCCCATGTGTAGCCGGTGCCCGACTCGGACACCTGGAAGCCGAACGATGCATTGGCGATCACGTTGACCCACGGCCTCGCGGTGCGTCGGCTCGCATCGACTTCGAAGCGGAACTCGCCGGTCTTGGCATCGAAGCCGTCCTGCTGCGCGCTGGCGGGCGTGGCGGCAGCGGCCGCGGCCAGCGTGACTGCCGGCGCGATGCGCGGCTCGGTGAATGCTGCAGCGGGCCTGGCGGCCGACTCGCGCAGCGCCGCCACCTGCAGTTCGAGCGAGCGGCCGTCGGCAGTGAACACCGCGCGTGCCAGGCTAGAGAACGCCGCCTTTTCCGATGGCGCGACCTCATGGTCGCGCAGCAGGTAGAAGCCGGCCGCGTCGTTGCGCGGAAAGCTGTTCTGCGTCTGCTGTGCGACGCGATCTCTCAGCGCCTCGATCTCCCTTTGCAACGGCATCAGGTACGAGTTGGGCTCGCTGTTGAGCACCACCAGGTCGCAGGCTACGCCGCCGAAGCCCCACCAGGGCTGGGCGCGCAGCAGCGTGTAGATCAGGCCGCGGCCCGCCATCGAGTGGATGGTGACCAGCACGATCGGCTTGTCGCCCGAGATGCCGAAGCGCCACAGCTGGCGCAGGTCGATCCGGCCGCGGTCGCGCATCGCGCGCGGCGTGGTGTAGGTCAGGATGGTCGTGAGGTCCTGCAGCGCCAGGTTTTCCGCCGGATCGATGTTGAGATCGCGCAGGCGCACCTGCGCGAGCGTGGCCGCCATGCGCATCGCCCGCTCGACGTGCATCGGCTGCAGGTAGCGGTCGATGGAGGGCATCAGCGCCTCGACGTTCTCGTCGCAGGCGGTGGCGAAGGTCACGCGTGCGGTCGCACCCGGCGCGATCGACAGCCGCACGCGCAGGCAGGCCACGGGGTCGAGGCCGTTCACCGGCGTGCCGCCGGCCGAGAATGGCTGTGCATCGAGCGCCGGCGCCGCGAGGCTGCGGTTGCGACCGATGAAGGCCCGGCGATCGGTGATGCAGTCGACGCCGAGCACCTGCGCATCGACGGATGCGACGAAATGCGCAGCGGCCACCACCGGGTCGCCATGCAGGCGGGGCTTGCGCCACATGAGCAGCGCCCGCCACCGCGGTTCCCACCGGCTTTCGACGAACAGGTTGGCGAAGGCCGGATGCGCCTCGTCGGCCTTGGGGTTGGAGAGCACCGGCTCGAAGTAAGAGATGAGTTCGAGCGTGCGGGTTTCGCTGCCGGTGTTGTGCAGCGCGACGGTGCGCAGCTCGGTGTCGTCCTCGGGGCTGATCAGCACGGTGGTGCGCGCCTGCAGGCCGGGCCCGGCTGCATCGAACTGCACCTGGTCGGCAAGAAAGCGCGCGCGGTAGCGCCAGCCTTCGCCCGCCGCGGGCAGGGCGGTCAGCGAACTCAGCGCGCCGCCCGCGTCGTCGCGCACATACAAGAAAGTGCCGTAGCCGTCGCGCAGCGGATCGTCGCGCCACCGGCTCACGTTGAACGACCGCCAGCGGCTCACGCCGGCACCATTGGCGCGCAGTGCGACGGTGTAGCGGCCGTTCGAGAGCAGGTGCGTGGGCTGGAAGCCGGCTTCCATCGGGTCGACCGTGCGCGGCTGGAACACCGGTGGCGCTTCGCCGGTGGCCGGTTCGGGCGGCGTGCGCGGATCGGCGCTGCCGACGATCTGCCGGGGCGTGCGCTCGTGCAGCAATACCTCGTGGGCCTGTACCAGCGGCGCACTGCCGAACCAGCGGCGCGGCGCGCCGTCGCAGACCACGTTGCAAAGCGCCACCAGCGACATGCCCTGGTGATGCGCCATGAAATTGCGCACCACGGTGAACGGCTGGCCTTCGGGCTGGCGCGATGCGGTGAAATCCACCGCGTCGAAAAAGCCGAACTCGCCGCGCGCGCCGAACGATTCGAGCAGTTGCAGATTGGCCACCGCATCGGCCGGCGCGATCAGCACCGCCATCGCGCATGCATAGGGCGCGACCACGCGGTCGGTCGGCGGCGTGCGGCGCAGGGCGAGGCGCGGCACGCCGAAGGGCGAGTACTGGTAGGCGAGCGAATGGTCGCGCGCGAAGTAGGCCGATTCCGAAACGCCCCACGGCATGTTCTGCGCATTGCCGAAAGCCTGCTGCTCGCCGACCGCGGCCAGGTTGGCCACCTGGAGCAGCCCGCCCATCGGCTCCGCCATCACCAGCGTGGGCATCAGGTACTCGAACATCGAGCCCGACCATGACTTCAGGCCCGGACGCACGCCGACCGACAGGAACGGCCGCCCGAGCGCCATCCAGTGGCGCCGCGGCACGTCGCCCTTGGCGATCGCCAGGAAGCTCAGCAAGCGCGACTCGGAGGCAAGCAGGTCGTAGTAGCTGGCGTCGAGCACGTTGTCCTCGACCCGCAATCCGATGTGGAACAGGTGCCGCCGGGCGTCGTAGAGGCCGCGGAAGTCCATGCCTGCGCACAGGGCGTCGCAGCGCCGTGCGATGGCTTCCAGCGCTTCGGCTGCGGTGCCCTCGGCCGCGAAGCTGCGGCAGGCCTGCGCCACGGCCAGCAGGTGGCCGGCGAGGTTGCCACTGTCGACGCTCGACACATAGGCCGGCGGCAGCATGCGCAGCGACTGCGTGTCGTACCAGTTGTAGAGATGGCCGTTGTGCTTGTCGAGGCGATCGACCGCATCGAGGGTGAGCACCAGCCGCGCTGCAAGCGCGTTGCTGTCGATCCAGCCGAACTCGCGTGCGCAGCAACTCGCCAGCAGGTACATGCCGATGTTGGTGGGCGAGGTCCGGTGCGCGATCGTCGGTTCGGGTTCGAGCTGCAGGTTGTCGGGTGGCAGGTGGTTGTCGTCGGCACCCACCGCATGCTCGAAGAAGCGCCAGGTGTCGCGTGCCAGCGTCTCCATGTAGCGGCGGTGTTCTGCGGCCGGTGCGCCGTCGGCTTGCGCCGGTACGCGGCTGCTCCACCATGCGAGCACCGGTGCCAGCGCCCAGAGCGCGAACAGCGCAACGCCCAGCCAGGGATGGGGACTCCAGAAGACGGCTGCAACGGCGAGAGCGGCGCAGATCGCGCTGCTGGCCGCGGCTGCGCGCATGAAGGGTGCGAGCTGGTAGCGCGCCTGGGCTTGCGCCTGCGCCGCGGTGGTCCATTCGAGCAGGCGGCGCCGGCTCACCACCAGGCGCCAGATGGCGCGCGCCGTCGCGTCGAGCAGCAGCCGGGTCTGTGCGGCAAGCTGCGTGAACTGCCATGCGGCGCTGGCCATGGCGCGCAGCAGCTCGGTGGCGCCGACATCGAAGAAGTGGGGCAGCGAGATGCCGCGCCGGGTCGGCACCAGGCCGGCCAGGGCACCGAGCAGGGGGCCGAGCACCAGCGCCGCCGCGACCGCCGACAGTGCCCACGACAGGGGAAGCGAATCGGTGAAGACGACCCATGCCAGCAATGCGGCCGATGCCGGCACCACCATTGCCCGGCGCAGGTTGTCGGCCATTTTCCAGAGGCCGAGCGCGTCGATGCCGAAGCGCCGCGCGCGCAACATCAGCGGCAACAGCTGCCAGTCGCCGCGCGTCCAGCGGTGCACGCGCGACGCGGCCACGCCCGCATGGTGCGGATGGTCTTCGATCAGCACCAGGTCGCTCACCACCGCGCAGCGCGCAACGGCGCCTTCGAGCAGGTCGTGGCTGAGCACCGCGCCTTCGGGCAGGCGACGGTCGAGGGTCGCATGGACCGCGCGAACATCGAGCAGGCCCTTGCCGGTGAAGGAGCCGGTGCCGAAGACGTCCTGGTAGATGTCGGACGCGCCGCTGCTGTAGGGGTCGAGGCCGCACTGGCCGGCGAACATCCAATGAAAGAAGGAGCGCTCTTCAAGCGCAGGGAACGGCGTGACGATGCGCGGCTGGAAGATGCCGAAGCCGTCCACCACGCGGCGGCTCACCGGGTCGACCTGCGGCGTGTTCAGCGGATGCGCCGCCACGGCCACGAGCTCTCGCAGTGCGCCGGGCGGCAGGCCGGTGTCGCTGTCGAGCGTCATCACATAGGGAATACGCGCCGCCAGAAGCGAACCGTCGGCCGACGGCAGGAAACCGCTCGCATCACCTTCGGCCAGCAGCCGCAGCAGCATCTCGAGCTTGCCGCGCTTGCGTTCCCAGCCCATCCAGCGCTTTTCGGTTTCGCACCAGGTACGCGGCCGGTGCAGCAGCACGAAGCGCGGGGGCACGCCCGGCGCCGCGGGATAGACCGTGTTGAGCGCCGCGATGCGCTGCAGCGCGTCGTCCAGTAGCGCGGCATCGCCGGGCAGCGATGGCGCGTCGGCGTCCGCCCAGTCGCTCAGTAGTGCGAACTGCGCATGGTCTTCGCGGTTGGCGAGCCAATGCAGTTCGAGCCGGTGAGCGAGCTGGACATTGGCAGCGACCGAACTCAGCAGCGTGGGAACGGCGACCAGGACGCGGTGCACCTCGGGGATGCCATGGGCGAAGTCGAGCCGGGGCAGGGGCTGGACGCGGGTCGACTCGGCCACTATGCGGTGCACCAGCGCGATCACCGCCTCCGACAACGGCCAGGCAAGGAGCACCAGCGCGATGGCGGTTCGCCAGTCCGCACCGGGCCCTCCCGGCCGGTGCAGGCCGTTGAGCGCCGCGGCGAGCAGCAGCGCCGTGCCGAGGACGATGGTCGTCCCGTACAGAACGGGGCGCCAGTTGCGCAGCGGGCGGCGCGAGGGGGCACGCGCGATGGCACCGGCCTGGACCGGCGCGAGCGCAGCGACCAGCTGCGGGCGGCCGCGGCCGAAAAGGTGGTAGCCCGCGGTGCGTTCGGCGGCCATCGCATCGGGTGCCGCATCGCCCGCCCGTTGCACCACCGCTTGCGCCACCTCGCGCTCCGAGCGCCTGCTGGTGCGCGCGACCTGCTCCATCGCATGGGTGATCTGCTGGCGGGTGAGCTCGCTCTCGCTCGAGAAGCTGGGCAGTTCCCGCAGCACGCGCAGCGACCGGCTGACCGGCTCGATCAGTTCGGCCCATTCGACCTGGCCGATCATCCGCAGCGTGGTGATGATGTTGCCGACGGTGAGGTTCGCAGCCGCCTGTGCCGTCTGCGCCTCCGAGATCAGCGCCGGCCCGTTCGGACAGTGCTGCTCGGTCCATTTCGACAGTGCCGGCGCCTTGTCGTCATGCTCGACGGGGAGCCGCTGCCAGAGCTGGGTGAGATAGCTTTCCTGCATGCCGCGGCTCTGCAGCGCGCGGTAAAGCACATCCAGATCCTGCGAGGACAGCGTGTCCGCCGCGTCCCAGACCGCGTGCGCGACTTCGCGCGCCACCTTGCTCTCGGCGATGTTTTCGGCCACGCGCCGGAGGTTTTCGAGCAGCACCACGCGCAGCGTGGTCGGCAGTGCCCACAGTTCGCCGAGCGTGAGCTCGTCGATGTCCTGGTAGGCATCGAGAAAGGCGGTGAACAGCTCGTTGTTGAGCACGCTGTCGGTGTGCGCGACATAAGCCCAGGCAATGCCGTAGACACGCGGCAGACCGGCCAGCGGCTGAGCGGCCAGCTTGGGCAGGCGCGCGTAGTAGCTGCGCGGCACGCCTTCGCGGATCTGCTGCAGTTGGGCCTCGACCAGGTGGAAGTTGTCCAGCAGCCATTCGGCCGCCGGAGTGACATAGCGCCCGCTCTGTGAAATCAGCGCGATGTAGTCGAATGCGCTGCGAAGCGACTCGAGGTTGCGGTCGACGCGGGGAAAGAAGGGCTGGGTGTCACCGCGGGAATCGTCGCCGCGAATGACCTGCGCGCGCGCGAGGCTGTGGCCGTGCTGTTCGAAACGCTGCGCTCCGAACAGCTCTGCCCGGATCGGGGGTTCTACCGGTTCGTGCGGGCCGAGAAGAAGTTGGCGTGCGTAGTCGCTGAGGGTGTCGAGCCGGTCGACGACCGCTGCGGCGCTCAAGCGATTGCGAACAGTCCGATGCCCAGGGCCACGGCCAGGCAAGCCATTGTCACGATGCGACCGGCGGCGGCCGAGCGGACGTGCTGCAGCTTGCTGCGAACCGAGAACCACCGCCCGTGTTCACGGGCGCAATGCCGCATGTGCAGCGCGAGCGCATCGATGTCGCTGCTGACGAAGTCGACCTGTGCACAGGTAAGGGACTGAGGGAAAGACATGGCGGGTTCCTGTGGACGAGCATGCGAGCCGGTGCGCAATGACGCAAGTTGTCGCAAGCTGTTGGATTCGAGCTACAGGGTACTCCTTATTCGGGGTTGCCCCCATGTGTCATTTTCCAGGGCTGGCGTAGGAAACGACGTACAGACGCCGTTTCAGCCGGTGTTTCGCAGGCCCGCCGCCACGCCGTTGATCGACATGTGGATGCCGCGCTGCAGCCGGTCGTCGTGCTGCCCCGCGCGCCAGCGGCGCATCAGCTCGATCTGCAGATGATGCAGCGGATCGATGTAGGGAAAACGATGGCGCACCGATCGCTGCATATCGGCATTGCCCTCGAGGCGCTGCTTTGCGCCGGTGATCAGCGTGAGCGCGTCTGAAGTGCGGTGCCATTCGGTCTCGATCATCGAGAAGACTCTCTGGCGCAGCTTGCGGTCGGACACCAGCTCGGAATAGCGGGAGGCCAGGGCGAGGTCGCTCTTCGCGAGCACCATGTCCATGTTCGACAGCAGCGTGCTGAAGAAGGGCCATTGCGCATACATGCGTCGCAGCAGTGCCTGGCGTTCCTTGCGCGCAGCCGCGGTGCCCGCGGCGGCGAGAAAGCTTTCGATCGCGCTGCCGAAGCCGTACCAGCCCGGCAGCGTGAGGCGGCACTGGCCCCAGCTGAAGCTCCAAGGCACCGCCCGCAAGTCTTCGATGCTGCGGCTCGGGTTGCGCGAGGCGGGGCGCGAGCCGATGTTGAGTTCGGCGATCTCCCGGATCGGCGTGGCGCTGAAGAAGTACTCGGCGAAGCCCGGTGTTTCGTAGACCAGCGCGCGGTAGGACGACATGCTGGCCGACGACAGCTCGGCCGCAGCGGCAAGGAAGGCCGCCGGCGCCGCCTTGCCGGCGGGCAGCAGCGTCGCTTCGAGCGTGGCGGCGACCAACGTCTCGAGATTGCGCCGGCCGATCTCGCGGTTGGCGTATTTGGAGCCGATGACTTCGCCTTGCTCGGTCAGGCGCAGCTGGCCGCGCACCGTGCCGGGCGGCTGCGCCAGGATTGCCTGGTAGCTCGGCCCGCCGCCGCGCCCGACGGTGCCGCCGCGGCCATGGAACATGCGCAGCCGTATCGGTGCCTCGCTCTTGCTGCCGGCATTGAGCTGGTCGAACAGCGCCACCAGCGCCAGGCCAGCGCGGTACAGCTCCCAGTTGCTGGTGAAGATGCCGCCGTCCTTGTTGCTGTCGCTGTAGCCGAGCATCACGTCCTGCTCGGCGCCCGAACGGCGCACCAGCGCGTGGATGCCGGGCAGCGCGTAGAAGGCCCGCACGATCGGGGCGGCATTGCGCAGGTCCTCGATGGTTTCGAACAGCGGCACGACGATCAGGTCGCAGGTGGCGTTGTTCTCCAAAGTTCCGCGCAGCAAACCGACTTCTTTCTGCAGCAGCAGCGCTTCAAGCAGGTCGCTCACGGTTTCGGTGTGGCTTATGATGTAGTGGCGGATGGCCGCCGCGCCGTAGCGCGTGCGGGCCGTGCGCGCCGCCGCGAAGATCGCGAGCTCGCTTTGCGCGAGAGGCGAGTACTCGGCGTCGGGCACGCGCAGCGGCCGGGCTTCGTCGAGCAGGCGCAGCAGCAGCGTCTGCTTGGCGTCTTCCGCCAGCATGGCGTAGGCCGGCTCGATGCGCGCCGTGGCGAGAAGCTCGGCCACCACCGCTTCGTGCTTGTCCGAACTCTGACGCAGGTCGACCGTCGCGAGATGGAAGCCGAAGACTTCGACTGCCCGGATCAGCGGCCCGAGGCGCTGCGCGACCAGCAGCCGGCCGTGCTTGCCGGCCAGCGAATTCGCGATCGTGCGCAGGTCGGCCAGGAACGCCTGCGCATGGGAATACGGGTTTTGCGGGGCGACGGCATGGCGCGCCGCCTCTCCGCCCGTCAGTTCGCGCAGCGTGGCCGCCAGGCGCGCGTACATGCCGGTCAACGCGCGCCGGTACGGCTCGTCCTGCCGGTGCTCGCTGGTGTCGGGCGAGCGCTCGGCAAGCGCCTGCATCTCGACCGACACATCGACCAGCGTAGCCGAAAGCGACAGTTCGCCGCCCAGGTAGTGCACTTCGGTCAGGTAGTGGCGCAGCACCATCTCGGCTTGGCGGCGCAGCGCGTAGTCGAGCGTGTCGGCGGTCACGTTCGGATTGCCGTCGCGGTCACCGCCGATCCACTGGCCCATGCGCAGGAAAGGCGCAACGGCGGGCACGGCGCCGTCCTGTCCGAGGGCTTTTTCCAGATCCGCATAGACGCGCGGGATCTCGCGCAGGAACGTGGCCTCGTAGTAACTGAGCACGTTCTCCACCTCGTCGGCCACGGTCAGCTTGGAGAAGCGCAGCAGCCGGGTCTGCCATAGCTGGGTGACGCGGGTGCGTATCTGTGTTTCGTTGTCCGCGTACTCCTGCGGCGTGAGTGCGTCCCTGGTTGCGGCAAAGGCATGCTGGCGCAGCTGGATTTCTTCGCGCGCGGTTAGTAACTGCGCCACGGCGCGTTCGGCGTCGAGGATGCTCTTGCGCTGGACCTCGGTCGGATGCGCGGTCAGCACCGGCGACACATAGCTGTGCGCGAGCGATTCGACCACCGCCTCCGGCGTGATGCCGGCCTTGCGGATGCGTGCCAATGCGGTCTGCAGGCTGCCTTGGGCGCTGACGCCGGCGCGGTCGGCTTCGGTGCGGCGGCGAATCTGGTGGCGGTCTTCGGCCAGGTTGGCGAGATGGCTGAAATAGGTGAAGGCGCGGATGACGCGCACCGTCTCGGCCGCGCTCAGACCCTTGAGCAGATTCTTGAGCGCCCGGTCAGCGGCATGGTCGGCATCGCGCCTGAATGCCACCGACAGGGTGCGGATCTTCTCGACCAGTGCGAAGGTGTCTTCGCCTTCCTGCTCGCGGATCACGTCGCCGAGGATGCGGCCGAGCAGGCGGATGTCGTCGATCAGCGGCTGATCTTCGTTCTGCCGGCGGCGCGGCGCAGAGGCGGTGGGGGGACTTTTTTTCATCAGGCGTGATCCTCTTCGAACCCGGTCGGCGCAAGCGTTGTTGCGGTGCAACATGCTAGCATTCCGCCCGATTCCCGACCCATACGTTTCACCGGAAAGCGGTCTTGAGCAACATCGTCATCGCCACGCGCGAAAGCCGCCTTGCCTTGTGGCAGGCAGAGCATGTCAAGGCGCTGCTGCAGCGTCACGGCCACACAGTCCAACTGCTCGGCATGACCACCCGCGGCGACCAGATCCTCGACCGGTCGCTGAGCAAGGTCGGCGGCAAGGGGCTGTTCGTGAAGGAACTCGAACTTGCCCTCGAAGAAGGCCGCGCCGACATCGCCGTGCATTCGCTCAAGGACGTCCCGATGGACCTTCCCGACGGCTTTGCGCTGGCCTGCGTGCTGGAGCGCGAAGACCCGCGCGATGCGCTGGTGTCACCGCGCCACGCCTCGCTCGACGCGCTGCCGCAGGGCGCGGTGGTCGGCACCTCCAGCCTGCGCCGCGTGGTGCTGCTGCGCGCACAGCGCCCCGACCTGCGCATCGAGCCGCTGCGCGGCAACCTCGACACGCGCCTGCGCAAGCTCGACGAAGGTCAGTACGACGCGATCGTGCTGGCCGCGGCAGGGCTGAAGCGGCTTGGCCTCGAAAGCCGCATCCGGACCGCGTTCGAACCCGACCTCATGCTCCCCGCTGCCGGGCAGGGCGCGCTCGGCATCGAAGTGCGCGCCGATCGCGCCGACCTGCTGGACATCCTCGCGCCGCTGCAGCACCGCGGCGACTGGCTCGCCACGGCGGCCGAGCGTGCCGTGAGCCGGGCCATGGGCGGAAGTTGCTCGATGCCGCTTGCCGCGCATGCCCGCTGGCAGGACAGCGGCGCACTGCGCATCGATGCCGCCTGGGGCGACCCCGATGGTGCGGCGGCGCTGGTGAGAGTGCACGCCGTGGCCGAAACCGCCGACCTTGCGCAGGCCGGTGCGCTCGGCGTGCACGCAGCGCAGTTGTTGCGTGACGGCGGCGCGCATTAGCATGAAGCGCCCCCGAAGCGCCTGCGGCGCCTCCCCCTCGAGGGGGCGATACCAGCGGCCCGGCAGAGCCGGTTCCGCGGTATCCCTGGCATTTTCCTGCGCCGGTTTCACGCCCCTGGCGGCGATTCCCGTGCCGAGGGCATCGGGTGACCCCCGCAGCGAAATAGAGGAGGAGGCCGAAGGCCGGGGGACATTCGCGGAGGGGGTTACCCGGTGCCCTCGGCACGCACCCCTGACGCCCGCACGCCGAACGACAGCGTTTCATGCGTCGCGCAAGGCGCGTGGCGCCATGGTTCACTGAGATGTCTCGCGCGAAGGTGATCGTCACGCGGCCGGCGCGCGAGGCGGCGCGTTGGTTGGACGCGCTGCGCGCTGCTGGCGTCGACGCGGTCGCGCTGCCGCTGATCGCGATCGAGCCGCTCGCCGACACGGCGAATCTTCGCGATGTCCGCCTTCGCATGGCCCGGTACGACGCCCTGATGTTCGTGAGCGCCGCGGCAGTCGAGCACTTCTTCGATGCGGCCGGACCGGTTGCTTCCGCGCCGCATCAGCGCTTCTGGGCCACCGGGCCCGGGACCTGCCGTGCCCTGCGGCAAGCCGGCGTGCCCGAGGCCGCCATCGACGCGCCCCCTGCCGATGCAGTGCAGTTCGATTCCGAAACCCTGTGGGCGAGCGTGAGCGCGCAGGTCCGTCCCGGCGTGCGCGTGCTGCTGGTGCGCGGCGGCGACGCGGTCGGTAAGCCCACGGGGCGCGACTGGCTGGCGCGCGAAATCGCAGCGGCCGGCGCGGCCTGCGACACCGTGGTGGCCTATCGGCGCCTGCCTGCGCTCAGTGACGAAGCAGGGCGACGTGCGGCGGTCGAGGGCGCGAGCGGCAACGCGATCTGGTTGTTCAGCAGCTCGGAAGCCGTCGCCAACCTGCGCCTGGCGCTGCCCACCCAAGGTTGGGGTTCGGCGCGCGCCATTGCCACCCATCCCCGCATCGCCGAAGCCGCGCGGGAGGCGGGTTTCGGCAGCGTGTACGTCTCTCGGCCGGAGCTGGCTGCGCTGGTCGCGTCGATAGAATCCCGCGCATGAGCGACGCTTCCGTTTTGACCGAGACCATGCAGGAGCCGCCGTCGGCGGCATCGGCCCTTCTGTCGAAGGTCTTGCTGGCGCTGCTGGCAGGTGCTGCGGTACTTGCGCTGGTGGTCGGGCTTACGCTTTGGCAGAAGGTCGCCGGCATGCAGGAACAGCTCGCGCGGCAGAGCGCCGACTCGCTGGCGCAGTCGCTCGAGGCCCGCACGCTCGCGCGCCAGGCGCACGAGGTGGTGCGGGACACGGCCGCGCGGCTCGCCCTCAACGAAACCCGCGTCGCCGAAGTCGCGCTGCAACGTTCGCAGCTCGAAGAACTGATGCAGAGCCTGTCGCGGTCGCGCGACGAGAACCTGGTGGTCGACATCGAGTCGGCCGTGCGGCTGGCATTGCAGCAGGCGCAGGTCACCGGCAACGTGCAGCCGCTGCTGGCCGCCTTGCGGGCCGGTGACCTGCGCATCGCACGCGCGGCCCAGCCGCGGCTCGCGCCGCTGCAGCGCGCGATGCAGCGCGACGCGGACCGCCTGCGTACAAGTGCCAGCGCGGACAGCAGCGAAGCGCTGCAAAAACTCGACGAACTGATGCGCGGCGTGGACGAGTTACCGCCCCTGAATGCAGTGGTGATGCGCGGCACGGGCTCCTCGAATCCCTGGCAAGTCGAGCCGTTGCCTGCCGATGCGCCCTGGTGGCAGCGGTTGTTGCGGGTGGTGCAGAACGAAGCGCGCTCGCTGTTGCGCGTCGGGCGCATCGAGCGGCCCGAGGCCGTGCTGCTCGCGCCGGACCAGACCTTTTTTCTGCGTGAAAACCTGAAGCTCAAATTGCTCAGCGCTCGACTGGCGCTGTTGTCGAGACAGGCCGACACCACTGGCACCGAGCTGGCGGCCGTCGCGGCTGCGCTCAACCGCTATTTCGATCCGGCTTCGCGCCGGGTCCAGGCTTCGGCCACGCTGGTGCAGCAGCTTCAGGCGCAGGTCAGGACGAGCGAGCCGCCCCGCATCGACGAGACGCTGGCAGCGCTTGCAACGGCTGCGGCCGGCCGCTAGCGAAACCGGTCGACCCATGCGCGCGGCACTCTGGTTTCTCGCTCTCTTCGGCATCGCAGCAGCGGTAGCGCTGTTCGCCGGCAACAACCAGGGGACCATCACCGTCTTCTGGCCGCCGTGGCGGGTAGATCTTTCGCTCAACCTGGTGCTGTTGCTCCTGTTGGCGGCATTCGTGCTGCTGCATGTGGCGCTGCGCGGCCTGTCGGCGCTGTTCTCGCTGCCCAAGCAGGCACGGCAATGGCGTCTGCAGCAGAAGGAGCGCGCCCTGCACGCCGCCTTGCTCGACGCGCTGGCGCAATTGCTCGCCGGGCGCTTCTCGCGCGCGCGAAAGGCCGCGCTCGCCGCGCTGGTGCAGGAACGAACCCTGGCTGCGCTCGACGCCCGGCTGCCGCAGGCCCTGCAGGTGCGGGTGCTGTCGCACCTGCTCGCCGCCGAAAGCGCGCAGGCGCTGCAGGACCGGCCGGCCCGCGATGCCCATCTGCAGCAGGCGCTCAACGAGAGCGCCGAACGCGGTGTGCTCGCGAGTCCCGAGACGCGCGAAGGCGTGCAGCTGCGGGCCGCGCGCTGGGCGCTGGACGATCGCGATGCGCAGGCTGCGCTGGCCCGGCTGGAAGAACTGCCGCAGGGCGCGCAGCGCCGCACGCTGGCATTGCGGCTGCGGCTGAAGGCGGCGCGCCAGGACCGGCGCACGCTCGAGGCACTTGAAACCGCACGGCTCCTGGCCAAGCACCGGGCTTTCTCCGAAGCGGCGGCGCAGAGCATCGTGCGTGGCCTGGCAACTGAACTGCTCTCGGGCGCACACGACCCGGCACAGCTGCTGCGCGCCTGGGGAGAGCTCGAGCCCTGGGAACGCGACATGCCGGACGTGGCGATCCATGCGGCGCAACGCATGGTCGTGCTGCGCGGCGATCTCGCGCTGGCGCGAGCCTGGCTGCTGCCGGTCTGGGAACGCATGGTTTCGCAGCCGCAGAGCCTCGGGGAATCGCTGCGCGTCAAACTCGTGCGCGCGCTCGAGGCCGGGCTCGACTCGGTCGACACCGACTGGCTGGCGCGCATCGAGGCCGCGCAACAAGGCAATCCGCGCGATCCCAACCTGCAGTACCTGGCGGGCATGGCGTGCATGAAGCGCCAGCTATGGGGCAAGGCACAGCAACTGCTTACGCAAGCGAGCGGCGGACTGCAGGAGCCCGCTTTGCACCGCCGCGCATGGCAGGCGCTGGCACAGCTTGCCGAAGCGCGTGACGACGCCCAGCAGGCGTCGGCGGCCTGGAAACGCGCGGCGCAAACCGAAAACGTCTGAACTACCGTTCTGCCGGTGTTTGTTTGCTATTGAATCAATAGCAACCGAGTGTCATCCCGCTTCGATCGGCCCGCATTTTCATGCTTCGCCGCTGCTGTTAACATGCACCTTTCGTGTAAGACTAACGCTCTACATCAGAAAGATGTTGGAAACAGCACGTTAGCTGATGTACAGTCGTAACTGTTTGCAAAAGTACTCATTCAGAGTCACGAAGCGGAGTTGGGTTTGAAACGTTTTTTATTACAAGCTACTTTATTCACCTCGGCGGGCCTGCTTTTGCAGGCGTGTGCGCCGTTGGCGCCCGGGTTCCGTTCGGCGAGCAATGACGCCGAGCAGGCCGTCTCGCCATCGGGTTATTCGACCGCCGAGATCGATCCACCGCCGGCAGGCGCAATCACGGCAATCACGCCACAGCTGATACGGGGGCAGCGCGCCGCGGTCGGCAAGGGCGTTTCGCCGGACATACAGGCGCTGGTGGGGGTGGCCGAGGTCTACCGGATCGGGCCCGGCGACGTGATCGGCATCGTGGTCTACGACCATCCGGAAATCGTGTTCAGCGGGATTCCTGCCACCACGGTCGCCGACCCGGCCAGCGTTTCTCCCGCGCCGGGCTTCATCGTGTCGAACACCGGGCAGCTGAGCTTTCCGTATGTCGGCGCACTGAAGGTGGAAGGCATGACGGTGCAGGAGCTCGAGAACACGCTCGTGCGGCGGCTGTCCCGTGTCTTCAAGGACCCGCAGCTCAGCGTGCGCGTCCAGGCCTTCCGAAGCAAGCGCGCCTATATCGAAGGCGAGGTAAAGACACCCGGCCTGATGGTGTTCAGCGACATCCCGATGACGCTGGCCGAGGCGCTGAACAGGGCGGGCGGGCTGCAGACCACCGGCGACCGTTCGGCCGTCACCCTGACGCGCGACGGCAAGACGACGCAGCTCGACCTGATGGCGATGGCCGAAGCCGGCATCGACGCGACGCGCATTCCATTGAAATCGGGCGACATGATCATGGTGCGCGGCCGCGACGAGCGCAAGGTCACCGTGATGGGCGAGGTGTCGCAGCAGACCGGCGTGCTGATGCGCAACGGCAAGCTCAGCTTGAACGATGCGCTGACTGAGGTCGGCGGCGTCAACCTGACCACCGCGAATCCGCGCCAGATCTACGTGATTCGAAACGAAGTCGACGGCCAGTCGATATTCCATCTCGATGCGCGCACCCCCACGGCGCTGGCGCTGGCCGAAAACTTCGCATTGCGGCCCAAGGACGTGGTCTATGTCGATCCTGTTCCGCTGGTTCAGTGGAACCGTGTGCTCAACCTGATCCTGCCGACCGCCACTACCGCGGGCAGCTACCGCGATCTTGGTGGCGTGCAGGGCAGATAGTGTGTCGATTCGGAACGTCCTCATCGTGTGCATCGGAAACATTTGCCGCAGCCCGATGGCCGAGGGCCTGATGGCGGCGGCAATGCCCGGCATCCGGGTTGCGTCGGCCGGTCTGCAGCCGCTGTCGGGCCAGCAGGCCGACCCGTTTGCCCTCGAGTTGATGAACGAACGCGGCATCGACATCGGCGCACACCGGGCCCAGGCGATGAACATGGACATGTGCCAGCGCGCCGATCTGATCCTAGTCATGGACCGCGAGCAGCGTCGGTCGGTGCAGGAGCGCTATCTTTTCGCAGCCGGCAAGGTGTTTCGTCTTTGCGAGTCGAGCGGGCTGGACGTGCCCGATCCGTACCGCGCCGACCGCGGCGCCTTTCAGCGGTCGCTTGCGCTCATCGAAGACGGCGCGCAGCAGTGGGTCAATCGCATTTCAAGAGTATCTAGTTGATGAATTCCTCACTCACCTCCAAAACCACCTCCCCCACGACGAGCGCGAGGGACGACGACGACCTCGACATCGGCCGCTACATCGACGTGCTCGTCGCCAACAAGTGGTTGATCACGGCGATCACTCTCGTGGTACTGGCTATCGGAGCCTTGTACGCGTTCCTCGAACGTCCGATCTACGAGTCGAACCTGGTGATTCAGGTCGAGGACCCGAACAACAGCTCCAAAGGCATATTGAGCGAGGCGGGCGGGCTGTTCGATGTCCAGACGCCTGGAACTGCCGAGATCGAAATCATCCGCTCGCGCATGATCGCCAGCCAGGCTGTGGAGGCGACCAAGCTCTACATTTCTGCGGCGCCGCGCTACGTGCCTTACGTGGGCGGCTGGCTTGCACGGCGCGCCGACGGCTTGTCGGAACCCGGTTTTCTCGGCTTCCCCGGCTATGTTTCTGGCCTCGAGCGGATCACCGTGTCCGAGTTCAACGTGCCAGCGCCGATGGAGGGGGGCCTCTTCACGCTGACCGCCAAGGCCGGCGGCCAGTACACGCTGGAATATCCGGGCCTCGCAGCCCCGCTGACCGGCGAAGTCGGCAAGCCGCTGAAGGCGGACACGCGCGAAGGACCGATCGAGCTGATGGTGAGCGTGCTCGCCGGCAAGCCCGGGGCGCAGTTCAACGTGCAGCGCTTCGCGAAATTGCCGACGGCCATCGCTCTGCAATCCAGCCTCGTGGCGACCGAGCGCGGCAAGGCGTCCGGCATCATCAACGTCTCGCTGCAGGACGCCGACCCCTACAAGCTGACGCGCGTGCTGAATGCAGTGGGCGACCAGTACGTGATGCAGAACGTGGCGCGCAAGTCGGCAGAGGCGCAGAAGACCCTGGCGTTCCTCGACGTACAGTTGCCGCAGTTCAAGCGCCAGCTGGAGGCTTCGGAAGAGGTCTACAACCGCTATCGCAATCAGCAGGGCACCGTGGCTTTCGACTCGGAAGCCCAATTGATCCTGGGCACGGCGGTCGATCGCCAGACGAAGCTGCTCGAAGCGCAGCAGCGTCGGCGCGAGCTCGAAGCCCGCTTCACCGCATCGCATCCGAGCGTTCAGACGCTGGACAGCCAGATCGCGGCGCTGCGAACGGACATGTCGAACATCCAGACGCGCATCAAGGGCTTGCCCGCCGTTCAGCAGGAGGCAGTGCGGCTCGAGCGCGACGTGCGGGTGAACACGGAGCTGTACCAGTCGCTGCTCAACAATGCGCTGCAGTTGCGCCTGGTCAAGGAAGGCAAGGTCGGCAACGTTCGGGTGCTTGACGAGGCCGTGGTGCCCGGGTCTCCCGTGAAGCCGAACCGGAAGGTCATCGTGGCGGCAGCGCTCGCGCTGGGCTTGTTCCTCGGCATCGTCGCCGCGTTCATCAGAAATTCATTCATCGAGCAGCGCCTGCGCGATCCGCACGAAGTCGAGCTCGACACAGGCCTTCCCGTTTTTTCGAGCATTCCACTCAGCCCCTTGCAGAGTGCCATCGCTTCGCGTCGCCTGAGCGGTGCAACCGGCGTGCGGCTGCTGGCGATCGAGGCGCCGGACGATCCGGCCGTCGAAAGCCTGCGCAGCCTGCGCACGGCGATGCAGTTCGCGATGCTGGAGGCGCCGAACAACCGCGTGCTGATCACCGGCCCCACGCCCGGCGTGGGGAAGAGCTTCGTCACGGCGAACTTCGCCGCGCTCATGGCTGCCGCCGGAAAACGCACGCTCTTGATCGACGCCGACATGCGGCGCGGCCATACGCACCAGTATTTCGGCTTGCAGCGCCACGGCGGACTTTCGGAGCTGATTGCCGGCAGCTTGACGGTGCAGCAGACCGTGCACCGGCAGGTGGTTCCCAATCTGGACTTTCTGGCGACCGGGCAGCTGCCTCCCAACCCTTCGGAACTGCTGGTGTCGGATTCGTTCAAGACGACGCTCGAACGGCTGTCCGAACAGTACGACCTGGTGGTGATCGACACGCCGCCGGTGCTGGTCGCGGCCGACACATCCACCGTGGCGCCGCATGTGGGTACGGTGCTGCTGGTGGCGCGCGCGGACCAGTCCACGCTGGGCGAAATCAAGGAAAGCACTCGCCGGCTCGAAATGGGCGGCAAGAGCGCAACCGGCGTGCTGCTTAACGCCATGGACCTCGGCCGCCGCGGCTTCGCGACGCACAAGTACGGCCGCTACCGCTACACCAGCTACAACTACGAAAGCATCCTGCCCGAGGAGCAATGAGGCCGCAGCGCTGCCGCTTGCGGCAGCGCGGTTGGGGTCACTACGGATTGGCCGGCCGCGTGAGCAGCCGGCCTTTATGCCTTCAGGCAGGCTTGAAGGTCGCGCTCGAACTGCGCCAGCACTGCATTCCGGTCGAATCGCGCTTCTGCGTAGGCACGGGCGCGCAGTCCGAACTCCCGGCGCCGCTCGGGCTGCGATGCCAGCAGCACGACGGCTTGCGCGAACGCCGCCGCGTTGTCAGGCGCCACCGCGAAGCCGCACTCCGAAGCGACCTTGCCCAGTTCGGTATCGGCGCGGGCGCCGGCCACGACCGGCCGGCCGCTGCTCAGCATGCCGGTGAGTTTGGAAGGCATCACCAGGTCGGCCGCGTCGGCGCGCTGCGGCAGCAGATGGATGTCGGCAAGGCCCAGCAGATCGCCGAGCCGATCGACCGGCTGCAGGTCGAGGAACCGGACGTTCGAAAGCCGCTCGCAGCGTTTCATCAGTTCGGCCCGGCCCGCGCCGTTGCCGCAAAACACGAATTCCAGGCCCGGCTGGTCTTTCAGCAGGACCGCCATTTCCGCCAGGACTTCCAACCCCTGCTTGGCGCCCATGTTTCCTGAGTAGAGCGCGACCACCGCATCGGAGCGGATGCCCAGTTCGCCACGATAGGGACTGTCGGCGTGCAGCGGCTGGATAGCCGACACGTCGGCCCAGTTTGGCAGCGAGACGATCCGCGCAGCCTCACAGCCCTTGCTGCTCGCGCGCTCGATCATCCGCTGCGAAATGGTGGAGACCCGGTCGAAGCGGCGCATCAGGCCGCGCTCGACCGATGCGACCAGTCCCCGCAGCCGGGCGCCCTTGAGCAGCCCGAGTTCGAACGCGGCATCCACTTCGTAGTCCTGGATGTGGAGCCAAGCCTTGGCCGAACGCAGCCGCGCAAATGCCAGTGCCGCCGGCGCGCAGAAAAGCGGCGGCTCGGTGACCCACACCACGTCGGGCTTCCAGCGCCATTGCGCAAGCAGGGCCGGCACGCTGGCCAGCGCGAAGCTGGCCAGGTGCAGCAGGCGCTTGGTGCCGCTGACCTTGCGCGGCACCCAGAGCGGCGTGCGAAGCACAGTGACGCCGCGCCAGATCTCGGTGGTGTAGCGCGACGCGCGGTAGCCGGGCCAGACGGCCCAGTCAGGGTAGTAGGGTGGTGCAGTCACCACGCGCACGTCGTGACCCTGCGAGGCCAGCCACGCCACCATCTCCCCGGTGTATTTGCCGATCCCGGTAAGTTCCGGTGCGAAATTGATGCCGTATACGAGCAGTTTCATGGTTCACGGATTGCGCGGCTTTGCGCTTGGGGGCGAATGCTCGCGAATGATGCTCACGAGCTTTTCGGCCACATGCTCCATCTGGAAGCGCTGTTCGAAACAGTGCTGCGCGGCCAGCCTCATCGCCGAGAGTTCTGACGGCGTCGACGCAAGCCAGCGCTGCAGCAGCAAGATGGTGCCTTCGAGCGAATCGGACTCGATGAGGCCAGCGCGATCTTCTTTGATTTCGCGCCAGATGTTGACCTTGTCGCTGATCAGAACCGGCTTGCTGCAAGCCAGTGCCTCCGCCACCGCGATGCCGAAGTTCTCCTGGTGCGAAGGCAGGCAGAAGGCGTCGCAGGCGTGAAAAGCGCCCCATTTCAGATCGCCCGACAGCATGCCGGTCCAGCTGATGCGCGATGCAATGCCGAGGCTTGCGGCACGGGCCTGCAACTGGCGCGTGAGCGCCGCGTCGCCAGGCCCCGCAATCACCAGCTGCACGTCTTCGGCGTCGGCGGCCACGCGCGCGAATGCATCGATCAACAGGTCGCAACCTTTCTTTTCATGGATGCGGCCCAGGAACAGCAGCAGGCGCTTGCCCTTCAACTCGGGAAAAGACGCGAAAAACACTTCGGACAAAGCGCGGGCATCCTGCGGCGGCGTCGAGGTGCCGTAGGAGCCGACCACCTCGCGTGCGCGGTACAGCCAGAACGATTGCCGGGCCAGCAGGCGTTCTTCCTCGCAGGTGAAGAGCACCGCAGCCGCGTCGCGCAACACGCGGTATTCGGCCCAGGGCCAGTAGAGCCACTTCTTCAAATGCTTGAGCGGATAGCGGCGCTTGAACCAAGGGTCGAGCATGCCGTGGCTGTAGACGAAGTAGGGCGTCGACGAACCATGCAGGGCGCGCCATGCGGCGAACCCGACGTACTGCCAAAGTCCGTTGACGACGACGGCGTCGTACTCGTGGGCGTGCGTCTCGAGCCAGGGCACGAGATTCTTGCTGTAGCGGTAGCCAGTCACGCACGGGCCCAGCGCGAATACCTTGCCCGGAAACTCGGCAACGAATGCTTCGTGGGGGCTGTCGAGACTCGCAAGGTCGCCGGTATGGCCCGCGGCAGCCAGCGCCTCATGGATTCGGCGAACTCCCTCGATGACGCCCCCGCCGCGTGGGTCCACGGACGGGATGAGGTGCAGCAATCTCACGTTCGAGAGGCACGCGGCGGGAAAAACTCGAACCCCGGATAGCGCAACACCAGCAAAGCGTAAGTGAGGACGATTCCGAGCAAGGCGTTGGAGGTCAACTGCCCGATGGCCGACCAGGTGACGAGCGCGAGGCTTGCCGTCAGCCACACGAGCATGGGAAACGGCGAGTTGATCTTTGCCGAGATCCGCAGGCTCTTGGCCATGCCGAGTATCAGCACCACCACCTTGAGGACCGAGAAGGCGATGCCGAGCAGGCCACCTTCCAGCAGGATGCGGCCGCCTTCGGTTTCTGCAAGCGCGAAAGCTGCGTTCCCACCGGTTCGAACGTAGGTGGCAAGGTTGGAACCATAGCCAATGCCGCTGCCAAGCCACGTGATGGCCTCATAGATTCCGGGTCCGGCGAAGAGAATCGCCAGCACGCGCTCAGCAAAGTTTTCTGCCGTCGCAGCTTGTTCGAAGCGCTCCTGCGTCACGCCGATCGCGCCTTGAAAAACGTAGGCGAAGATACCGGCCACAGTCAACGCCAGGACAACCGCCACCGCTGCCGCCGGCTTCTTGCGCATCTTGGAGAACAGCAGTCGGCCGAAGAGATACGCGAGGAACATGATGGCCGAGGCGATGGTTGCCCCCCTGGAGCCGCTGACGAGCGTCCCGACGACGAAGGCCATGAAAACGGAAATTGCAAAAAGCTGCTGACGCGTGGTTCTCTTCTTTGCGCCCAGCAGGCCGAGAGCGATTGGCGCAAGCATGCCGAGAAAGGTTGCGTACCCGGACGTGAAGCTGAACGTCCCGGTGGCACGTACCACGCCGGCAATGGCAACGAATACGTCTCCCTCGTCGCCCTCGAGCTGCGTGTTGATGCGGGCACCTGGGGGCGAGTAGAACTGCAGTGCCGCGAGCGGCGCCAGAATGAGCATGAGGACGCCGGCGACCCGGATCGACGCGCGGTAGTCTGCTTCGTTCATGGACGCAGCGGCTGCAACCGCGAACCAGACATAGAGCAGCCAGAAGCGCAATCCGATGATGAAAATCGTCGGCGTGCTTTCTCCGCCGACCAATTGGAGCAGCCCCCACCCGAACACGAGGCAAGACCAGGCGAGCATGGCCGCCGTGATCTTGCTTTGACGTCTTAGATGTCCGCCCCTCCAGGCATACAGGACGAGGCCAACCGCGATCAGGTCGCGCAACAGGATCAGTGGGAGCGTCGAGGATAACGACACCCATTTGCGCACCGCTCCCTCGAGAACGATGATCAGGAAGACGGCGATGAACATTTGCCCGGCCCGGCTGAGTGCCATGGGTCGGCTCGATGTTTGCGAATAGCTCGCGGCAATGGTGTTCATGGTGCTGGCCGTCTTGGCGGCGTCGAATGGATGCGGATGCTGCTCACCTTCTCACCTCGGTCAAAAGCGTTCTCAAGGCGGCCACATGCGCGTCTACGCGATGCGGCTCGTACCAGGCGCGCGCAGCCCCGCCGATCGATGACGCATCGATGTTGGTTGTCGCTAGCGCATCGAAGCCGGCAAGGTAGTGCACATCGGCTTCCAGGCCGTCGTACACCCCGTAGTCCTTCCACAGCAGAATCGGGCACAAGCTGTGCGCGCAGTACGCTGCAAAGACACCGCTCTTGGATGCGCAGTCCACTGGATAGGTGAGGGCGCCATAGGTCGCTGCGGACAACGCGCGGCTCACTTGTTCGGCCGGCAACTTTCCGTGTGCCACGACGCCTTCCTGGGCCAGGCGCCTCGAAAGCGCGTCGTCCGGCGCCGGGCCGATGTCGTGGATCTCGAGACCCAATCGCTTTGCAGAGCGGAAAATTTCACCGTTCGCCCACTGATAGACCTGCTGGCGAATACCCGGACTGCCGAAGACCACCATCGTGGGCTGCCGGTCGGTTGCGATCGCCGCAGGTTCTCCCACGTTCGAGAACACAGGCAGCACGCGGTGCGGCTTGAGCGGATATTGGTCTCGCAGCCAGCGTGCAGACACTTCCCGGTTCGTCAGCCAGAAGTCCGACAGGCCGAGTAACTCTCTGGCGATCCGCTTCTGAAAACCATGAAGCCAGAACGCGGAACCCCAGGGCGGGCCTGACGCGAAGAGTTCATGAAACACCACGCCGACGGCCTTGAACCGGGTACGCAGGCTGCGAACCCGGTCGATCAGCCACAGCGGCACGCCGCGTTTCTGGTAGCCGTAGCCACTGAAGTGCAGGAGCACGAACTCGCCCGAGAGTGCGGAGGTGTCGGTCTCCTGCGTCAGCTCCATCAGCGGCGTGTGCATCGGATTGCCAAGCAGCGAAGCGTAATCCCGAACGCCGCCCGTGCCGGAAGGAATCAGCGTGATTGAGGCTTGCATGCTGGAGATCACCAAGGGCCGAAGGCCAGTCAGGCCACGAGTTCTTCGCTGCGGAAGTCTTCGTAAGCCCGTGCAATTCCTTCGCGCAGCGTCACTGTGGGCTGCCATCCGAGCCTGCGAATTCGCGCGATGTCCAGCAGCTTGCGCGGCGCGCCGTCGGGCTTGCTCGCGTCGCAGCGAATCGCGCCACGGTAGCCGACCACCTCGCTTACCAGTTGCGCCAATTCGAGGATCGACAGGTCTTCGCCGGTGCCGATATTGATGTGGCTCATCGTCGCTTCGGTATGCGCGGCGTACGTCTGCCGAGGAAGATTCATCACATGCACGCAGGCGCTCGCCATGTCGTCGACATAAAGGAACTCACGCTTCGGCGAACCGGTGCCCCAGATCACCACGACCGGCGCATCCGAGAGCTTCGCTTCGTGGAAGCGCCGGACCATGGCCGGCAGGACATGGCTGTTTTCCGGGTGATAGTTGTCCCCTGGGCCGTACAGGTTGGTTGGCATCACGCTGCGGAAATCACATCCGTACTGACGGTTGTAGCTTTCGCAGAGCTTGATGCCGGCGATTTTCGCGATGGCATAGGGCTCGTTCGTGGGCTCGAGCTTGCCGGTCAGCAGCGCCTCTTCGGCCATCGGCTGCGGCGCCAGGCGCGGATAGATGCAGCTCGACCCCAGAAAGAGCAACTTGTCGACCGACGTGCGCCACGCCTCGTGAACGAGGTTCGCCTCGACCATCAGGTTCGCGTAGATGAACTCTGCCGGATAGGTGTTGTTGGCGTGGATGCCGCCCACCTTCGCTGCGGCGACATAGACCTCGTGCGGCCGCTGTTCGGCAAAGAACGCCCGGACTTGCGCCTGGTCGGTCAGATCGAGTTCGGCATGCGTCCTGACAATGATGTTCTCGCAGCCTTTTTCGCGCAGGCAGCGAACGATGGCGCTGCCCACCATTCCGCGGTGCCCCGCCACGAAGATCCGCTTGTCGAACTCGTTCATTGAAATACCCTCATCAAGGCGAGCCCCGATGGGGCAATATCACCTCGAACCATCGCCCGTGATCACCGTGCGAAACGTCTTCAGCAGGATCTTGATGTCCAGCCAGAGCGACCAGTTGCCGACGTACTGCATGTCGAGTTCGACGCGCTTCGCATAAGACAGGCGATTGCGTCCGCTGACTTGCCACAAGCCGGTGATGCCGGGGCGCATTGCGCAGTAGTGCTCCCAGCCCTTGCCGTAGAGCGTGCGCTGGCGCTCCATGCAGGGACGCGGCCCGACCAGGCTCATGTCACCCTTGAGTACGTTCCAGAACTGCGGCAGCTCATCGAGGCTGAGCTTGCGGATGAATTGGCCGATCGGCGTGATGCGCGGGTCCTTTTCGAGTTTCTGGAACGTGTCCCATTCGGTGCGAGCCATGTCGTTGCGGCTCAAGAACTCGTCCAGCACATCTTCCGAGTTCTGCACCATGGAGCGGAACTTGTAGAAACGGAATCTCTGGCCCCGCTCGCCCATGCGGTTTTGCCAGAAGTGGACGGGGCGGCCCATGCTGATCCGCACCCCAAGCGCAACGAACAGGTAGAGCGGGCCGAAGAAGATGAAGAACGTCAGCGCACCGACGATGTCCATGCCTCGCTTCGTGGCGCGCTCCAGATAGGTGAGCTTGCGCGGCTTCACATACGCCGGTGTCGCCGAGGGTTCGCCCCCATCGGGAGAGAAGCGTCGGACCACGTTGCCGTGTGCAGTCGAGTCGGAACGAAACATTTAAAAATCCCCCGGTACGGGTGCTGCTGATTCGGAGCGTCGCAGTGTAACGCTTTACTACTATTGGCAAGAATTTGAACACATCATGCCAACCGTGTCGTTTGAACAAAAGACGTACACCTTCGCCAAACGACGTAGGCGGCCTCTCTGAGAAAATCTCCTCACGCAACTTTGTTGCGATGCAGCATTCTCACAAGATTGTAGTTCTTTTGTATGACAAGATGTTAACGCTTATTGCAGGATATGTGTTGTTTGCAGACGCCGTTCTTGGTCTTGCACTGAAAAATAGACGCGAGCATTGCTGCGGCGCAGCAAATCATGGGCCAGCCAAACCATACCAAAAGAATTACAAGATGGATGTCCGCCGGGGCCGCTGTATGCGGTCAGAGTTCGCAAAAAGCATGGATTGCCGCGCGGAATCACGGTTCGGGGCTGCCGGACTGCGGGCTAACGGGGAGGGGCAGGCCGCGTCGGCGCAGGCCGCGACGTGCGGGGTTTGATCCGGCAGTTGCCGACGGTCGCGGCGGAAGGAGGTCCGACGCCTCCTTCCTTGCTTCCGGCCGTCAGCGATTGAGGCTGGTGTCGCCGCGCGCCGCTTCCTCGAACGGCAGCACCATTTCGCCAAGATTGCGGCGCGTCTCCACCAATACCAGCGGGCCTTCGTCGATGACGATCGCTGGTGGACGTTCGCGCGGCACGCGCGCTGCCTTGGGCTCCGCTTCGATTGCAGCGCGGATTTGCGCCACTCGCTCGGCATCGGAGTTCACCCACTGAAGTCCTGAACCCTCCGCCACTTGCGCCAGTTCGTCGAGGGGCAACTCGAACGGATTGACCTTCGGCAAGACACGCGAAGCAGTAGCTTCGATGGTCGATGCTGTCGGCGCTTCAACCGCCTTCGCCACCGCCGGAGCGGGGCGCGCAGGAGGTTGTTCGGTGCGAACGGGCGGTGCGGAATCGGCAGTTGCGACGTCGCCACCTTGAGCACCGGATGCAAGCGCTGGCGCGATCGGGCTCGCAGCGGCATCGCCTTCTTCACGAGGGCCTCGCTCGCGCCGGTCGCGGCCGTACCGGTCGCGAGAGCGACCCCGACGATCCTCGCCGTCCCGGCGCGGTGCTGCATCGCCGCCCGGCGCTTCGCCGGTGTCGCCGATCTGCGCGGCTTCGCGACTCAGAGCCTGAGTCACCTCTGCAGGCGGCGTTTCGACGGATCGCGGGGAGACATCTTCACGACGCTCCCGGCGGCCGTCGCTGCGTTCGCCACGTCCAGCGCGCTCGTCCCGGCTGTTGCGTGCGCCGCGTTCGGCGCCATTCTGGGCCGGGTCGCCTTGAGGCTCACGAGCGACATCGTCGGTGCGCTCGCGCGCCGTATCGCTACCGCGGTCGCCACGTTCCCGGCGCTCGCCGCGTCCGCGCGGGGCGCGTTCGGCCGGCGGCGTGCGCTCGTCGCCCGCCGAAGCAGGAGCAGCGATCGGTTGCGCGTCGAGTTGGACATCGGGAGCTTCGGTTTGCGCCTGGCGCATGTCACTGTCACGACGTTCGCCACGTCCGCGGCGCTCGCCGTCTCGCGGTGGGCGCGCTTCGCGCGGCTCGCGAGGTTCGCGGACGGCACCGTCGGCGCGGGCTTCTCCGCGAACGTCGCGGCGCTCGCCATCCCGGCGTTCGCCGGAGCGGCCGCCGCGGCGTTCACCATCACGGCCGCCGCGCGCGCCGCGGCGCTGTTCGCCTTCGCGTGTCCCGCGTGCTTCGCCGTCACGGCCGGTGCGTGCTTCGTGTCGCGGCTTGGGCGCTTGGACGGGAATTGCGGTCGGTACCGGTGCCGGCGCCTTCGCAGGTTCGATGCCGAACAGACTCTTGATCCAGCCGAGGAGGCCCGATTCGCCAGTCGCGGGTGCGGCAACCGGTGCGGCCGCGATGACGGGTGCGGGCGCCGGCGCAGCCACTGGGGGACGTACCGACTCGGGCCGCGGCGTCGCAACTGGCGCCGGGGCGTCGGGCAGCACGCCCTTGATGACCGGCGTCTGCTTGTTGGTCGGTTCTTGCGAGCGACGCGTGACGGAGGTCGGGTCCTCGATTTCGTCGGCCATCTTGTAGCTTGCCTCGATGTGATCGAGCCGCGGGTCGTCGTGCTTGAGCCGCTCCAGCTTGTAGTTGGGCGTTTCCAGCGTCTTGTTGGGCACCATAAGCACGGTCACACGCTGCTTGAGCTCGATCTTGGCGATCTCGGGACGTTTCTCGTTCAGGAGGAAGGATGCGACTTCGACCGGCACCTGCACATGGACAGCGGCTGTGTTGTCCTTCAGGCACTCTTCCTGAATGATGCGCAGGATCTGCAGGGCGCTCGATTCGGTGTCTCTGATGTGTCCCGAGCCGCCGCAACGGGGGCAGGGGATCGACGAGCCTTCGCTCAGCGCCGGTTTAAGGCGCTGGCGGCTCATCTCCATCAGGCCGAACTTGCTGATCGCGCCGAACTGGACGCGTGCGCGGTCCTGGCGCAGCGCGTCGCGCAGACGGCTCTCGACCTCGCGGCGGTTCTTCGACTCGTCCATGTCGATGAAGTCGATCACGATCAGGCCGCCTAGATCGCGCAGGCGCATCTGGCGCGCCACTTCGTCGGCGGCTTCGAGATTGGTCCGGGTGGCGGTTTCTTCGATGTCGCCGCCCTTGATGGCGCGCGCCGAGTTCACGTCGACCGAGACCAGCGCCTCGGTGTGGTCGATCACGATGGCGCCACCGCTCGGCAACTGCACCGTGCGGGCATAGGCCGATTCGATCTGGTGCTCGATCTGGAAGCGGCTGAACAGGGCCGCATCGTCGCGGTAGCGTTTCACGCGCGATGCATGCTCGGGCATCACATGCGCCATGAACTGCTGCGCCTGGTCGTAGATGTCATCGGTGTCGATCAGGATGTCGCCGATGTCGTGATTGAAGTAGTCGCGAATCGCGCGAATCACCAGGGAAGATTCCTGGTAGATCAGGAACGCGCCCTTGCCGCCCTTGGCCGCGCCGTCGATGGCGCTCCACAGCTTGAGCAGGTAGTTCAGGTCCCATTGCAATTCAGGCGCCGAACGGCCGATGCCGGCGGTGCGGGCAATGATGCTGGCGCCCTTGGGGTATTCGAGCTGGTCCATCGCCTCCTTGAGCTCGGCCCGGTCGTCGCCCTCGATGCGCCGGCTCACGCCGCCGCCGCGCGGGTTGTTGGGCATCAGCACGAGGTAACGGCCGGCCAGGCTGACGAAGGTGGTCAGCGCCGCGCCTTTGTTGCCGCGCTCTTCCTTTTCCACCTGCACCAGCAGGTTGTCGCCTTCCTTGACGACGTCCTGGATGCGCGCGTTCTTGACGTCGGCGCCTTCGCGGAAGTAGTTCTTCGAGATTTCCTTGAAGGGCAGGAAACCGTGGCGGTCTTCGCCGTAGTCGACGAAGCAGGCTTCCAGGCTGGGCTCGACGCGCGTGATGAGCGCCTTGTAGATGTTGCCCTTGCGCTGTTCGCGCCCTTCGATTTCGGTTTCGAAGTCGAGCAGTTTCTGCCCGTCGACGATGGCCAGGCGCCGCTCTTCCGGCTGCGTGGC
>JANOCL010000192.1:0-14896 GCA_031412135.1 Variovorax sp. | reverse complement strand
GGCCAAGCTCGGCACTCTCGTGTTTCGCATCGGGCTTGTTGCAGTCGCGGCCATCGCCGCAGCTTCCTGTACCCGCGAAAATAACTTGCTGTCTGGCGACCTGCAGCCTTGCGTGAGGCTCGGGTCCTGTGACTAGCTGCGGAGAAATGAGGCTGCGGCCATGACCGCGACCGCAACAAGCCCGATGCGAAACACGAGAGTGCCGAGCTTGGCCGCAGTGGGGTCCTGGGGTTGCAGTTTTGCGTGAGACGTATCCATGATGAACTCCTCGTGAATGGGTTGATGCTTCATCCTAGACTCGGCCGGCATCGATGCACATGGGGAAAGAGCAACACAGAAGCTTCCGCAATGCAGATTCGTGTATTGGTTCACCATATTTCGCTCCCAGGGAGATACCGATGAAGAAAAAGCAGGTCTTGTTGATCGGGTTGGAGCCGAGCTTGGTCGACTTCAGCGCGATTTCCGAAATGAACGCCGAAAAGGTACGCGCCGGACTCGAAGCGGACTGCGCTCCCAACGCGCGAATCTGCTTCAACACAAAGCCTGACGACACGGCAGACGCCGTTCAGCGCTGCGTCTAGGACTATCGGGATGACTGAAGACTTCGACGCGATCATCATCGGTGCCGGCCAAGCCGGGCCTTCGCTTGCCGACCGGCTGTCGAAGGCGGGCTGGCGGGTGGCGCTCATCGAGCGCGACCGCTTCGGTGGAACCTGTGTCAACACGGGGTGCACACCGACCAAGACTCTTGCAGCCAGTGCCCGCGTGGCGGCGACGGTGCGTCGCAGCCACGAGTACGGTATCTCGGTCGAAGGGAAGATCGCAGTGGATTTCGAGTCGGTCATGGCTCGCATGGATCGCGTGTCCGGCAATTCCAGTCGCAACGTCGAGAAGTGGCTGCGCGCCATGCCCGGCGTCACCGTCATTGCCGGGCACGCCCGCTTCGAAGGCCCTGACACGGTCCGCGTCGGCGCCCGCCTGCTGCGAAGCAGGCATTGCTTCATCAATGTCGGGGGCCGGGCGGCAGGCTTGCCCGACAGCGTCGCGGGCGGCGTTCGCGTCCTGAACAATTCGTCGCTGCTCGCGCTTGCGCAGCTGCCCGAGCATCTGGTCGTTGTCGGCGGCAGCTATGTGGGCCTCGAGTTCGCGCAGATGTTCCGCCGCTTCGGGTCCCAGGTAACGGTCCTGCAGCGCGGCGCGCAGATCGTTCCCCGGGAGGATGCCGACGTTGCGCGGACGCTCCAGGACATCCTCGAGGCCGAGGGCATTGAGCTTCGGCTGCAAACCGAGTGCATTGCGATGCAGCAGGAAGGCGATCGGATCTCGGTGCGTGCGCGATGCGACGACAAGGTGGCGGCCGTGCGTTGCACGCACGTTCTCAACGCGACCGGCCGGCGCCCCAACACGGATGACCTGGGGCTGGAAAGCGCCGGTGTTCGCCTCGATGCGCGTGGCTACGTTGAAGTCGACGACCAGCTTTGCACCAGCGTCCCCGGCATCTGGGCGCTCGGCGACTGCAATGGCAAGGGAGCATTCACGCACACCGCCTACAACGACTATGAGATCGTCGCGGCCAATTTGCTGGACGACGACCCACGCGGCATCACGGACCGCTTTGCGGCGTACGCGCTCTACACCGACCCGCCGCTCGCGCGCATCGGCATCACCGCGGCCGAGGCGCTCCGATCGGGCCGGCGCATCCTGATCGGCCAGCGCTCCATGGCGAAGGTCAGCCGCGCCATCGAGAAAGGCGAGACCCAGGGTTTCATGCGGGTGCTCGTCGACGCGCAGTCACAGCAACTGCTGGGCGCCGCTTTGCTGGGCGTGGAAGGGGATGAGACCATCCATTCACTGCTGACACTCATGTACTCGCGTCAACCGGTGTCCACGGTGCAGCGCGCGGTTTTCATCCACCCCACGGTGTCGGAGCTGCTGCCGACTGTCCTGCAGAGTCTTCAACCGCTCGAAGCGCTGCCGCAGCCGCCCGAGTAGCCGGGAGTCAGTCCCCCCGGGACACAAGGCCTGGAAACAGCGTGGGAGCCAGTTGCTGCGCGAATTCCATGAACACCCGAACTTGCCGTGCCGCGTGCCGCCTTCCATGATGTACCAGCGACAAATCGCGAGCGGGGAAGCGCCAGTCCGGCAGGACTTCCACAAGACGGCCTTCGCGCAGCGCGTCCGGCCGAACAAGGGGAGAAAGGTCGCCGATCCCGGCACCCGCGAGCAAGGCCGGGACCAGACAACCAAAGTCGTTGACGGACAGATGAGGCTGGAACGACACGGTTTCCGTGTCTCTGCCGTTCACGTGAACAAACGCCCAGCTGTTGGCCCGCCTCGAAATCGAGCATGACAGCAGCCGATGCGCTGCAAGTTCCTTCGGCGCATTCGGAGGCTCGCATCTTTCAAGGTACGCCGGACTCGCCACCAGCTGTTGCCTAAAGGTCAGCAGCCTCTGCGCCACCATCGATGAATCTTTCATCGGTCCGATCGTGAATGCCACGTCGAAAGCATCGTCATTCCCTTCGACGGTCCTGTCGGTGATATGGGTATGAAGCCGCACGTCGGGGTAGTGGGCTTGGAAGGCGCTCAGTAACGGGGCAAGCAGCGCGTCAGAGATGCTCGGTGGCGCGCAGAGCCGGAGGTTTCCCGCGACGTTCGACCATTGGTACGAAACGCTGTCGTCGACGCGTCCGCTGATTTCTGCGCTGTGTAGTGCGTGCTCCAGGATTTCGTTCCCAATCTCTGTCAACCGAAGGCTGCGGGTCGACCGTTCGAGAAGCCGGACGCCCAATTGGCTTTCCAGATCGGCAATACGACGACTCACCGTCGAGAGCGGCATTCTGAGGCGACGGGCCGCCTCCGAGAAGCTGTTTGCTTCGACCACCTTGCCAAAAATCAACAATGAATTGAGGTCTGCCATCGCGGCTGCGTATGCTTAACTGTCTCTCACGACGCCTTGAATGTCTTGTCTTGCTGGTCGACCCACGGCTGAAACAGGCCGACCGGCCAATTCGGGTCGACATTTGAAAAACGGCTGACGCATTTCCAGATTCCATTTCGCTTTTGAAATCTGTCGCTGTAGGTACCTGTCGAAACCACGCCCTGTTTTTCTTCTTTCCAGGTGACGATCCAGTTCCATTCCACATTCGCCATGTCTTGAGTCCCCTCGATCGCGAAAGTGCCCACTGCATGCCTCATTTTGTGCAAGGGGAAGACGCTGTGCGCATAGTCATAAAGCTGCTTCAGGCCGGTTTGCCCTTCAAAAACGCTTTGACGGATATCCTTTACCGTAAATACGGCGTCCGACCAATAGAGGTCAACGTATTTCAACGCCGATTCCAGCGTGGCATCGCCGTCGATGCGGCGTTGATGAAGGTTTATTTGTTCGAATATTTCAAACTTGTCCAGCGCGTTGAGCTGATTTGGGTCTTGAGGCAAAATTTTCTCCTTGCGGTTTGGTTGGGAACGTTGTGCGAACGCAGTTTACGCACACAGTTCGGCGCCGCAAGTCCAGGTAATTCGAATCGGCAGTTCGTGTTTCCCGAACCGTGAGATTTCTTTTTGCGCACGGCAGGCCGCGCTGCTACGCTATGGTGCAGGGCTGCACGTTGTTCCACCGGTGCATATGAGATATCGTGCGAACGAACCGAGAGGCTGGCACGCTATGGATAAATTTCTGGAAATGCAGATGTTCGTGGCGGTCGCCGATGCGGGCAGCCTTTCCGAAGCTGCGCGGCGCCTCGGGACCACCAAGTCGGCTGTGACCGAGCGAGTGCAACAACTGGAGCGCCGTTTGGGCGCCAGTCTGCTCGAGCGATCGCGGCCGGTGCGCACGACTGCTTCCGGAAAGATTTTCTACGAGCACTGCGTTCGAATTCTCACGGAAGTCGGCGCCGCCGAAAGCACGGTGGCGGACGTCTATTCAAGCTTGCGCGGCAACCTGAGGGTCGCCATTCCGATGGCTTTTGGAATGGCATACCTCACACAAATGCTGGTCAGATTTGCCGGGCAATATCCTGATTTATGTCTCGATATCGAATCCGACGATCGCTACGCGAACATGCACGACGAGAATTTCGACTTGGCCATTCGGCTTGGTGATTTGCAGGACTCCAATCTGGTTGCACAGGCGATGGCGGTAAACCGTCACCTGATATGCGCCAGTCCCGAATATTTGCTCAAGAACGGCGTACCGCAAAGACCTATCGATCTGCAAGATCATGACGGGCTGATGTATGCCAATCGCGAGCCGTCAGGTACGTGGCAGTTGCCGGTCCACGGGATACCCCAGTCGTTCCGGCTTCGCACGAAGTTGCGCACCGACAGTGGATACCATTTGCTGGAAGCGGCGAAAGCAGGTCTCGGGTTGGCAATCCTTCCGTCATTCCTTGCCTCCCGGTCAATCGCGGCGGGCGAACTGCAGATAGTCTTGCCCGAGTTCTCGCCGTCAGGCGGATACGTCTCCGCGATCTACCGCAGAACCCAACGGAGTTCGCCGAAAATTCAAATGCTCGTTTCGTTTCTGGTCGAGCAGCTCGGGACGCCGCCAATATGGGACAGGGCCATCGAGGATCGGCTCCCGCCACTGCTGCATATTCCGATGCAAAACGAGAACCTGAAAACAGCTTGAGGCGCCATCAGCAACTGCGGTGGCCTGATCGTTCCATTTACGGGAATTTAATTCCCTCATGTGCCGGCTACTGGATACAGATGGATCGGCTTAGTCTGGGGCTTCCGCAGACTCACTGGAAAGTGCAATGGTTGACAGAATTCGCAAGACGGCTCACTCCCAAAACCTGTACGACGTGATCATTGTGGGTGGGGGTGCCGCCGGTGCAGTGCTGGCCCGGCGCCTCAGTGAAGAACCGGCGCGCAAGGTGCTGCTTCTCGAGGCTGGCGAAGCCTACGAACCCGGCTTGTACCCGGACGCCGTGCGGAGGCAGGACCTCATCGGCGGCGATGCGGCACATGACTGGGGCTACAAGAGCGAAGCTTCGTACATGGGCCGCTCGATGCCGTTGCCGCGCGGCAAAGTGCTCGGCGGAAGCACGGCGATCAACGGCGCCGTGGCGATGCGCGCGCCCAAGGTCGATCACGAGCGCTGGGCTCGGGAGCACGGCCTGGAAGGCTGGAGCTGGGACGACATGCTGCCCGCCTTTCGGCGAATGGAGCGTTCCTCGGTTCCAGACGACCAGCTCCATGGGCGCGCCGGTCCGTTCCCGATTCATCAGCTGGGCTCCGAAGAGACGTCGGACATGCAACGCGCGTTCGTCGAAACCGCAGTTGCGGCGGGCTACCCGCGCACCGCCGATTTCAATGGGCGCGAGCCGTACGGGGCGAGCCCCTACCCCATGAACACGCGGATGGGCGATCGTCTCAATACAGGCATGACTTACCTCGACGCCGCCACGCGCGCTCGTGCGAACCTCGCCATTCGCGGGCGGGCGGAGGTCGACTCGGTGATCGTCGAGGGCAGCCGCGCCATCGGCGTGCGGCTCGTCGGTGGCGAAAGAATCGATGGCGACGAGATCATCCTCTCGGGTGGCACTTATGGCAGTCCGGCGATCCTGATGCGGTCCGGCGTCGGGCCGGCGGACGATCTCAGGCGCCTGGAGATCGCCGTCGTTGCCGACTTGCCGGTGGGCAGGCGCCTGCAAGACCATCCCTTCTACTTCAGCGTGTGGGCGGCAAACAAGCACAGGCTGGGCCTGGGAACGCCGCCCGTCGGCGCCATCCTGTGGGCGCGCTCGAGACAGGCCGCCGCGGACGACCTCGATATTCACATCACCGCAGTTCACTATGGCGATCCGGCGACGTCGCCGAGCGGCGCGATCTTCATGCTCGCCATCGCCAACACGCGACCCGCGTCGTTGGGTGCGTTCAAGCTGATGAGCCGCGACCCGAAGGTCGCACCAAGCATCGACCTGGCCTTTCTCATGGAAAAGCGCGACCGCGACGGCCTGGTCGACGGCGTGGAGCTGGCGCGGTCTCTGGTCGCAAAGGCACCGCTTTCAGAGTTCGTTCATAGCGAGATCGCGCCCGGCGCGGTTGCAGATACGCGGGCGAAGATCGAGGCGAGCTTGCCCGCGTCTCTGGACACCTACCACCATCCGACGTCGACCGTCCCCATGGGCGGGGAGCGCGATCCTCACGCCGTGGTCGACGGGCAAGGCCGCGTTCGCGGAATCCGCAACTTGCGTGTTGTCGATGCCTCCATCTTTCCGGACATCCCGTCGATCGCGACGAACGTCCCCACGCTCATGGCGGCCGAACACATCAGCGCAATGATTGCCGCTTAGGGCAATGAGAGGAACACATGTCGGATGCAGTCAACGCACAACAGGCATGGCCCAGCCTGGACTACCGTGCATGGCGGGACACAGCGCTCACGCTCAAGTTGTGGACCCAGATCGTCGGCAAGATTCGCCTGTCACGCACGCCCTGGGTCAACCATGGATGGCAGGTGCCGCTGTACGTCACGGCGCGCGGCCTTGGCACGTCGCCGATCCCGATCGGCAACGAGCTTCTCGAGATCGAGTTCGATTTTCTGGCGCAGCGCCTGATGTGTCGCACCAGCCTGGGCGGCGAGGGTGCCATCGTGCTCGAATCGAAGTCGGTCAGCGCCTTTCATGGCGAAGTCATGGTCTTGCTCGAGTGCCTGGGTGTCGGGGTTGCAATCAACGGCATGCCCAACGAGGTGGAAGACCCGATTCCATTCGCGAAGGACTTCGTCCACTTTGCCTACGACCCCGATGCAGCGCACCGGTTCTGGCGCGCGCTCGTTCAGGCGGACCGGCTGCTCAAGCTTTTCCGAACCAGCTTTGTCGGCAAGGTCAGCCCGGTGCACTTCTTCTGGGGCGCCTTCGACCTGGCCGTGACACGGTTCTCCGGCCGCGACGCTCCCCGCCATCCGGGAGCGCCAGGCCTGCCGCCGCAGGTCGTGCAGGAGGCCTATTCACATGAGGTGAGCAGTGCCGGCTTCTGGCCTGGAAGCGATGCCTTTCCTCACGCAGTTTTTTATTCTTATGCCTACCCGGCACCGCCTGGGTTCGGCAACGCTTCGGTGCCCGCGGGCGCGCGCTTCGAAGCCAATCTGGGCGAATACATCCTTCCCTACGATCTTGTCCAGGCGTCGAAGGAACCGGATGCGCTGGTCCAGGAGTTCCTGATGGCGACCTACGCCGCCGCCGCCGACTCTGGCGCGTGGGATCGAACTGCGCTCGACTGCGCCGTCGGGCAACCCGGCATCCCCAAGGCGTGCTGACAAACATGAGAACACACACATGAACAACAACCTGGCATTGAACTGGATCGACGGCGAGTGGATCGATTCTGAAGACCACAAGGATTCGATCGACCCCGCGACTTATGCCGTGATCGGCCGCTACGCGAGCGGCGGCCTTGCCGAGGCTGCCGCTGCAATTGCAGCGGCGCGACGGGCCTTTCTGACGTCGCCATGGAAGGTCGATCGGGCCCTGCGCGCGAAGGCGCTGAACGAGCTGGCCGACGCGTTCGAGCGCCACACCGCCGCGCTGGTCGACATTCTTTCAACCGAGAACGGCAAGATCAGGGACGAGGCATTGTTCGAAGTGACCATGGTGCCGTCGAAGCTGCGCTACTACGCTTCTCTCGTTCGCACCGAGTACGGGCGCGTTGGCGAACCCAGGCCGGGAAGCCTGTCGATGGTGCTGCGCGAGCCGATGGGCGTGGCCGGCGTCATCGTGCCCTGGAACTCGCCGGTGGTGCTGATGATCCGCTCGCTCGCGCCCGCGCTCGCCGCCGGGTGTACGACGGTCGTGAAGATGCCGGGGCAGACCGCACAGACCAATGCCCTGGTTGCCAAGGTGATGTCGCAAGCGCCGTCGGTGCCTCGCGGCGTGATCAACCTGTTCAGCGAGGCCGGCGCGGAAGGATCGAAATGGATGATCGAGTCGCCCGACGTGCCGACGATCAGCTTCACCGGCAGCACGAGCACCGGCCGCGCCATCTCGGCTGCAGGCGCCAGGCACCTCAAGCGATTCGGCCTGGAACTGGGCGGCAAGACGCCGATGATCGTCTTCGACGATGCGGACCTCGATCTTGCGGTGCCCAAACTCGAGAAGGCGCTCACGGTGTTTTCCGGTCAGTTCTGCATGACGGGCTCGCGTTTGCTGGTCCAGTCCGGCATTGCTGCTGCGCTGCGCACGCGGCTTGCCGATCGGCTGCAGGCGGTACGGGTCGGCCCAGCGTCGGATGCGGCCAGCGAAATGGGGCCGCTCATCGACAAGCCCAATGTCGACCGGGTCGATGCAATCGTGCAAGCCGCCATCGCCGCAGGTGCCAAGGTGATCGTGCGCGGCGGGCCGGCTAGCGATGGCGTGCTCGCCCAGGGCGCGTTCTACCGTCCGACACTGCTCGAAGTGACCGACTCCGACATGGACATCGTGCAGAAGGAAACCTTCGGGCCCGTCCTGACACTCCAACTCTTCGACAGCGAAGCGGAGGCGATCGAACTGGCCAACAACAGCGAGTACGGGCTGGCCGCCAGCATCTGGACGCAGGACGTGAACCGGTCGCTGCGCGTGGCGCGCAACGTGGAGGCCGGAACGATCTGGATCAACGACTGGGCCGTGGTCTACGACGAATTCGAGGAAGGCGGCTTCAAGCAGTCCGGCGCCGGCCGGCTGAACGGCGTCGCGGCCATCGACGACTTCGTTCAGTACAAGCACATCACGGTGAGCGCAGGTGCCGTCGCAGGCTGACGGCGATAGCGCGCTGATACGCCCGACACCCGACGCCTTCCTGCGCGGGATCGCGACGCGCGATCGGGTCAATGGATTGGCTGTGGAGCGGCGGCGTACGCAACCGTGACGACCCTTTCAGCCGAGCCCGTCAGGGTGGCGACGGTCGTCATCGTGCACGACGTGCGCCCTGAGCATCGAGAGGACTATGAGCGATGGATGCAGGCAGCCGTGCCGGCGCACCAGCGATTTCCGGGCTATCTGTCGACCGAGATCGCCCGGCCGGTCGGTGCTCTTCAACACTATGTCGCGATCCTGCGGTTCGCCACCGAGGCCGATGCCGAACGCTGGCTGGCCTCGAACGAGCGGGCAGCGCTGGTGCAAGAAATATTGCCTTGGCTTTCGCAGCCCGACCGACACCGAATCCGTCGAAGCCGGGAGTTCTGGTTTCATCCGGCGCAGGTGGGGCCGAAGCGCTGGAAGCAGTGGTTGCTGTCGTTCGCCGCAGTTTTTCCATTGACAACCGCCGTCCCCGCAACGCTTTCGTTTGCCCTTCGTTGGGCGGGCGCGCCAACGAACGGGCTTATCCTCTTGGCGCTGTCTGCGGCCGTCATCTCTGCGTTGATGGTCTATTGGCTGATGCCGCAGCTGGGCAAATGGGCGGCGCCCTGGCTGTATCGATAGGGGCCGACCAGAGGTCATCAGATGCTCAGAACAATCCTTGCGGTGGCGTTCGGACTCACCGCGCTTCTTTTCACCGGCTGCGCCAGCCTGCCCGATGGCTTGGCCGGGCCAGCCTCCAGATCCCTGCGCGCCTCGACCGACACCACGCTCGGGCGCATTGCCCGGGCCACGTCGCCCGACCCCGACCTGAGCGGCTTCCGGCTCCTGCCGGGCGGCGATTTCGCGCTCCACACGCGGCTCGAACTGGCTCGCCGCGCCGAGCGCACGCTCGACGTCCAGTACTACCACATCGAGAACGACGAGACCGGCCGCTACTTCCTGCGCACGCTGCGCGATGCGGCGCAGCGCGGCGTGCGCGTGCGGCTTTTGATGGACGACCTCTACACCTCGGGCGAGGACGGGCTGCTCCTGGGCCTGGCCGCCACGCCGAACGTCGAGCTGCGGCTGTTCAACCCGTTTCCGGCCGGGCGCAGCAGCATGGCCCTGCGCTTTGCCGCGTCGCTGCTCAATTTCGACCGCGTGCAGCGGCGCATGCACAACAAGCTCTTCATCGCCGACGGCGCCATGGCGGTCGCGGGCGGGCGCAACATCGGCAACCAGTACTTCACGCGCACGGCCGGGCCGAACTTCCTCGACCTCGACACCTTCGTCGCCGGCGCGTTGCTGCCGCGACTGGGCAACCTGTTCGACCAATACTGGAACAGCGAGTATGTGGCGCCCCTGCAGGCGATCGTGAAAAGCGGCGCGACGCAGGCGCAACTGCAGGCCGGCTTCGAGCGGCTGACCGGCCCCGGCAGCACCCCGCCGCCGCCGGCACCGGCGCCGAACGACCTGCTCGGCTACGGCCCGATCGCCGGAGAGCTCGATGCAGGCAGGCTCGGCCTCATCTGGAGCCGGGCCGAGGCGTACGCCGATTCGCCCGAGCGCGTGATCGGCAAGACTGCCTCGTACGGCGGCGTGCCGCTGCTCGACGTGGACAGCGTGCGCTACAACGTGCTCGAGCAGATCCGCCGGGCGCGCAGCGAGGTCACCATCACATCGCCCTATCTGATCCCCGGCAAGGGCGGCCTCGAGGTGATGCAGGAAGTGCACGGCCGCGGCGTGAAGATGAGCATCGTGACCAATTCGCTCGCGGCGACGGACGAGCCGCTGGTGCATACCGCCTACCGGCGCTACCGGCCCGACATGCTGAAGCTAGGCATCGAGCTCTACGAGCTGAGTTCCGTGCGCACGCGCGCCAGCGTGCGGCTCGGGCTGTTCGGCTCGTCGATCGGCCGGCTGCATGCCAAGTCGGCCGTGATCGACCGTCGCATTCTTTTCATCGGCTCGATGAATTTCGACCCGCGCTCGGACATGCTCAACACCGAGATCGGCCTGTTCGTGCAGAGCCCCGAGATGGCGCAGCAGGCGCTCAAGCTGATCGAGGTGCTAAAGCAGCAAGGCGCCTACCGGCTGCGCTTTGCCGAGGGCACGCAGAACATCGAATGGGTCAGCGGCCCGATCGGGGCGCAGGAGGTGCTGGGCGTGGAACCCGACTCCGACTTCTGGAGCCGCACGGTGTTGGAAATCCTGGCGCCGCTGACGCCGGAGAGCTTCCTGTAGTCAGGGCACCAGGTTGATTGCCTCGACCTGCACCAGCAACCTGACCTTGTCCTCGAAGCCGAAGGCGAGGCCCCAGACGATGCCCCACTGGCTGCGCTCGACGGTGGTCTCGAAGTCGCCGCCGCAGACCTGGCGCTTGATCAGCGGATTCTGGTAGCAGTTGAAGCGGTTGGCCTTGAGCACGATCGGCCGACTCTTCCCCATCAGCGTGAGCGTGCCGCCGACCTCGGTGACCTTGGCGCCATTGAAGGCGATGTTGTCGGCCTGGAAGCGCGCCGTCGGGTGCGCCGCCACGTTGAAGAAGTCCTTGCTCTGCACATGCCGGTTGAGCAGGTCGACGCCGGTGTTGATGGAGCTCATGTCCATCGTGATGTCGATCTTGCCGCCGGTGCCGCTCTGGTCGATCTGGACCATGCCCTCGGTGGTGCTGAAGCGCCCGCGGTTGGTGGTCGTGCCGTAGTGGCCCATTTCGTAGTTGACGAAGGTGTGCGTCGGGTCGATGACGTAGCTCGCGCCCTTGACCGGCCCGCCCGAGGGCATCATGGCAACGGGCGGCTCGATGAAGTCGGTTCCGGGCGCGGTCTGTGCCTGCACGGTTGCCGCCAGCGCGAGTGCCGCAGCCATGGTGATGAACTTTGGGGTCATTGACGTGTTTCGGGTTTGGTGTGGTGCCGGTTCAGAGCGCGCCGAGTCCGGACAGCGTGAGCCTGAAGCGCACCTGCACGTCGTTGGCCAGCATCGAGGTGTCGGTCCATTCGCCGCTGCCCACCTTGAACGCAAGGCGCTGGATGGTAAAGCTTCCGCTTGCGACCGAGGGGCCGTCACCCTGCGTGATCGTCACAGGCACGACCAGTTCTTGTACCTGTCCCTTGATCGTGAGCCTGCCTTCGATCTCGAAGCGTCCGCCGCCCAGGCCCCTGATCGCGCTCGACTTGAAGTCCGCCTGCGGAAACCTGATGACGTCGAACCAGTCGGCCTTGGGCAGTTCCACGTCGATCTGCGCCACGCCGAGCGTCGCGCTGCCCATGTCGATGGTCAGCGCCACGCTGCCGCCCTCCGGCTTCTTCGGGTCGAACGCGACTTGCGCGGTGAACCGGCCGAAAGCGCCCTCGACCGGCACCCCCATCTGCTTGCTGACGAACACGATCTGGCTCTTGTAGGGCAGCAGCTTCGCGGCCGGCTCCGCCGCGGAAGGACCGGCGGCGCCGAGCCAGATCGCGAGTGCCACCGCCACGCGGGCGATACGCAACGAGGTCATGGAGACTTCCCGGTTCGGTTGGCGGGCCACATGCGCGCGAGCAGCCCGTCGTGGTCGACGAAATGATGCTTCAACGCGCCGGCCGTGTGCACGATGACGAGTGCGGCCAGCACGAACGCGCTGCTGCGATGAAGCGGCAGCAGCACGGTTTCGGCCAGCGCCTTGTCGGGCGGCACGAAGTCGGGCAGCGGCAGTACGCCGAACCAGACGATCGGAAAACCCAGCGCCGAACTGTAGGCCCAGCCGAACAGCGGCACCGCGAAGAACAGCAGGTAGAGCAGCCCCAGCGTGCGGTGGTGTGCGAAGCGCTGCCAGCGCGGCATCGCGCATTCGATTGCCGGCGGCAAGGGCGGCGGCGGGTGCGTCAGCCGCCACAGCAGCCGGACCGCCGACAGCGCGAGGATCGTGACGCCGGCCCACTTGTGCCAGTTGAACAGCCTGGCGCGCAGCGGAGAGAACGGCAGATCGACCATGTAGAGCCCGATGCTGAACGAGCCGACGATCATCAACGCGAGCAACCAGTGCAATACGATGGCGGTTGAGCCGTAACGATGCCGAACCCGCAAATTCGAGCGCACCCGCCGCCCTTGATCTAGCCCGGCGAAGTCACGCAGGACTTCACCACGAACCGCAACGGATCGGCACCGAAAAACGCGTTGCTGCAGGTCGCCGGTCCGCTGACGGTTCGCTCGATCCAGCTCGAACCTGCGCCGTAGCTCACGACGGTTGGAGACGGCATGCTGAAGGTGCCGCCTTCAACGGCCACGGTGCTGTCCGTCGTCGGGCCGGTTGCCGGGCCCGGAATCGCTCCGGCAATCTTCGGCGTCAGAACCGAGCAGCCCTTGCTTGCGGCAGGCGCCGGGTTCGATCCGAAGAAGGCGCTCGTGCACCGGACTTCGCCGGACACGGTTTTCTCGACCATGTCCTCGTTGGCGCCGTACCGCACGAGCGTGGCCGAAGGGAGTGTGAAGGTCTGGCCCTGCGCGGCCACCTGGGTCCAGGCACCGCTCAGCTTCACGATTCGGGCGACCGAGGGCACGCCGGCGTCGTCGATCACGAACAGCATGTAGTGGCCGGCGGGCAGCACGTTCGGACTCTCGGTCAATGCGACGTCGATGGTCGACGCTCCCGGTGCCTGCGTGAACGGCAGTTCGAGAAAGCGTTGCTCGAAATTCGTCGAATGCGTGGCCGAGCCGGTGCGGACCAGCGTCACCCGCTGTACCGGGCGCGAAGACGCAACGCCGATGCGGAAGTCGGTGCCAAGGGTCAGCTGCGCCGGGGCGGCGTCGATCACCGGGCGTGGCGCACGCTGGCCGCCACTGTCGAACAGATACGGCGGTGCGTAGATCTCCGCGTTGAGGTTGGTCACCGGCCCCGGCGAGCCGCCGCCGGCCGTCAACACCGTGGCATCGGGCAGCAGCAGGGCGGTCGAGTGGTAGAGGCGCGGCTTCTGCGCCGAGGCACCCGCGGTCCAGAGCCCGGTCTTCGGGTCCCAGATGTGGGCGCGAAAGGCGGCGCCCACCAGCTCGTTCGGCCGGCCCGAGCCGCCGGTGACGAGCACCTTGCCATCCGGCAGGACGGTCGCCGATCCCCAGTCGCGGTCGACCCCCGGGCCCGGCAGGGTGGTCACGACGGGCGTGCGGCCGTTCAGGTCGACCACCATGGTTGCGCCGTCGTTCGCGATCATCATCATCCTGCCGCGGTCGAACATCGCCCATGGCAGCAGCCAGTCGACGGTCTTGGGCAGCGCGCCGATCTGAGAGATCCCGGGCGCTGCGGTATGGACGCTCAGGAGCCGGTTGTTGTCGGCCACGACCACGCGTCCATTGGGTGCCAGCACCGCACGCGGATAGAAGATGTCGCCGGGCCAGACGATGCCCGGCAGGTCCTTCCAGCCGAGTCCCGGCGTGTAGGTTTCGAGCCCGCCCGCGAGCACGCCGTTTCCGTCAATGCCGCCGAGCATCAGCACCCGGCCATCCGCCAGCGGCACGGCCGATCCGCACCAGCGTGCATGGTTCATCGGCGGTCCGGCCGACATGGTCGCGGACACCGGGTCGTACAGACTGGTTTCCCGAATGCCGAAGTTGACCTTGTCTGCCGAAGAACCGCGGCTGTCGCCGCCGGCGATGAGCACCCGGCCCGATTCCGCCAGCACCGTGTGCGCACTGCAGGACATGTCGGAGCGCGTGGCGTGCTGCATCAGGTTGTGCGTGTCGGTGGCCGGGTCCCACACGTCGAAGTAGAGCTGTGCGCCCTGCGCGCCGCTCGGGTCGCTGCCGTAGGTCAGAACCTTGCCGTCCGGCGTAAGCACGGCATGGATCGCATTGATCGGCCAGCCGGTCGGCGCAGACCACCGCCCGGTGCTGGCCGGCGCGCCGGCCTCGGTGCCGGGCGCGGACGCTTCGCCCCTGTCGACTGGCGCCGGCAGGTCGGCTTCGAGTGCCCGCTCCCTGGCAATTTCCTCCGGATGGAAGACGCCCCTTCGGGCCCTCGGCAAAACGTCGCCGCGGTCGACGGGTGCCGGAACGTCGGTCTCGCGATCCCTGACCTCCTCCGGTGTCAGCACCACGGCCTGGCGCTGAAGCGCGTCCGGCTTGGATGCACCCACGGCGCCTGCGGCCTGGGAGCTGCC
>JANOCL010000191.1:0-7022 GCA_031412135.1 Variovorax sp. | reverse complement strand
GTCGAAAAAGATCACGGTGGACGTGAAGGGAGAAATCCTGGAACTGAAGGCGACCATCAACACCATGGTGGACCAGCTGCGATCCTTCGCGGCTGAAGTGACGCGCGTCGCGCGCGAGGTGGGCACCGAAGGCAAGCTGGGCGGCCAGGCCGACGTGCAGGGCGTGGCCGGCACCTGGAAGGACCTGACCGAGTCGGTGAACTTCATGGCCGGCAACCTGACCTCTCAGGTGCGAAACATCGCCGACGTGACCAAGGCCGTGGCGGCGGGCGACCTGTCCAAGAAGATATCGGTCGACACCAAGGGCGAGATTCTGGAGCTGACCAACACCATCAACACCATGGTGGACCAGCTCTCTTCCTTCGCCGACGAAGTGACCCGCGTCGCGCGCGAGGTGGGCACCGAGGGCAAGCTGGGCGGCCAGGCCGACGTGCAGGGCGTGGCCGGCACCTGGAAGGACTTGACCGAGTCGGTGAACTCGATGGCGTCGAACCTGACATCGCAGGTGCGCAACATCGCCGACGTGACCAAGGCGGTGGCGGCGGGCGACCTGTCGAAGAAGATCACCGTCGACGGCAAGGGTGAAATCCTGGAGCTGAAGAACACGGTGAACACGCTGGTCGACCAGTTGCGATCCTTCGCAGCCGAGGTGACCCGCGTGGCGCGCGAAGTAGGCACCGAAGGCATTCTGGGCGGCCAGGCCGACGTGCAGGGCGTGGCCGGCACCTGGAAGGACCTGACCGAGTCGGTCAACTTCATGGCCGGCAACCTGACCTCGCAGGTGCGCAACATTGCCGAGGTGACGACCGCCGTGGCGGCAGGCGACCTGTCCAAGAAGATCACGGTGGACGTGAAGGGCGAGATCTCCGAACTCAAGAACACCGTCAACACGATGGTCGACCAGTTGCGCTCCTTCGCGGCCGAAGTGACGCGCGTCGCACTCGAAGTGGGCACCGAGGGCATCCTGGGCGGCCAGGCCGATGTGCAGGGCGTGGCCGGCACGTGGAAGGACCTGACCGACTCGGTGAACCTGATGGCTTCGAATCTCACGTCCCAGGTGCGCAACATCGCCGACGTGACCAAGGCGGTGGCCACGGGCGATTTGTCGAAGAAGATCACGGTGGACGTGAAGGGCGAGATCCTCGAACTCAAGGCCACCATCAACACGATGGTCGACCAGCTCTCTTCCTTCGCGGCCGAAGTGACCCGCGTCGCGCGCGAGGTCGGCACCGAAGGGCGGCTCGGCGGACAGGCGCAGGTGCGCGACGTCTCGGGCACCTGGAAGGACCTGACGGACAACGTGAACTTCATGGCCGGCAACCTGACCGGCCAGGTGCGCGGCATCGCCAAAGTGGTGACCGCGGTGGCCAACGGCGACCTGAAGCAGAAGCTCACGGTGGAGGCCAAGGGCGAGATCGCCGCGCTGGCCGAAACCATCAACAGCATGACCGACACGCTGGCCACCTTTGCCGACCAGGTGACGACCGTGGCGCGCGAGGTGGGCGTAGAAGGCAAGCTGGGTGGCCAGGCCAAGGTGCCCGGCGCTGCCGGCACCTGGAAAGGCTTGACCGAGAACGTGAACCAGCTCGCGGCCAACCTGACGACGCAGGTGCGGGCCATCGCCGAGGTGGCGACCGCGGTGACCCAGGGCGACCTGACCCGCTCGATCACGGTGGAAGCGCAGGGCGAGGTCGCCGCGCTCAAGGACACCATCAACGAGATGATCCGCAACCTGAAGGACACGACGCAGAAGAACACCGAGCAGGACTGGCTGAAGACCAACCTGGCCAAGTTCAGCCGCATGCTGCAGGGCCAGAAAGACCTGCTCACCGTGGGCCAGCTGATCCTGTCCGAACTGGCGCCGGTGGTCGGCGCCCAGCAGGCCGAGTTCTATGTGCTGACCGGCGCCCAGGGCACCGCGCGGCTCAAGCTGTTTGCAAGCTATGCCTCGGGCGGACAGAGCTCGCACGGCAAGGAAGTCGACCTGGGCCAGGGCCTGGTCGGCCAGTGCGCGATCGAGAAGTCGAAGATCCTGCTGACCAACGTCCCGAGCACCGCCTTCAAGGTGGCGACCGGCCTGAGCGAAGCCGCCGCGATGGACGTGATCGTGCTGCCGATCGTGTTCGAGGATGAAGTGCGCGGCGTGCTGGAGCTGGCGTCGCTGCAGCGCTTCAACCCGGCACACCAGGCGTTCCTGGACCAGCTGACGGAATCGATCGGCATCGTGATCAACACCATCTCGGCCAACATGCGGACCGAGGACCTGCTGACGCAGTCGCAGTCGCTGGCCGAGGAGCTGCAAAGCCGCCAGCAGGAGCTTCAGCAGACCAACGAGGAACTGCAGGAAAAGGCCCGCCTGCTGGTGCACCAGAACCAGGAAGTCGAGCGCAAGAACCAGGAGGTTGAGCAGGCCCGCCAGGCGCTGGAAGAAAAGGCCGAGCAGCTGGCGCTGACGTCGAAGTACAAGTCCGAGTTTCTGGCCAACATGTCGCACGAGTTGCGCACACCGCTGAACAGCCTGCTGATCCTGTCCGACCAGCTCTGCAAGAACGGCGACGGCAACCTGACGCCGCGCCAGGTCGAGTTTGCCAAGACGATCCACCTGTCGGGCAACGACCTGCTGATGCTGATCAACGACATCCTCGACCTCTCCAAGATCGAGTCGGGCACGGTGGCGGTCGAAGTGAGCGAACTGCGCATGGAAGAACTGCAGCGCTCGGTCGAACGCAGCTTCCGCCATGTGGCCGAAGCCAAGCATGTCGATTTCGAGATCCACATGGCCGACGCGACGATGCCCGAGACCATCGTCACCGACGTCAAGCGGCTGCAGCAGGTGATCAAGAACCTGCTGTCGAACGCGTTCAAGTTCACCCACCACGGCTCGGTCTCGCTTTCGATCTCGCGGGTCGAGAGCGGCTGGTCGCGCGACAGCGATGAGCTCAACCGCGCCGGGCAGGTGGTGGCGTTCGCCGTCTCCGACACCGGAATCGGCATCTCGGCGGACAAGCAGCAGATCGTGTTCGAAGCGTTCCAGCAGGCCGACGGCTCGACATCGCGCAAGTACGGCGGAACCGGCCTCGGCCTGGCGATCAGCCGCGAGCTCGCAAGACTGCTGGGCGGCGAGATTCGCCTGAGCAGCACGCCGTCGCAGGGCAGCACCTTCACCCTCTACCTGCCGCAAAGCTACAGCCCGTCGCGCGCCGCGCGGCTCGGCCGCATCGGCAACAGCGGCGACAGCGGATGGCAGGCGGGTGCCCGCAACCGCGCGGCGGACTCTGCCCGCTGGCCGTCGATCGAGGACGCGCGCATCCAGGACCCGGCCGAGTTCGCCGACGCGGTGGACGACGTGCCGGCCCTGAACATCGCCGACGACGACCGGGAGGCCATCCTGTCGGGCGACAAGGTGGTACTGATCGTCGAGAACGACATCGCCTTCGCCAAGGTGCTGTTGCAGGCGGCGCGGCGCAACGGCTTCAAGGGCCTGGTGAGCTCGAGCGGCGCCGGCGCGCTGACGCTCACCCGCGACTACCGGCCGAGCCTGATCACGCTGGACATCTTTTTGCCGGACATGGAAGGCTGGCGCATCCTCGAACGCCTGAAGGCCGACTGGGCGACACGGCACGTTCCGGTGTGCGTGGTGTCGACGGACGATTCGCGCGAGCGCGCATTGAATTCGGGTGCGATGGGTTTCCTCGCAAAGCCGCTGCAGTCCATCGACCAGGTGGACGAGGCATTGGTGCAGCTGAATCGCTATGTGCGCGCAGATGCGAGAAAGATGCTGGTCGCGATGTCCGAATCGGCGGCACGCGATGCGTTCCTTGAAATCGCGGATGTCCCGGGCATCGAGACCGTGGTCGTGTCCGGCGCCGACGCCATGCGCCGGGAGCTTGCCGACCAGGACCTGGATTGCGTCGTCACCGACGGCATGCTCGGCGGTCTGGGCGGCACGGAACTCCTCGATCTGCTTGAGCTGCGCTCGCCGGTGCATCCACTGCCGGTGGTCTTGTACACAGGCGACCCTGACAACCACCTGCATCCGGTGCCGCAATACGGATCGGCAGGCTCCGTCTGGCTGCGCGCCACGTCGCTCGACCAGCTCGTGGACGCGAGCGCGTTCGTGCTGCACCGCCCCGTCTCCGGCATGTCCGAGGCCGAGCGCCGGTCGGTGCAGGTGGTGAGCGACGCCAGAGGGTCGCTGGCCGGAAAGAAGGTGCTGATCGTCGACGACGACATGCGCAACATCTTCGCGCTGGCCACCGTGCTCGATGAACACGGGATGGTGATCATCTCTGCAGAGAACGGCCGCGATGCCATCAGGCTCGTCGAAGAAGATCCGGCCATCGACATCGTCCTGATGGACATCATGATGCCGGAGATGGACGGCATGCAGACCATGCGCGAGCTGCGCAAGCTGCCGCGGGGCAAGCAGCTGCCCCTGGTGGCCGTGACCGCAAAGGCGATGAAGGGCGACCGCGAAAAGTGCATCGAAGCCGGTGCCTGGGACTATCTCTCCAAGCCGGTGGACACGTCCTACCTGCTGGTGGTGCTGCGGGGCTGGCTGTGCAAATGAACGATGAGAGCGCCAACATCCTGATCGTCGACGATCTGCCGGAGAAGCTGCTCGTCTTCCGCACGATCCTCGAGGACTTGGGCCAGAACCTCGTGCTGGTTCGCTCCGGCGCCGACGCGCTCAGGGAGGTGCTGCACCGCGAGTTCGCAGTGATCATGCTGGACGTGAACATGCCCGGCATTGACGGCTTCGAGACCGCGGCGCTGATCCGGCAGCACCGCCGCAGCGCGCACACGCCGATCATCTTCATCACCTCCTACGTCGACGAGATGCAGACGGCGCGCGGCTACTCGCTGGGCGCGGTCGACTACATCCTGTCGCCGCCGGTGCCGGCGGTGCTGCGCAGCAAGGTGGGCGTGTTCGTCTCGCTCTACCAGATGCAGAGGCAGGTGCAGCTGCAAGCCGACTCGCGCGCCGCCATGATGGCCGCCGAAGCCGGCCGCCGCGTGGCCGAAGAGAGCGACAGGCGCTCCGCGTTCCTGGCGCACGCAAGCCGCGCCTTGAGCGGCTCGCTCGAAATCGGAATTGCAGCGCGCCAGCTGGTCGATCTGCTGGTTCCGGCGCTCGCCACGGTTGCCGTCGTGCGCCTTGCCGATGGAGATTTCGATGGCGAGGATGTGGTCGTCGCTGCTGCGGCTGCGGGCTCTCGCCTGCTCGCCGCCAGCGAGCCGAAGCTGCGCCTGCAAAACGCGATAGGCATCGTGCTCGATGCGGCGATGCAGGCACGGCGCCCGCTCGTTCTGGGCGATGTGGACGTTGCCGAGTGGGACGCGCGGGCCCTCGGGTTCGCCGCCACGCCGCCGGTGCCGTGGTCGCCCATGCGTACGGCTGTCGCCCTGCCGCTCGTCTTCGGCGGACGGGTCCTGGGTGCTCTTCTGGTCGCATCGGACGCGGCAGGCAACTGGGACAAGGCGGCGGACAAGGCGGTGCTGGAAGAAATCGGCGTGCGTGCCGCAACCGCTTTCGAGAACGCACGCCTTTACAGGGTGTTGCAGCGCGAAATCCAGGACCGCAAGGCCGCGCAGGAGGAACTGCAGCAGTCGAACCAGCGCAAGGACGAGTTCCTCGCGATGATGTCGCACGAACTGCGAAACCCGCTGGCACCCATTCACACCGCCATGGAGGTGATCCGGAAAGTGGCGGCGCCGCAACCCAAGGTGTCATGGGCGCTCGACATCGCGCAGCGCCAGCTCAAGCAGATGACCCGCCTGATCGAGGAGCTGCTGGACGTCGCCCGCATCAGCCAGGGCAAGATCACCTTGAAACGCGAGCCGATCGACCTGAAGACTGTCGTGGGCCAGGGCGTCGAAACGGTGCAGCCCTTCATCCAGAGCCGGCGGCAGACGCTCACGGTCAAGGTGCCGGAGCATGCCGTGCGCCTTCAGGGCGACACTGCAAGGCTGACCCAGGTCGTTGCCAACCTGCTGCACAACGCCTCCAAGTACAGCGGCGAAGGCACGCAGATCGAGCTGCTGGTCGAGTTCAACGACGGCGAGGCGGTGGTGACCGTGCGTGACCAGGGCATCGGCATCGACGCCGAGCTGCTGCCCCACATCTTCGACCTCTTCTCGCAGGGCAAGCGGGGGCTCGACCGCGCACAGGGCGGACTCGGCGTCGGCCTGACGCTGGCACGGCGGCTCACCGAACTGCATGGCGGGCGCATCGAGGCGAGCAGTGCCGGGCCCGACCGGGGCTCGGACTTCAAGATCCGGCTGCCGTGCATCGGGCTTCTTCATGAAGCCGTGTCGGCGCCTTCGCATGGCTCGGGGGCCTCGGCACCGCAGCGTGTATTGGTCGTCGACGACAACCGCGATGCCGCGGAAGCGATGGCCATCGTGCTCGAGATGGAAGGCCATGCCGTGCTGACCGCTGAAGACGGCGAAGGCGCGTTGGCCGCGATCGAGGGTTTCAGGCCGACCGTCGTGCTGCTCGACATCGGCCTGCCGTTGCTGGACGGGTATGCGGTGGCGAGACAGATGCGCGGCATGGATCTCGCGAAGAACGCACTGCTCATCGCCCTCACGGGCTACGGCCAGAAAGAAGATCAGCAGGCTGCGATGGAAGCAGGCTTCGATCACCACTTCGTGAAGCCGGCGGATGTGGGGGCGCTCCTGGAATGCATCCAGCGCTGGTGGATCGGGACGGCGCCGGAAACGGCGCATCGGAAGTCTTGATACCCGACGACGTCGGTCAAGAACCGGCCGCGCAGCCGTTGAAGCAAGGCTCGAGGTTCTACCGATAGTGATAAACCGGGTCGCGCGCAATACAGGTGTGCGCGCTGTGCGCCGGCTGTTGCGCCAGCAAGGCGCATGCGATGCCGTTGGTCCAGCCGAAACCGTCCTGCAGCGGGTACTCGCCCCCAGCGCCGCCGGCCGAGCGCTCGTGCTCGACGTGACGCAGGGCGTACTTCTCGACCAGCTTGCCCTCGCGCTCGTACACGGCGGCCACGGTG
>JANOCL010000190.1:0-7768 GCA_031412135.1 Variovorax sp. | reverse complement strand
CTTTTCGCGTTCGACCTTCAGGCGCCGGGCGTACTCGAGTGCGGCAGCAGGGTCGTGGATCGAACAAGGCCCCATCACGACCAGCAGCCGGTCGTCCTTGCCCGCCATGATGTCGTGGATCTTGCGGCGGGTGCCGGTGATCAGCGACTCGACCGGCGTGCCGCGGATGGGGAAGAAGCGGATCAGGTGTTCGGGAGGGGGCAGCACGGTGATGTCCTTGATGCGTTCATCGTCGGTTCGACTGGTCTTTTCGACGCTCGCATACCAGGTATCGCTGGCCGGGGCAGTGTTCGTGCTCATCGCTCTTTCCTTCGCTTGAAATCCATCGGGCATAAAAAAACCGCCGGGGCCTGAGGCGCCGGCGGTTCTGGGAGGTGTGTGCTTTGCTTTACGCGCTCGCCTCTCGTCCGCCGGAACCCGGGAACCAGAAGTACGAAAAATAGACAGCGCTGCGCGAAGACATAAGGGCGGAATGTAGCACAGGCTTCAGGCGGTGCCGCCGACCGTCAGGCCGTCGATGCGCAGGGTGGGCTGGCCGACCCCGACCGGCACGCTCTGGCCTTCCTTGCCGCAGGTGCCGACGCCCGAGTCGAGCGCCATGTCGTTGCCGATCATCGTGACCCGCTTCAGCGCATCCGGCCCGTTGCCCACCAGCGTCGCGCCCTTGACCGGGTACTGGATCTTCCCGTTCTCGACCCAGAAGGCCTCGCTGGCGGAAAAGACGAACTTGCCGCTCGTGATGTCGACCTGGCCACCGCCGAAGTTGGTGGCATACAGCCCCTTCTTGATGCTGGCGACGATTTCTTCCGGCACCCGCTTGCCGCCGAGCATGTAGGTGTTGGTCATCCGCGGCATCGGCGTGTGCGCGTAGCTCTCGCGGCGGCCGTTGCCGGTCGGGCTGGTCTTCATCAGCCGCGCGTTCAGCGAGTCCTGGATGTAGCCCTTCAGGATGCCGTCCTCGATCAGCACGTTGCGCTGGGTTGCGTTGCCTTCGTCGTCGACGTTGAGCGAACCGCGGCGGTCCGCGATGGTGCCGTCGTCCAGCACCGTCACGCCCTTGGCCGCCACGCGCTCGCCGATGCGGCCCGAGAACGCGCTCGATCCCTTGCGGTTGAAGTCGCCTTCCAGGCCGTGGCCGATCGCCTCGTGCAGCAGGATGCCGGGCCAGCCCGGCCCAAGCACCACGGTCATTTCGCCTGCCGGTGCCGGCCGCGACTCGAGGTTGGTCAGGGCCGCCTTCACGGCCTGGTCCACATATTCAGCGATGTGCTCGTCGTCGAAGTAGGCAAGCCCGAAGCGCCCGCCCCCGCCGCCCGAACCCATCTCGCGGCGGCCGTTCTGCTCGGCGATCACGGTGACCGACAGGCGCACCAGCGGCCGCACGTCGGCGGCCAGCGTACCGTCGGCGCGCGCCACGAGCACCACGTCGTATTCGCTTGCGAGGCCGGCCATCACCTGCTTCACCCGCGGATCGCGGGAGCGCGCAAGCTGCTCCGTCTTTTCGAGCAGCTTGACCTTGGATGCACTGTCGAGCGTCGATATCGGATCGACGCCGTTGTAGAGGGAGCGGCTGCCTGCGATCCGTCGTGCGGGCGTCTTCACCCGTGCCGTGCGCCCGGCCGATGAAATGCTGCGCACCGTTCGCGCGGCGTCGAGCAGCGAAGCTTCGGAGATGTCGTCCGAATAGGCGAAGGCGGTCTTCTCGCCGCTGACCGCACGCACGCCAACGCCCTGGTCGATGCTGAAGCTGCCGGTCTTGACGATGCCTTCTTCCAGGCTCCAGCCTTCGCTGCGGGTGTATTGAAAGTAGAGATCCGCGTCGTCGACCTTGTGCGCGGTGATCTCGGCCAGGGCCCGCGAGAGGTGCGATTCGTCAAGACCGAAGGGCGTGAGCAGGAGTTGCTGCGCCGTGGCGAGGCGCTCGATGGTGGGTTCGCGAGAAATCATCAAGGATTATTGCTCGCCCCCAGGATGCGCGCACTGCGTGTCGCTTCTCCTCCCCCCCGCCGGGGGCAACACCCGCGGCCCGGCGAAGCCGGTTCCGCTGTGTTTCTGGAAGGGTTCAACTCTGCATCAGGCGCTTGGCACGCGAGATCGACATCAGGATGCCCAGGCCCAGCCCGAGCGTCACCATCGCGGTGCCGCCGTAGCTGATGAAGGGCAGGGGCACGCCCACCACCGGCAGGATGCCGCTCACCATGCCCATGTTCACGAAGGCGTAGGTGAAGAAGATCATCGTCATCGCGCCGGCCAGCAGCCGCGAGAACAGTGTCGGCGCGTCCATCGCGATGGCCAGGCCGCGGAAGATGAGGAAGATGAAGGCGGCGATCAGCGCGAGGTTGCCCATCAGGCCGAACTCCTCGGAGAAGGCCGCGAAGATGAAGTCGGTGGTGCGCTCCGGAATGAACTCCAGGTGCGTCTGCGTGCCCTGCATGAAGCCCTTGCCGCCCATGCCGCCAGAGCCGATGGCGATCATCCCCTGGATGATGTGGAAGCCTTTTCCGAGCGGGTCCTTGGTCGGATCGAGCAGCGTGCAGATGCGCTGCTTCTGATAGTCGTGCAGCACGTGCCAGTCGACGCCGCCGGCGCACAGCTGCGACTCGAAGCCCACGATCAGGGCCACGCCGACCAAGCCGAGAAGCATCGGCGGCAGGATCAGTTTCCAGGACAGGCCGGCAAAGAAGATCACCGACAGGCCGGCCGCCAGCACCAGCAGCGAAGTGCCCAGGTCGGGCTGTTTCATGATGAGCCCGACCGGCACCGCCAGCAGCACCGTCGCGACGACGAAGTCGAGCGTGCGCAGCTGTCCTTCGCGACGCTGGAACCACCAGGCCAGCATCAGCGGTGTCGCGATCTTCAGGATCTCGCTCGGCTGGATCACCACGCCCACGTTGATCCAGCGCTGCGCGCCCTTCTTGCTGATGCCGAACAGCGCCACCGCGATCAGGAGCGCCACACCGGCGGTGTAGAGCGGCACGGCGAAGAACATCAGGCGCTGGGGCGGCACCTGCGCCACCACGAACATGATGAGACCGGCCAGGAGCATGTTGCGCCCATGGTCCGAGAAGCGCGAGCCGTGGTCGAAGCCCGAGGAGTACATCGTCAGCATGCCGGCGCAGGCCAGCAGGAACACCGCGAAGGCGAGGAAGCCGTCGAAGCCCTGGAATACGGGCGCGATGCGCCGCGCGAGCGACGGCTGATGGAACACGGCTGACATGGGCGCGAATTATCCGTCGCACCAGGCGTTCTTTCGGCGCATGCACCGAGAGATCTCCCGATTGCATGAGAATCCGCACGTGCCGAGCCTGTTGCCCACCACACATCTGCTGTACCTGCATGGCTTTCGCTCGTCGCCGCAGTCGACCAAGGCCCGGCTGGTTGCCGAGCGAGTTGCCGAACGTCATCCGAAGATGACGTTGTGGTGCCCGCAGCTTCCGCCCTCCCCGCGCGAGGCCATGGCGTTGGTAATGGACGGCATCGCGCAATGGCCGAGGGACACGATGGCCGTGATCGGCTCGTCGCTGGGCGGCTTCTATGCCACCTGGGTCGCCAGCAGGACCGACTGCCGCGCCGTGCTGCTGAATCCGGCGGTTCATGCGCCGCGCGACCTGGCGCGCTACATCGGCGACCAGACCTTGTGGCACAACCCTGCCGAGCATTTCCATTTCAAGCCGGAGTACATCGACGAGCTGCGCGCGCTGGAAGCCGGCGCTCTTGCGCAGCCGAAGCGCATCCTCGCCATCGTCGCCAAGGGTGACGAACTGCTGGACTGGCGCGAAATGACGGCGCGCTATCCCGCAAGCCGCATCGAACTGCTCGAAGCCGGCGACCATGCGCTCTCCGACTTCGCCGTGCGCCACCTCGACGACGTCATGGCTTTCATCGACCCTGCCTGACCGCCCTTCGCGGCACGGCAGGCGCCGCGGCCCATGGGACAATCCGCGCCATGTTTGTATTGTTCGAAGAAGCCGGCAAGTACCTCGGCGGCCGAGTCCTTTCGGAGGCCGAGGCCTCGGCGCAGGTCGAGCTCGATTCCGGCAAGCGCGTCAAGGTCAAGGGCGCCAGCATCGTGCTGCGATTCGAGAAGCCGAGCCCGGCCGAACTGATGGCCGAAGCCCGCGCGCTGGCCACCGGCGTCGACCTCGACCTGGCGTGGGAGTTCTCGCCCGAGGGCGAGTTCACCTTCGCCGAACTCGCAGCCGAGTACTTCCAGGCCCATCCGACGCTGCCCCAGCAAGCCGCTGCCTTGCTCGCCTTGTTCGAGGCACCGCACTATTTCCGCCGCGCCGGCAAGGGCCGTTTCAAGAAGGCGCCCGCCGAGATCGTGCAGCAGGCGCTCGTGGCCATCGAAAAGAAGAAGGCGGTCCAGGCCCAGATCACCGACTGGGCGGCGCAGCTTGCAGCCGGCGAATGCCCGGCCGCGATTCGCGAGCAGCTCTACAAGATCCTGTTTCGGCCGGACAAGAACGCACCCGAATACAGGGCGGTGGTCGAAGCCGCGCGGGCCACGCAACTGCCGCCGCTCGACCTGCTGCAGCGCGCGGGCGCCATCGATTCGCCCTACCAGTTCCACTGGCGCCGGTTCCTGTTCGAGAACTTCCCCAAGGGCACCGGCTTTCCGGCGCTGCAGGCACCGGTCATCGCGGATGAATTGCCGCTCGCCGCAGTGCAGGCTTTTTCGATCGACGATTCGCAGACCACCGAAATCGACGACGCCCTGTCGGTGAGCGGGCTGGGCACGGGCACCGTCACGGTCGGCATCCACATCGCGGCGCCCGGTCTGGCGCTCGAGCCGGGCGGCGCGATCGACCAGGTGGCGCGCGGTCGCATGTCGACCGTCTACATGCCGGGCCACAAGATCACCATGCTTCCCGATGACGTGGTGGCCGCATACACCCTGCTGGAAGGGCGCGACTGCCCGGCCGTCTCGCTCTACGCCACCTTCGATGAAGCAACGCTTGAGCTGGAAACCACGGAAACGAAGCTCGAGCGGGTGCCGATCGCAGCCAACCTGCGCCACGACCAGCTCGATGCCGTCGTCACGCAGGCATGGCTGGAAGACGCCTCGGTCGACAGCGCGAGCACGCCCGAGGCCGCATCGCGGCTGCGCGAACCGCTGTCGTTCCTGTTTCGCCTGGCCAAGGAGCTGAAGGCGCGGCGCGAAGTCGTGCGTGGCAAGCCGGAGAACTTCAACCGCCCCGACTACAACTTCCGGCTGGTCGGAAACGCTGGCGAGCCCGACGGCGGCGAACAGGTGCAGATCAGCACCCGCCAACGCGGCGCGCCGCTCGACCTGATCGTTTCCGAAGCGATGATCCTGGCCAACAGCAGCTGGGGCGGCTGGCTCGGCGAACTCGGCGTGCCCGGCCTCTACCGCAGCCAGGCCAGCCTGGCACCCGGCATCAAGGTGCGCATGGGCACCCGGGCGCTGCCGCATGCCGGCCTCGGCGTGAAGAGCTACGCCTGGAGCACATCGCCGCTGCGGCGCTACACCGACCTCGTGAACCAGTGGCAGATCATCGCCGCGGCACGCCACGGCAAGACGGCGGCGCTCGCGGCGCCCTTCAAGCCCAAGGACGCGGACCTGTTCTCCATCTTGTCGGGCTTCGACGCGGCCTACAGCACCTACAACGCGCACCAGGGCGGCATGGAACGCTTCTGGACGCTCAAGTACCTGCAGCAGCAGGGCATCACCGAGCTCGAAGCGACCCTGATCAAGGACATGCCGAACGGCGCGCTGGTGCGTGCCGACATGCTGCCCCTGGTGTTCCGGGCCACCGGCACGCAGGGCCTGCTGCGCGGCGCGCGCGTGCGCGTGCGGCTGGGAGACATCGACGAGATCGCACTCGACGTTCACGGCACCGTGGTCGAACGCCTCGATGCCGCGCCGGCGCAGGCCACGGCCGACGAGGAAAGCGGCGAAGACGACGAAGAAGTCGCCGGACCGATCGCCATTGCCGTCGACATGGCCGACAGCGAACCCACCCCGGAAAGCGTGCCGGGATGAACCTGCGCGACCTGAGCACCCTGCAGATTGCGCTCGGCCTCTCGGTCACGGCGCACGTGCTGGTGCTCGGCCTGCGTTTCGCCAGCCCCGAAACCTTCAACCGGGTGTTCACCGAAACGCCGCTCGAGATCATTCTGGTCAATGCCAAGACCAATGAGCGGCCGGACAAGGCCATGGCCATCGCGCAAACCTCGCTGGCCGGCGGCGGCGATCTCGATCGCGGGCGGGCCACCAGCCCGCTGCCGCCCTCCGCCTTCACCACCGTCGGCGATACGGCCGAAGACGCGCAGCGCCAGGTCGAGGCGATGCAGGCGCAGCAGATGCTGCTGCTGGCGCAGATCAAGCAGCAGCTCGCCAGCATGCCGCTGCCCGATCCACGGAACAAGGGCAACCCGAGCGAGACTTCGGCGCGCGACGAAAAGCGCCGCCAACTCGTCGAGCTGCTGGCCGAGATCGAACGCAGGGTGAACCAGGAGAACGCGCGGCCGAAAAAGCGCTACCTGAGCCCCGCCACCCGCGAGGCCACCTACGCGGTCTATGTCGATGCGCTGCGCCGCCGCGTGGAAGCACGCGGCACCGAAAACTTCCCCGAGCTGGCCGGCAAGAAGCTGTACGGCGAACTCACGATGATGCTCACCGTCAACTTCGACGGCACGATCCTCAACACCGAAGTCATCGAAAGCTCCGGCAACCAGGCGCTGGACCGCAGGGCACAGGCGATCGTGCGCAGCATCGGCAACTTCGGCAAGTTCACCGACGCGATGCGCCGGCAGACCGATCAGATCGTGCTGCCCTCGCGCTTCAAGTTCACCCGCGACGAGACGCTGGAGACGCAGCTCTCGTCCAAGGAATGAGCGAGGCGCGATTGGATCTGTACTGCGTGATGGGCAATCCGGTCGAGCACAGCCGCTCGCCCTGGATCCACGCACGCTTTGCCGAACTCACCGGCGAGGTGCTCGACTACGGCCGCCGCCTCGCGCCGCTCGGCGGCTTTGCCCAAGCCGTGGCCGCCTTTCGCACCGAGCCCTCGGGCACCGCGCGCGGCTGCAACGTCACCGTGCCTTTCAAGTTCGACGCCGCCGCGCTGGCGCAGCACCTCAGTGCGCGCGCGGCGCTGGCACGCGCGGTCAATGTGCTGCGCTTCGACGACCAAGGCATTCACGGCGACAACACCGACGGTGCCGGGCTCGTCGGCGACATCACCGTGCATGCCGGCGTGGCGCTCGCCGGCAGCGACGTGCTGCTGCTCGGCGCTGGCGGCGGTGCCTCCGGCGTGCTGGGCCCGCTGCTCGCCGCCGGCCCGCGCCGGGTGGTGGTTGCCAACCGCACGCTCGCCAAGGCCATCGCGCAGGTGCAGCGGCATGCGGCGTTGGCGCTGCAGCACCACGTCAGCCTCGAAGCGCACGAACTGCATGCGGTGCCAGGCAACTTCGACATCGTGGTGAATGCCACCGCATCGAGCCTGACCGGTGCCGAAGTGCCGGTTGCGGCCCGCGTGCTCAAGCCCGGCGCGCTGGCGCTCGACATGATGTATGGCCCCGCCGCGGCGGGCTTCATGGCTTGGGCGCACGAGAACGGCGCCACCGCGCGCGACGGACTCGGCATGCTGGTCGAGCAGGCGGCCGAAGCCTTTGCGATCTGGCGCGGCGTGCGCCCACCCGCGGCGCAGGTGTTGGCCGAGTTGCGCGACATCGTCGACTCGCCGTGAAGGCCGTGCTTCGCTGGCTGCTGTGCCTGATGGCCGCGGCGCTGGCGCTCCAG
>JANOCL010000189.1:0-2430 GCA_031412135.1 Variovorax sp. | reverse complement strand
GGGGTCATGGCGCGAGTAAATTGACTCCATGCAGAAATAACTCGCGAGTTTTTTCTGCATCACCTAAAATCGCCCGATGTCTTTTGAATCCTCACCTGCGCCACTCCTGCCCACTTTCCCGCTCTCGGAGCGCTACCTGCGCTCGGCGGTCGCGCAAGACTTGCAGTTGAAGATGGTGTTCCTGGGTGGGCCGCGCCAAGTCGGCAAGACCTCACTCGCGCGCTCCTTGTTACCCGCGCCCGCAAGTGAGCTGAACTACGATATCCCGGCTCACCGTCAAGCCATCCTGCGGCGCGAGTTGCCCCCTGGCAATTTCTGGTTCTTCGACGAGATCCACAAGTTTCGCGGCTGGCGCAACTATTTGAAGGGGCTGGTCGACGAGCACGGGCGGCAGCGGCGCATCCTGGTCACCGGCTCGGCGCGGCTGGATCTGTATCGGTTCGGCGGCGACTCGCTGCAGGGTCGCTACTTTTACCTACGCCTTCATCCTTTCAGCGTGGCCGAACTTGGGGGTCATGCCGACGCTGTGCCTGCGTTGATGGCACTTGGCGGCTTTCCGGAGCCCTTCGTATCGGGCAGCGAACGTTTTGCGCGGCGCTGGGCGCTGGCCTATCGAGAGCGGCTGATCCGAGAGGAGATTTCGAGCCTGGAAACCGTTTCTGATTTGGGACGCCTGGAATTGCTCGCTTCTGCCTTGCCCGAGCGCGTCGGCAGCCCGCTGTCGTTGAACTCGCTGCGCGAGGACCTGCAGGTCTCGCACCAGACCATCACGCGCTGGACCGACATGCTCGAGCGCGTTTACGGCATCTTTCGGTTGGCGCCTTTCGGCGCACCGATGCTTCGAGCGGTGAAGAAGGAACGCAAGCACTATCACTATGACTGGTCGGTGGTGGCCAGCGAGGGCGCGCGCTTCGAGAACCTGGTGGCAAGCCACTTGTTGAAATGGGTCGAGTTCCAGATCGACACCGAAGGCCGGCCGCTCGAGCTGCGCTACTTTCGCGACATTGACGGCCGAGAGGTCGACTTCGTCGTCGTCGAACGGAACGCACCGATCGCGCTGGTGGAGTGCAAGCTCGGTGACGACGCGGTTTCGCCGGGCCTGCACTACCTGAAGGCACGGTTCCCCGGGGTGACTGCATGGCAGGTATCGGCGCGCGGCGTGCGTGACTACCAAAGCGCGGAGGGCGTGCGCGTTGCCCCGGTCGTGCGCCTGCTGCGCGAGTTGGTTTAATCTGGGCCATGAAGAGCTATCGAATCGCAACCATCCCCGGCGACGGCATCGGCAAGGAAGTCGTTCCTGCCGGCCAACAGGTGCTGCAGGCCGTCGCTGCTTCGAGCGGCAGCTTTCGCTTCGAGTTCGAAGACTTCGGCTGGGGCGGCGACTGGTACCGCGCCCACGGCGTGATGATGCCGGCCGACGGCCTGGACGCATTGCGCAGCAAGGACGCGATTCTGTTCGGTTCGGCGGGCGACCCGGACATCCCCGACCACATCACGTTGTGGGGCCTGCGCCTGGCGATCTGCCAAGGCTTCGACCAGTACGCCAACGTGCGGCCCACGCGCATCCTGCCGGGCATCGACGCGCCGCTCAAGCGATGCAGGCGCGAGGATCTCGATTGGGTCATCGTGCGCGAGAACTCCGAGGGCGAGTACGCGGGCGTCGGCGGCCGTGTGCACCGCGGCCATCCGATCGAAGTCGCGACCGACGTGTCGATGATGACCCGTGCGGGGGTCGAGCGCATCCTGCGTTTTGCCTTCGCGTTGGCACGCACGCGGCCGCGCAAGCTGCTGACGGTGGTGACCAAGAGCAACGCGCAGCGCCACGCGATGGTGATGTGGGACGAGATTGCCGCCGAGGTGGCACGCGAGTTTCCCGATGTGCGCTGGGACAAGGAGCTGGTCGACGCGATGACCGCGCGCATGGTCAACCGGCCGGCCTCCATCGACACCGTGGTGGCGACCAACCTGCATGCCGACATCCTGAGCGACCTGGCCGCTGCACTGGCCGGCAGCCTGGGCATCGCGCCCACCGCCAACCTCGACCCCGAGCGCCGCTACCCGAGCATGTTCGAGCCGATCCACGGCTCGGCCTTCGACATCATGGGCCAGGGGCTGGCCAATCCGATCGGCACCTTCTGGTCGTGCGTGATGCTGCTCGAGCACCTGGGTGAGGCGGCTGCAGGTGCGCAGCTGATGCAGGCGATCGAGCAAGTCACCGCCAATCCGACACTGCACACGCGTGATCTCGGCGGATCGGCCCGCACCCACGAGGTGACCGCAGCGGTGTGCGGGCTACTGGGCAACCCGGTGGCGCCGCGCTCGGCCTGAGGCGATCATCGGCCATCGAATCTTTCTGCCCGGAGCCCCCATGAAACACATCCTTCTTGCCACCCTGGCGCTCGCTGCCACCGTCGCCACCGCGCAGACCGC
>JANOCL010000188.1:0-22175 GCA_031412135.1 Variovorax sp. | reverse complement strand
AGCGAGAAGTCGCTCGTGCCGCTGGATGCGCGGGCCCGCGTGCTGCTGGCCGAAGTCGGCCTCGAAGACCAGGCCGACGAGCAGACGGTGAACCTGCCCTACGGCAGCAAGCGCGCACTCGAGATCGCGACCACGCTCGCGATGGAACCCGAACTGATGCTGCTGGACGAACCCACACAGGGCATGGGCCACGAAGACGTGCACCGCGTGGCCGAACTCATCAAACGCGTATCCGCCGGCCGCACCATCCTGATGGTCGAGCACAACATGAGCGTGGTCTCGACCATTGCCGACACCATCACCGTGCTGCAGCGTGGCGCCGTGCTGGCAGAGGGCCCGTACGCGGAAGTCTCGAAGAATCCGCAGGTGATGGAAGCCTACATGGGCACCACCGACGGCCAGCTGCAGGGTGCGCACACATGACAGCCGCACTCGAAATCAAGGCCCTCCACGCCTGGTACGGCGAGTCGCACGTGCTGCACGGCGTCGACATGGTGGTGCAGCCCGGCGAGGTGGTCACGCTGCTCGGACGCAACGGTGCCGGCCGCACCACGACGATGCGCGCGATTCTCGGCCTCACCGGCGCGCGCAAGGGCAGCATCAAGGTCAACGGCGCCGAAACCATCGGCATGCCGACGCACCGCATCGCCCACCACGGCATCGGCTACTGCCCCGAGGAGCGCGGCATCTTCGCCAGCCTCTCGTGCGAAGAAAACCTGCTGCTGCCGCCCAGGCTGAAAGGCGCGGGGGAGGGCATGTCGGTCGACGAGATCTACGCAATGTTCCCGAACCTGGCCGAGCGTCGCAACAGCCAGGGCACCCGGCTCTCCGGCGGCGAGCAGCAGATGCTTGCGGTCGCGCGCATCCTGCGCACCGGCGCCAGGCTGCTGCTGCTCGACGAAATCTCCGAAGGCCTCGCGCCGGTGATCGTGCAGGCGCTGGCGCGCATGATCCACATGCTGCGCAGCAAGGGCTACACCGTGGTCATGGTGGAGCAGAACTTCCGCTTCGCCGCGCCGCTGGCCGATCGCTTCTATGTGATGGAGCACGGCCGCATCGTCGAAGCCTTCGGCGCCAGCGAGCTCGAAGCCAAGATGCCGGTGCTCGGCGAACTGCTGGGCGTCTAGCAGCGGCAAGCCGGCCCCTATTTTTTTTCCGTCGATCGACAACCCACTCCCAGGAGTCACTATGCAAACGAAACTCAAAATCATCGCCCTCATGCTGGGTGCTGCCGGTCTTGCAACGCATGCCGTGCAGGCACAGGAAAAAGTCGTGATCGGCTACATCAGCGACCTGTCGGGCCTGTATGCCGACCTCGAAGGCAAGGGCGGCGCCGTCGCGATGCAGATGGCGATCGACGACATGGGCGGCAAGGTGCTCGGCCAGCCGGTAGAAATCCTCAGCGTCGACCACCAGAACAAGCCGGACATCGCGGCATCGAAGGCGCGCGAATGGATCGACACCGCAGGCGCGACGATGATCTTCGCCGGCACCAATTCGGGCGTCGCGCTGGCCACGGCCAAGGTGGCGCAGGAGAAGAAGCGCGTGTTCTTCACCAACGGTGCAGCCACCTCCGCGCTCACCAACGCGCAGTGCAGCCCCTACACCGTGCACTACGCCTACGACACCGTCGCGCTCGCCAAGAGCACCGGCGGCGCAGTGGTCGACACCGGCGGCAAGAGCTGGTTCTTCCTGACGGCCGACTACGCCTTCGGTCACGCGCTCGAAGGCGATACCGCCAAGGTGGTCAAGGCCAAGGGCGGTTCGGTGGTGGGCACCGTGAGGGCGCCGCTCAATGCGTCGGACTTCTCGTCTTTCCTGCTGCAGGCGCAAAACTCCAAGGCGCAGGTGCTCGGCCTGGCCAATGCCGGCGGCGACTTCATCAACTCGATGAAGGCCTCGAAAGAATTCGGCATCGACAAGTCGATGAAGGTTGCCGGCCTGCTGGTGTTCCTGACCGACGTGAAGAGCCTGGGCCTGCCCGCCACGCAAGGCCTGCTGCACACCACCAGCTGGTACTGGGATGCGGACGACGAGTCGCGCAAGTGGGCCGCACGCTACGAAGCCAAGACCAAGAACAAGCCCACCGACATCCAGGCGGCCGACTACTCGGCGACCATGGCCTACCTGAAGGCGGTCGAGGCGGTGAAGACGACCGACGCCGACAAGGTGATGGAGTACCTCAAGAAGACGCCGATCAACGACTTCTACGCCAAGGGCATCATCCGTCCCGACGGCCGCATGGTGCACGACATGCTGCTGGCCGAGGTGAAGAAGCCGTCCGAATCCAAGGGCCCCTGGGATCTGCTGAAGATCGTGAAGAAGGTGCCGGGCGATCAGGTCTACACCACCAAGGCCGAGAGCACCTGCGCTCTCTGGAAGTAGCCCTGGCCCGAGCGGCGCGCACTGCGCGCCGCTTCCTCCGAATCGTTCCTGCAATCCATGACCATCTCTCTTCCTGCCTTGTTGAGCCAGCTCCTTCTGGGGCTGGTCAACGGCTCGTTCTACGCCATCCTGAGTCTCGGGCTGGCGGTGATCTTCGGGCTGCTCAACGTCATCAACTTCGCGCACGGCGCGCTGTTCATGATGGGCGCCGTGCTGTCGTGGATGGCGATGACTTATTTCAACATCAACTACTGGGTGATGTTGCTGGTCGCACCCATCGTGGTCGGCCTCTTCGGCATGCTGATCGAGCGGCTGCTGCTGCGCTGGATCTACAAGCTCGACCATCTCTACGGCCTCTTGCTCACGCTCGGCCTCACGCTGCTGATCGAAGGCGGCTTCCGCTCCGTGTACGGCGTTTCGGGGCTCGCCTACAGCACGCCTGAGGCGCTCAGCGGCGGCACCAACCTGGGCTTCATGTTCCTGCCCAACTACCGCGCCTGGGTGGTCGTCGCCTCGCTTATCGTGTGTTTCGCCACCTGGTACGCCATCGAGAAAACAAGGCTCGGCGCCTACCTGCGCGCCGGCACCGAGAACCCCCGCCTGGTCGAAGCCTTCGGCATCAACGTGCCGTTGATGGTGACGCTTACCTACGGCTTCGGCGTGGCATTGGCCGCCTTTGCCGGCGTGCTCGCGGCGCCGGTGATCCAGATTTCACCGCTGATGGGGCAGAACCTCATCATCATCGTGTTCGCGGTCGTCGTGATCGGGGGCATGGGCTCGATCATGGGCGCCATCCTCACCGGGCTCGGGCTCGGCGTGATCGAGGGACTGACCAAGGTGTTCTATCCCGAAGCCTCCGCGACCGTGGTCTTCGTGATCATGGTGGTCGTGCTGCTGATTCGCCCCGCCGGCCTGTTCGGCAGCGAAAAATGATGCTCCCCCCCAGTCTGCGCGCACTTCGTGTCGCTTCGCCAACCCCCTGCCGGGGGCGGGCCGGCCGCTTCGGGCGGCCGTGCGCGGCGGCCCCCACGAATCGAAAGTCATGAAGAAGATATCCGTCATCGTCTACGCGCTGCTGCTGCTGGCGCTGATTGCCGCGCCGTTCATCGGCTTCTATCCGGTGTTCGTGATGAAGGTGCTGTGCTTCGCGCTCTTCGCTTGCGCGTTCAACCTGCTCCTGGGCTATACCGGCATGCTGTCGTTCGGCCATGCCGCGTTTTTGGGCGGCTCGGCATACGTCGCGGGGCATGCCATCAAGGTCTGGCAGCTCACGCCCGAGATCGGGCTCCTCGCCGGCACGCTGGTCGGTGCCTTGCTGGGGCTGGTGTTCGGCTGGCTGGCCATTCGCCGCCAGGGCATCTACTTCTCGATGATCACGCTGGCGCTGGCGCAGATGATGTACTTCTTCGTCCTGCAGGCGCCTTTCACCGGCGGCGAAGACGGCCTGCAGAGCGTGCCCCGCGGCAAGCTGTTCGGCTTGATCGACCTGCGCGACGACCTGACCATGTACTACGTCGCGCTGGCAATCGTGGTTGCCGGCTTTCTGATCATCGCGCGCACCGTGCACTCGCCGTTCGGCCAGATCCTGAAGGGCATCAAGGAAAACGAACCCCGCGCCATCTCGCTCGGCTACGACGTCGATCGCTTCAAGCTGCTGGCTTTCGTGATCTCGGCCGCGCTGTCGGGCCTGGCCGGCTCGCTCAAGACGCTGGTGCTCGGCTTCGCGAGCCTGAGCGACGTGCACTGGACCGCTTCGGGCCACGTCATCCTGATGACGCTGGTCGGTGGCCTGGGCACCCTGTCCGGCCCGCTGGTGGGTTCGGCCGTGGTGGTGCTGCTCGAAAACAAGGTCGGCGATTTCGGCAACTTCATGGCGCGGCTCACCGCCGTGGACTGGTTCAACACCCTGGGCGAGTCCGTCACGATGGTCACCGGCCTCATCTTCGTGATCTGCGTGCTGGCATTCCGGCGCGGCATCATGGGCGAGGTCATCGCCTTCTTCGACCGCCGCCGCGGCACCCGCCACTGACAGGCGCTCAGAGCCGCAACGCCTGCGCGTAGCCCGTGAGTTCGAGGTAGCCGCATCCCACCGGCTTGCCGCCGGCGTCCAGTAGCTCGCTCACGCCTTCCCAGTAGATCGCGCCGGTCGAGCTTCGGCTGTCGAGCTCCTGGTCGTCCAGCAGCGCACGCACCGTGAACTCGCCGGCAGGCGTGCCGATGCGCCACTGCACCGGATACGTCGCGCGGCTGCGCGGGCTGGTCCACTGCCGCTCGGCCGTGAAGCGCAGCTCGTCGGGTGCGAACACCCGCAGCTTGCCGTCGCCGCTGCGCAGCGATCCGCCGAACCACAAGGCCGAGCCGTCGCGGCGCCGCAGGCGGAATGCGGTCAACGCACTGCCGTCGAAGAGGTTCATGCCGATCCAGTCCCAGCCCACGGCATCCGGATGCATCAGTGCTTCGCTCCACTCGTGGTCGAGCCATGCCTTGCCGTTCACGTCGAAGCCGCGGCCCTGCAGCGTGAGGCGGCCTTCGGTGGCGAGCTGCGGTTCGCTGTAGTAGTAGCTGGCCTGCTGCGCCTGCGGCCCTTTTCGCGACAGGCCCGCGTCGCCCTGCAGCAGCACCGGCTGTGTCGGCGTGAAGCGCAGGTCGAGGGCAAAGCCTGCGGCAGGTATCTGCGCGCGGTATGCATCGCCCTCCCGCCGCAGTGTCCAGTTGCGCAGGCGGATGTCGGTGTCTTCTTCGCTCGCCGATGCAACGCCGAAGCCGGCCCGCGCGATGCGCTCGTCATGCCAGAGCTTGCGGCCGTCGAGATCGGTGATGGCCGCATGCGCAAAGATCAACTGCCGCGCCGCGAAAGCCGACCGCATGCCGTGCGTCTCGTCGACGCGCGAGCGGAAGAAGGTGACCTGGAAGCCGAAGGCGCGCGCGCCGGCCTGCGCATGGCCGGTCACATACCACCACTCGGTGCGCAGATCGGGGTGGCTTGCGAAGTCGCGCGGAAAGCGCAAGGCGCGCGGCGCGAGCGCCCATGCCGCCGGTGCCGCCAGGACCGGCACCATCAGGAGGAGGGCGCGGCGGTTGAACTTCACCAGTCTTCCTTGACCGCGAGCACCGCATCGCGCGCAGCCGCGGCGCGGCCAGCCAGCCAGGCCGTGACCGTGCCCGCTGCCACCACGGCGGCGCACAGCGCGACGAGGCGAGCCCACGGCACCAGCAGGTCCATGGTCCAGTGGAAGCTTTGCGGGTTGACCACATGCACCAGCACCACCGACACCGCAAGCCCGAGCAGCAGCCCCGCGACGGCGCCGATGGCAGTCCATGCCGCGCCTTCGCCGGCGACCACCGCCAGCACCTGCGAACGGGTGAAACCCAGGTGCGCGAGCAGACCGAACTCCTTGCGCCGCGCCAGCACCTGCGCGCTGAAGCTGGCCGCAATGCCGAACAGGCCGATCGCGATCGCCACCGCCTGCAGCCAGTAGGTGACGGCGAAGCTGCGGTCGAAGATGCGCAGCGAGGTTGCGCGCAACTGCCCGACCGAAGCGATCTCGATCGGCTCGGCGCCGGTGGCCTGGCCCGCGGCCAGCGCTCGCACCGCCTGCTGCACCTCGCCTTCGGCTGCACCGGCTGCGAGCCAGAGCGAGATGTCGCTCACGCTGCGGTCGCCGGTAAGGCGTTCGAAGTCACGCGCATCGAGGGTGATGGCGCCGAACTGCCGCACATAGTCGCGCCAGACGCCGGCCACGAAAAAGCGGCTTTCGGGCGCCGAAGCAAAGGCGTTCGCGAGCGGCTCGAACACGCTGCCCGGCCGCGCACCGTACAGCTCCACCATCGCCTCGCTCACGTAGATGCCGATCTGGCCGGCGGGCACCCGCACCGCCGCGCCGACCAGCGGCAGCGATCGATCCGCCCCCTCGTCGAGGCTGCGCGAGATCAGGGTGACTGCCGGCCGGACCGGGTCGAGCAGCAACGCGCGCGTGCGCTGCGTGCCGGTGCGCGCCACGCCCGGCAGCTGCGCCAGCGCCTGCACGAAGGCCGGCGTGAATGCAGCCTGTTCGCTCGCGCTCGAACTGCCGCCGCTCGCGCTGCGCAGGTAAATGTCGGCCGGCAGCACCACGTCGAGCCAGCGCGTGACCGACTCGCGAAAGCTCGCCACCATGACCGTCAGCGCCACCGCGAGGCTCAGGCTCGCGACCACGCCGCTGACGGCCACCGCCGCCGTGCCGCGCATGCGCCGCGCGCGTTCGATGGCCAGCATCGGCAGCACGCGTTGCGCGAACAGCGGCGCAAGCCGGTCGTACAGCAGCGCTATCAGCCACGGCAGCGCCGTGATGCCGCCGACCAGCAGGAAGCCGACCGAGAGATAGGCTGCGATCGGAATGCCGAACACGGCCGGTGCCGTCGCCAGCGCCGCGCCGGTGGCGATCAGCAGCAGCGCCAGCCGGTGCGCATTGCCCTGCGAAGGCGCGGCACCCAGGCCCTTGAGCGTCTGCGCCTCGGGCAATGACTGCGCCGCGCGCGCGGGCCACCAGCCGCCGACCAGCGCCGCGAGCACGCCGAGGCCGCCATAGAGCAGCGCAGCGCCAGCGCTCCAGCGCAGGGTCGGGGCCACGCCTTCGAAGTAGCCGCCGCCCAGGTCGCCACCGAGCACGCGCAGTGCGAACGACGCGAGCGCCGTGCCCAGCCCGATGCCGGCTGCGCTCCCGACGAGCCCGAGCGCCAGCGATTCGACCAGCACCAGCCGCAGCCGCTCGCGTGGCGTGAGCCCCAGCACGCCCAGCAGGGCGAACTGCTGCGCCCGCTTGGCGACGCTCAGCGCCAGCACGGAGAACACCAGGAAGGCGCCGGTGAAGAGGGCCACCAGCGCCAGCACGGTGAGGTTGACGCGGTAGGCGCGCGAGAGATTGCTCACGCGCTCGGCCGCATCGCCCGGCTCGGCGATCCGGATGCCAGCGGGCCAGTCGGGCGATTGCTGCAGCGATCGGATGAAAGCGCTGCGGTCGGTGCCGGGCGCGAGCCGCAGGTCGATGCGGGTCAGCTGCCCGATGCGGCCGAACAGATCCTGCGCCGCGGCGATGTCCATCACCGCCAGTGCGCCACCGCCCGCAGCCACCCGGCCGGCGATGCGCAACGTGCGCTCGCGCGTACCGATGCGCAGCTGCACGGTGCTGGCGGTTTCGCCCAGCGCGAGACGCGCCGCCGCGTTCAGGAACACGGTGTCCGGCGCAAAGAGCGAGAAGCGCGCCGCATCGGCCGCGGGTTGCGGCATCAGCGCCGGCGCTATAGACGGCAGCACCAGCGCGTCGACGCCGATCACACGCAGCGGCAGGCGGCGCTCGCCGGCGAGCATGACCGCCTGCGATTCGAGTACCGGGCTTGCCAGCGCCACCTGCGCATGCCGCGCCACGCGCGCGAACACGGCTTCGTCGAAGCCGCCTTGCGCGGCACGCAATTCGAGGTCGGGCTGGCCGTTGACCGAACGCACCGCGCTGGAAAACTCGTCCAGCGCCGAGGCATTGATGAGGTGCACCGAAAACGCCAGCGCGACGCCCAGCATCACCGCCACCACAGCCGCCGCATTGCGCCACGGATGGTGGCGCAGTTCCTGCCAGGAGAAGGTGCGAAGAAGGGCGCGCATCGCAGTGATTCTGCCGCGGCTCCCTGGTCAACCTGCGTGGCAGGTTTCGAGGCGGGTGGAAAGGTAGTGCCGCACGCTCGGTCGGGTCGACAGGCCGATGGCACGCCGGTAGGCGTCCAGCGCTTCGGCGGACCGCCCGGCTTCGCGCAGCAGATGGGCGCGCGCGGCCCAGTAGGGCTGGTAATTGGCCAGCGGGACAGCGTCGTGCGCGCCGAGCGCGTCGAGCGCGGCCAGACCTGCTGCTGCGCCCTCGGCGCGCGCGACGGCGCAGCATCGGCTCACGTGCGCGCCCACGCTGGGCCGCAGCGCGAGCAGGCCGTCGTAGAGCGTGACCAGCGCGGCGGGCGGGACGTCTGCGCCGAGGCAGCGCTGCGCGTGGGCGGACTGGATCGCGGCTTCGATCTGGTAGGGGCCGGGCGCAGCGAGCCTGGCCGCGCGCAGCAGAGCACGCTCCGCGTCGGCGACCATGGGCAGGTTCCAGCGTCCGGTGTCCTGCGCATCGAGCGGCACGTAGGCGCCCGACGCATCGCGCCGAGCCCTTTCGCGCGCTTCGCAAAACAGCATCAATGCCAGCATGCCGAGCGGCTCCGGTTCGCCGGGCAGCAGCGCGCACAGGATGGCGCACAGCTCGATGGCTTCGGTGGTCAGGCGCCCGGTGGCGTCGGTGCCGTCGATGTCGTCCCAGCCGGTGCCGTACGCCGCGTAGATCCCGTCGAGCACGTCCTGCAGCCGTCCAGGCAGCTCGCGCGCTTCTGGATACTCGAAGGGAATGCCAGCCTGGCGGATGCGCGTCTTGGCACGCACCAGCCGCTGCGCCAGCGTGGCCGGTGCGGTAACGAAGGCGCCGGCCATGCGCTGCACGTCGAGCCCCAGCACGCTCTGCAGCATCAGCGGCGCGCGCGCGGCGGCGTCGATCGCAGGGTGGGCGCAGACGAACAGCAGGCGCAGGCGCTCGTCGGGCACGGCGCCCGACGATTCGGCCTGGCCGAACTCGTCGGCCAGCACCGTCATCGACTCCGCGACCGCGTCACGCACCTGGCCGTGGCGCCATGCGTCGAGCGTCTTGCGCCGCGCCGCGGTGAGCAGCCAGGCTGCGGGATTGTCCGGAACGCCGTCGCGCGCCCAGGATTGCAAGGCGCTCTCGAAGGCGTCGGCCAGCGCATCCTCGGCCAGCGCAATGTCGCGCGTGCGCGCCGAAAGGATGGCCAGCAGCCGGCCGTAGGACTGGCGCGCCGCGCGTTCCGCTGCAGCGCGGGCCTGCTCGGATGGCGGCACGCGCGCCGGCTCAGGCCGCTGCCGGCGGCGGCATGACGGGCCGCACTTCGACGCCACCGGTGGTCGCGCAGGGCGCCCGCGAGGCCCACTCGAGCGCCGCATCGATGTCCGGCGCTTCGACGATGAAGTAACCGCCCAGCTGTTCCTTGGTGTCGGCGAACGGTCCGTCCTGCACCTGCCGCTTGTCGCCGCGCACGCGCAACGAGGTGCCCATCGCCGCCGTTTCCAGCCCGTTGCCGCTGACGACGATGCCGGATTGGTGCAGCGCGCCGACGTAGGCACTCCAGCCAGCCCAGTAGGCCGGCGCTTGCTCGCTGGCGCGGCAGGCAGTATCGGCGGCGGTTTCGTAGAACATCAACATGTATTGCATGAGGAACTCCCGTGGATCGAGGGGTTGCGAGCAGTATGGCTCACTGCAATGACGCGCCGGCCGATGCCATTTCGACATCGGCCGGCGATTTTTTTGCTCAGGCGCCGCCGAGGATGCGGTGCAGGCTGGCGGCCGCAGCCAGCAGATCGCGCTCGCGGTGCGCATGGCCGACCAGCTGCATGCCGATCGGCAGGCCTTGCGGGCCCAGCAGGCCGGGCACGCCGACGCAGGGCAGGCCGAGCAGCGTCCAGACGCGGCTGAACACCGGGTCGCCGGTGGCGGCCAGGCCGGCCGGCGCTTCGCCCTGCGCGGCCGGCACCAGCAATGCATCGACATCGGCCATCAGTTCTTTCAGCAGGCCGCGCGCGATGGTGGCCTGGTCCAGTGCCTGCGCGTAAGCGGCGTCCGAACAGTCGCGGCCGGTCTGCAGCAGCGTGGCGAGTGCTGCGCTGAGCCGCGCGGGATGCGCGCGCCATTCGGCATCGAGCTGGCGTGCGGCTTCATGGGCCATGACCGTCTTCTGCGCATCGAGCAGGCCGGCGAGCGTGGCGGGCAGGGCGATGTCGTGCAGCACGGCACCGGCCTTGCCGGCCCATTGCACGGCCTGCTCGAAGGCGGCGGCACCGCCGGCATCGACGGCCGGCCATTCATGGGTGCGGCAGACGCCGAAGCGCAATGCGCGAGGCGCCGCCGGCGCGAGCGGCGCGAAGGCGATGCCGGTCATCGCGCAACGCATCAGTTCGAGGTCGTCCGCGCTGCGCGACAGCCAGCCCAGCGTGTCCAGCGACGGCGCGAAAGGCTTGATGCCTGCAAGGCTCAACATGCCGAAAGTCGGCTTCAGTGCGAACACGCCGCAGAAGGACGCGGGACGGATCAGCGAACCGGCGGTCTGCGTGCCGAAGGCGATCGGCACCATGCCGTCGGCCACGGCCGCGGCCGAACCGCTGGACGAGCCGCCCGGCGTGTGCGCCGTGTTGCGCGGGTTGGCGGTCGGCCCGGGCGTGAAGTAGGCGAACTCGGTGGTCACGGTCTTGCCGATGACGACCGCACCGGCCGCCCGCGCGAGCGCCACGCAGTCCGCATCGGCCGCGGGACGGAAGCCGTCGTAGATGGACGAGCCGTAGCGCGTGGGAAGGTCGGCCGTCTCGATCAGGTCCTTCACGCCCAGCGGCACGCCGCCCAGCAAGCCGGGCGTGCCGCGCCGGTCGAGCGCGCGGGCGGCGGCGATGGCGGCATCGGCGTCGACCACCTGCCATGCATGGATGAGCGGCTCCCGTTCCCGGATGCGCTCGATGGCGGCGCGCGCCGCGGCCTCGGCGCTCAGCGTGCCGGCCTCGATCGCCTGGCGCAAGGCGACCGCGGTCATGTCGGGATAGTGCATGCCCGGCTCAACTTCTCAGGCTGCCTTGGCCCGGGCCGGCGCGAACATCGCCTCCATCTCGTTGCGCAGCCTGTAGGCATGCGTCGAGGTGTCCATCGCCACGTCGGCCCAGCTGAGGCTCTGCCCCTTCTTCACCGCGCGCACGAGCTTGACGTTGTGCGCCAGGCCGAGCGGCAGGCCGCCCAGCTGCATCGAGCGCTCGGACGGCAGCAGCTTGCCCCACACCGTGTAGCCGCCTTCGCCGTCGAGCATCTCGCCTGCGACAAGGTCGCGCTTGGCGGTGGCCACCACGTCCGCGTTCCAGCAAGTGGCGACGCCGGTGGCTTCGCCGCGCAGCGCCACGCTGGCGACCGACATGCCGACCTCCAGCCCGATCAGGTGCCAGCGCTTGTAGAGCGTGAAGTAGCGTCCGCTCGGATCGGTGTGGGCGTTGTATTCCTCGAAGCAATTCTTGATGTAGTCGGTCTCCGCCTCGACCGTGACCCACACGCCCATGCGGATGTCGTAGGGGATCTGGCGGCCATCGGCCTCCAGCGAGGACACCACCTCCACCATGCCCTTGCGTTCGAGCACGCCGCCCTCGCTCCTCGGCCGCGTGACGAAGGGAATGTCTTCCACGCTGGCCGGCGGATAGAGCAGGCCGTCCGAGGGCACGCCGAGTCCGGTGGCGTTGGCGACCGCCGAGCTTTCGATCGAGGGCTTGGAGCCGTCGAGAAAGCTGTTGAACATCTTCGGGTTCAGCCCGCCGCGCAGCGCCTGCTCGGGCGTGAGGCCGTAGTTGCCCCACACGGTCTCGGGCGTCGATTCGCTGAAGTGCGGCAGCCATTTGTGGCCGCGCCCGGCAGCCACCACCGGAAAGCCGCAGGTGCGCGCCCAGTCGACCAGGTCGCAGATGAGTGCCGGCTGGTCGCCGAAGGCGAGCGAATACACGACGCCGGCATCGTGGGCGCGGCGCGCGAGCAGCGGGCCGCAAAAGGCGTCGGCCTCGACCGTCACGTTCACCACATGCTTGCCGTGCGCGAAGGCGTCCAGGCAATGGTCGACCGCGGCCACCGGATTGCCCGTGCACTCGACCACGATGTCGATCGAGGGCTCGCGGGTCACGGCCTGCCAGTCGTCGGTGATCCAGGTGCTGCCGGTCTTGAGCGCTTCCTGCACCGAGCGTGCGGCGGCGCGCTCGGGTTTCCATCCGACACGTTCGAGGCTGGTGCGTGCGGCATCGGGCGACAGGTCGGCGATCGCGACCAGCTGGATGCCGGGCGTGCGCGGAATCTGCGCCAGGTACATCGAGCCGAACTTGCCGGCGCCGATCAGGCCGATGCGGATCGGCTTGCCATCGGCTTCGCGCTGCTGGAGTTGGGTGTAAAGGCTCATGTCTGTCGGTGGTTCATTTGCGCTAGGCAAGGGTTTTGGGGATTGGATTTTCTGGGGCGCGTGCCGAGGGCACGGGGTATCCCCCTGCGCGAATGTCCCCCGGCTTCGCCTCCTCCTTTATTTCGCTGCGGGGGACACCCCATGCCCTCGGCACTGGCAACGCCGTGTCGCGCCCCCCGTGTTGCGAGCTCGCTGGGCGGCTCGACGCTGCGCTCATCGCATCAAGCCGCCACGCGGTCGTCGATGGTTTCGAGCGAGGTCTGCAGCGCGCTCTCGGGCAGGCCGTTCTTCCACGGCACGTCGACCGGGTAGGGCTTCAGCAGGCAGTCGTCGGGCAGCATCTCGATCGGCGTGAAGTCGCGGTGCGCGATGAACTCGGGGCGCTTGTGGCGTCTGATGTGGTTGCTGACGGCGCACAGGCTCAGGTACACGGCCACGCGGTTGAAGGGCGAGAGGTTGCTGCCCGATGCATGCACGAGGCAGCTGTGGAACAGGATCATCGAGCCGGCCGGGCCCTTCGGAGAGACGATGCCGCCGTGTTTGCCGCCGGCGCGATCGACGAGCTGGCGGATGAGGTCGTTGTCGACCGTCCAGAGCGGATAGCTGGTGGTGGTGAGGTCGTGCTTCGCCTCGACCACGCCCTTCACGTGACTGCCGGGAATGAACATCAGCGGTCCGTTGTGCTCGGTCACTTCGTCCAGGAAGATCGCGACGTTCATCGCCCGCTCGGTCGGCATCAGGTCGTCGTTGAGCCAGGTGCCGTAGTCCTGGTGCCACTGCCAGACATCGCCCTCGAAGGCCATCTTTCCGTTGATCTTGAACTGGTGCATGTAGACCTCTTCCTCGAACAGGTCGGCGACCGGCCCCACCATGCGCGGATGGCGCGCAAGCCGCGCGAACGGCTCGCTGATCAGGTGCGCCGCGAAGTTGGTCCGCACCGAGTCGGAGCCTTTCTCGCGCACGTTGAAGGCCTCGCGCCGGCTGTACAGGTCGGGCACCGCGTCGGTCAGCGCCTTTACTTCTTCGGGCGTGAAGTGGCCGGGAAAGAAGAGATAGCCGTCGCGCTCGAACTGTGCGCGCTGCTCGGGATTCAGTTTCATGGTCTGGCTCCTGTCTGGGTTGCGGAAAGCTTGCTGGAAAGGCGCTCGGCGAGCCGGACGCTGAGGGTTTCGCTGGCTTGCGCGCCGTGCTCGTCGCTCAGTCGCGCGGCGTTGTCGGCGTCGCCGGCCGCGATGGCGCGGGCGATCGCCTCGTGCTCGTCCCACAGCGACTCGCGCTGCGGCACGGATTGCAGCACCGCGCCCATCGCGCGGCGCAGATGGCGCCAGTGCTGGTCGGCGCTCTGCTCGATCAGCGGATTGCCCGACGCGGCATAGATGGCATGGTGAAACGCCATGTCGGCATCGATCATGGCTTCGACGCTGCGCCCGCGCGCGGCGCGGCGGCCGCGTTCGACGAGCTTCGGGTCGATGACGAAACGCTGCTCGGCCGCCAGGCGCGCCGCCAGCACATCGAGCGCGCCCCGCACCTGGTAGACCTTGCGCGTCCATTGCGCATCGAGCGGCGCAACCAGCACACCCCGACCCGGAGCGTCGAGCACGAAGCCATCCTTCTTCAGCAAACGCAGGGCCTGCAGAACGGGCTGGCGCGAGACTGCCAGCCGCCGGGCGAGGTCTTCCTGCGTGATGCGTTCGCCCGGCGCGAGCGAGCCGCTGCTGATGGCGTCGAGCAGGGCGCGATACACCCGGTCGACGAGGTCGGGCGCGGCGGCGATCTGGTGGAGCTGAGTGGCCATGTTGAATCGATCTCTGTATACAGAATACAGCACTCCGATCGAGATGCTCTCAGGGTTTGCGCGGACGCAGGCGGTCATGCAACGGTCGCGTTTCGGTCACTGCCGGGCGGCCGGTGCGCAAGGAGACTGCGCTTTTCACCTGCCATAGACAACAGAACATGAACCGAATCCTGATCAAGCATGGACAGACCATCACCCTCTTCCTCGACAAGAAGGAGACCTACGAATTCCTGGTGAACGACATTCAGGATCATGTGGTCTTCGTGATGTTCGACAGCAAGACCGGAGGGCTCACGATTGCCTGCTGTCCGCCGGACATGATCGGCAACGTCTACCTCTTCCTGATGACGTGCGGCGCCATGGACGACGCAAAAGCGGCAAGCACGGTTTGCTGGCTGGTCGGCTCCGACCGTTCGTCACCGGAGCTGATGAAGACTTTCCTCGACTGTCTGGATGCACACCATCTGAAGTGCGAGTCGGTCGTTAATTACGGGCACCTGCATATCACGCAGGCTGCCGACGGATCGTTGAAGCATGAGAACGCGTCGCCGGCGACGGATTTCGCGAGTTTCGACCGCGATCCGGACGGCGAGGTCACTGCGCACCTGCAGACGTTCGGCCTACTCACACCTGACGGCATCAAGACCAGTGCGCAGAATCTTCTGCTCGCCACTTTTGCGGCCGATGACGATTTTTCTTCGGCTGTACCGGACGGCAATGACGAAGACCTGGATTTCGGCGAGAAGGTCAAGAAAATCGGCGCGGTGCTGGATGCTGTCACGCGCCAGCAAAGGAGCGCATCGATCAAGGGGAACAAGCCCGACGCCGCCGACAGCAAGCTGATCGCCGCGGTCTCGCAGCAGGCGGCGTATCCGGAGGTCTATCTCGTCAAGCCGTGGCAAACCGCGGTGGTCTATCTCGGCGGCGGAAGAAAGGTGAAGAGCAGCGCGCTCCTCCCTACGCAGACTGCGGTCGCGGTCTGCGACACCACATCCCGGACACTTGCGATCAGCATTCTCGGAAACGAAGCGGACCAGGAGTATGTCCAGGGAGTGTTCGAGCGTTGCTTGACGAGCGTCTCGACGGCCGCCACGCAGGCGCGCGGCAAGCCCAATATCGTCTACGAGATCATCGCGCTGGCAAACACCAGCCCCGCGTCGATGCTGCGCAACCTTTTCAACAGCAAGGCCCAAGACGCGAAGCAGGGCCGGTTCGGATTTGCTCCGGGTCCGCAGCAGTACTGCACCTACGAATCGTTCGTGGCCGAGATGATCGATGGCAAGTTCTCCATCACCGACATGTCGAAGATCGGCTCCATGCCCGCCGCGTATCGCGCTCTTGCATGCAGCCTGTCGGCCGCGGAGCTTGCGTCCGTCAAGGCCGAGACGAATCCCCAGGATGCGAGACGCATCAAGTTCAAGGACTGTCGGAGCGTCGTCGAAGCGTCCCCGATGGTGGAGCTGTCGCCCGGCCTGCTCTACGAGGCCAGGCTTTCCTCGATGCAGTGCCTGTTCGCGCTGCGGGAAAAGACCATCATCCTCGGCAGTTTCTGCGCCCACTCGCAGACCCTCGCCGTGGTCCAGATCGGCACGGACGACTGCGCCAAATTCCTGATCGACAAGAACCTGACGCAGGGGAACTGGTCGGTCATCAACGCGCTGTCCAATTCGCCCGCGATCGAGAACGCGCCGCCTTCGGAGTTCTTCCTGTGGTGCCGCAAAGCGCAAGTCGGCCATTCGAAGGACAGCGAGACCTGCGACAAGTACATCGCCGCATTCCCCTTGTTCTATCCGGCGTTCGACGAAACGAAGTCGATGTACATGTCGCGGGCCGGAACCAAATTCGTCCTCCAGTCGCTCGCCAAGCCTGTCAAGTACACCTACGAAGACAGCAAGGGCTACCTGTGCTTCAGCCTCGAGGGCCTCAAGCTGAAGACCGAAGTGCGGCAGTCGACGCAGGTGGATGCCACGAAGCGCACACCTTTCATACGCATGCCGGTGGACAAGCAAGAAAGCTTCTACAAGAGCTTCTACAAGGTTGTCGGCATCAAGGCGTCACCGGTCGCAAAGAGCGCGGAGAAATGGACGAACGCCGAAGAGACGAAGCGCCTTCGCGTCGAGGCCGAGGCGAAGCTCACCAAGAAGCCCAAGTAAGGCCTCATGGCAGGATGCCGGCGGCGCTCAGGTGAAGTACGCGGTCGGCGCGCGCCGCCGCCGCTTCGGAATGCGTGACCAGCACCAGCGACGCACCGTGCCTGCGCGTCTGCGCAAGCAGCACGTCCATCACCCTGGCGGCAGTCGACGGATCGAGATTGCCGGTCGGCTCGTCCGCCAGCAGCAGCGCCGGTCGATGCACCAGCGCGCGGGCGATGGCCACGCGTTGCAGCTGGCCGCCGCTGAGTTGCTGCGGCAGGCGCTGCCCCAGGCCTGCCAGCCCGACGGCATCGAGCATGTCGGCCACCTGGGCATCGTCCGACCGCTTCAGCAGCATCAGGGGCAAGGCCACGTTCTGCGCAACGTCCAGATGCGGCAGCACATGGAAGGCCTGGAAGACGAAACCCACGTGCCGCCGGCGCCACAGTGCGCGTGCATCGGCATCGAGCGCGCCGATGTCGACGCCGTCGTGCACCACGCTGCCGGCATCCCAGGTGTCGAGCCCGGCCATGCAGTTGAGCAGCGTCGACTTGCCGACGCCCGACTCGCCGACGATGGCGACGAACTCGCCCGCTGCGACCTCGAGCGAGACATGTTCGAACACAGCCGCGTCGCCGTAGTGCTTGGCCAGGTCCGTGATGCGCAGCGTCATGCGATGCGGCCGACCTGTTCGACGACCTGCCGGATCGCGTCGGGCGCTTCGGCCGCAACCACGCAGCGCTCGCGCATGCTGCGCAGCCATGTCATCTGCCGCTTGGCGAGCTGGCGCGTGGCCGCGATGCCGCGCTCGCGAAGTTCGGCAATGGGGTACGCGCCGTCCAGCGCCTCCCACGCCTGCCGGTAGCCGACGCAGCGCATCGACGGCAGCTCGGGCGAGAGGTCGCCGCGCGCACGCAGCGCCCGCACTTCGGCGACCAGCCCCGCCGCGAGCATGGCGTCGAAGCGCTCTGCGATGCGCGCGTGCAGCCAGGCGCGATCGGTCGGCTCGAGCGACAAAAGCACGGCCGCCGGCAGCCCGCCCGCACCGGTGCCGCGCACATGAAAACTCGACAGCGGCTGCCCGCTGCTGTGCCACACCTCCAGCGCGCGCTGGATGCGTTGGCTGTCGTTGGGCGCGAGACGCGCTGCGGTCGTCGCATCGACCTTGGCCAGCCGCGCATGCATGGCAGGCCAGCCGAGCGCCGCTGCATCGGCTTCGAGTCGCTCGCGCACAGCCGGGTCGGCCGCGGGCATGGCATCGATGCCGTCGGCAAGCGCCTTGAAGTACAGCATGGTGCCGCCCACCAGCAGCGGCAGCCTGCCGCGCGAGCGGATCTCGCCGATCAGCCGTGTGGCGTCCTGCACGAACGCGGCCGCGCTGTAGGTTTCGTGCGGATCGCGGATGTCGATCAGGTGATGCGGCACTTCGGCGAGTTCGTCGGGCGTCGGCTTGGCGGTGCCGATGTCCATGCCCCGATAGATGAGCGCCGAATCGACGCTGACGATCTCGACCGGCCGCGCGCGCGCGATCGCCAGCGCAGCGGCGGTCTTGCCCGAAGCGGTCGGCCCCGCCAGCGCGACGTAGCCCGATTCAGCCGCCATGCGCATTGCCGTGCTTGCGCACCAGCGTCCAGGCGACCGCCGCGATGCAGACGCTCCAGAACCACATGCCGAGCGCCAGTGGCAGCACCGTGCCGTCCATGCGCGCGCCGAGCCAGGCGCCGATGCCGAAGGCGGCGAGCATCATCACGAAGCCGTTGAGCGCCGAGGCGGCGCCCGCCGCATGTGGAAACGGGCCGACCGCGCCGGTCTGGCCGCAGGGCTGGTGCACGCCGTGGCCCAGCATCACGAGCGTGAGCGGTGCCACGATGGCCGCCACCGAGTGCACGCCCGCCAGCGCGAGCACCCCCATCGCGGTGCCGCCCGCCAGCGAGAGTGCGGCACCGCGTGCGACGCTGCCGGCCACGCCGTGGCGTGGCAGCCAGCGTCGGCAGACGAAGGTGCCGCAGATGTAGGAGAGCGAGCTCCACAGCATCACCAGTCCGTACTGCGTTTTCGACAGACCGAGCACCTGGATGAAGACGAACGACGAAGAAGCCAGGAACGTGAACAGTGCGCCGTAGGCCGCCGTGGTGAGCGCGGTGAACGCCAGGAACGTGGGATGCCGCAACACCGTGCCCCACGTCGCGACGAGGGTTCGCGCACGCAGCGCATCGACGTTGCGCAGCACGATCGTCTCGTCCATGCGCAGTGCGATCAGCGCCAGCGTCACGGCGCCGAACACGGCGGTCGTGAAGAGTGCGGCGCGCCAGCCGAAGGCATCGGAGATGAGGCCTCCGAAGGGTGCGCAGAGGCAGGCGATCACGCCGAGGCCGGTGAGCGCGCGCGACATCACGCGTGCGCCGTCGGCCGGCAGGTACAGGTCGCGCACCATGGCGCGGGCCGACATCACCGCCGCGCCCATGGCCGCGCCCTGCAGCGTGCGCCACACGATCAGGAGCGTGATCGACGGGGCCATCGTGCTGCCCAAGGCCGCGACCACGTAGGCGGCCAGCCCCCAGAGCAGCACCGGCCGGCGGCCGAATCGATCGGACATCGGCCCGAACACCAGTTGCGACGAGCCGAAGGCCAGCAACAGCGCACTCAGCGTGAGTTGGGCCTGGCCCATGTGCGCGCCGAAGCCGGTGGTGAGCGCGGGGAGTGCGGGCAGGTAGAGGTCGGTGGTGACCGGCTGGATGCCGAGCAACAGCGCCAGCACCAGAACCACGAGAGCGGGGGACATGCGCGTGGCACTCGGCACGGTGGGAGAGACGGCCGGTGCGGCGAGAGGCGACATGCGCCAGAGGGTAACAAAAGCGGACGCGATCCCGGTCAGGCCCGGTCGACGGCCGGTGTCAGATTTCGTGCGCGGGCGGGGTGCCGCTGTTGGCCTGGGGCGCAGCCGGTGCAGGCGGCCGGGGCACCAGCTGCGGTTCTTCCTTGGATGCAAGAGTGTCCTGCGGCTTCATGCGAAAGAGCTGCAGCAGGGCTGACCTGTACTGCACCTGGCCGATCGAGCCGGTGCTGTGGTGCGAGCCGCCTTCGACCAGCACGAACTGCTTGGGCACGGTGGCCGCCTCGTAGAGCTTGCGCCCGAGCGTCGGGTTGATCAGGCTGTCGGCCGCGCCGTGCACCACCAGCAGCGGTGCGCCGATGTCCTTGACCTTGGTGACCGCCTCGAAGCGCTGCGTGATGAAGGGGCCGAACGGCAGCCAGCCCCACTTGAAGCTGCTGACCACGTCGGCAATCGAGGTGAAGGTGCTCTCGACGATGGTGCCGCTTTCGTCCGCCACCTGCGCCGCGAGGTCGATGCCTATCGCGCCGCCCAGCGAATGGCCGAAGATGTAGCGATGCTGCTGCGGATGGCGCGCGGCGAGCCAGATCCAGGCCGCGCGTGCGTCCTCGCGTGCCGAATCCTCGGAGGGCAGGGCCTTGGTGCTTTTGCCGAAGCCGCGGTAGTCGATGGCGAGAACCGAAAAGCCCAGTTCGTGCATGCGCCGCATCCGCGGTGCCGAACCCGCCACGTTGTAGCGAGCGCCGTGCAGGTAAAGCAGCACCGGGGTGTCGGCCGACTCGGGAGCGCCGCCCAGCCACAGGCCGTGCAGCCGGCTGGGCTGGCCAGTGACCTCGGACTTGAAGTCGATCCACACATGCTCCATGCCTTCGGTCATGGACTCGGAATTGCCCCAGCTGCGGTCACTGGGCTGGAAGATCCATTCCCGCTGCCGCTCGTCGAGGGTGGAACACCCCGCGCCCATCAAGGCGACAAGCGCGGTAGCGGAGGCGAAGAGGGACCAGGATTTCATGCGGTGACGGACAGACAGGCGTTGGCCTGGAAAGTTCAACGGAATGTTGCATGCAACGTGCGTGCCCGGTCCGCGGATGACCCCGGAAAACCCTTGGTCGGCCGGCGCGTGGGGCTCTGCCTACCGGCCTCGCATGAAAAGTGTGTCCAATTCCCGCACCGACATCTGCCGCCATGTCGGCCGGCCATGGTTGCACTGGTCCGAGCGCTCGGTGGCTTCCATCTGACGCAGCAGGCCGTTCATCTCGTCGACCGTGAGCTTGCGGTTGGCCCGCACTGCGCCGTGGCATGCCATGGTCGAGAGCAGCTCGTTCTGTGCGCGCTGCACCACGGTGCTCGCATCGTGGTTGGCCAGTTCGGCCAGCACGCTGCGTGCCAGCTCGACGGCGTCGCCGTCGGCCAGCGTGGCCGGCACCGCGCGCACCGCCAGCGTGCGCGGCGAAAACGGCGTGATCTCGAGGCCGAGCGACGGCAGTACCGCGACACAGGCCTCGGCGGTCGCCACTTCCTGCGGCGTGGCGGCGAAGGTGGCCGGAATCAGCAGCGGCTGGCTCGCGATGGCGGCGCCGTCGAGCTGGGTCTTGAGACGTTCGTAGACGATGCGCTCGTGCGCGGCGTGCATGTCGACGATCACGAGTCCCTGGCTGTTTTCGGCCAGGATGTAGATGCCCTGCAACTGGGCCAGTGCGCGGCCGAGCGGCCAGGTCTCGGCAGCGCCGGCCTCGGCGTCAGCCAAGGGCCGAACCGGCGCAGGCTGTGCCGGCGCCTCGTGCGCCTGCGCCGGCCACATGGCTGCGGCGTCGCCCGGCCCGCGCTCCGCCGCGAAGTGCATCGCCGGCTGGGTCCAATGTGCCGCATCCGGTGTGTGCTGCTTGAAGAAGGGCTCGCTCGGCACTGCTGCCTCGCCGGCTCGTGGCGCGGCGAGCGCGTTCTCTATGGCATGGCGGACCGCCTGGTGTATCTCGCGGCCGTCCCGAAAGCGCACCTCGATCTTGGTCGGATGCACGTTCACGTCGACCCGGGCCGGATCGATCGCCAGGTAGAGGGCGTAGACCGGCTGGCGCTGGCCGTGCAGTACGTCTTCGTAGGCGCTGCGCACCGCATGGGCCAGCACCTTGTCGCGCACGAAGCGGCCGTTGACATAGAAGAACTGCTGGTCGCCGCGTGCGCGGGCCGCATGGGGAATGCCGGCGCGGCCCGAAACCTGGACCGGGCCGCTGTCGTGTGCGACCGCGATGCTCCTGGCGACGAATTCATCGCCCAACGCATCGGCCAGACGCCGGTCGCGTGCGTCGGCGGCACGCCATTGCTCGACCAGGCGCCCCTCGTGCCATATCGCAAAGCCGACATCGGGCCGCGCGAGGGCGTGGCGCCGCACCGCTTCGACGCAGTGCGCAAGTTCGGTGGCATCGGTCTTCAGGAACTTGCGGCGCGCGGGCGTCGCGAAGAACAGTTCGCGCACCTCGACGGTGGTGCCGGCCGCGCGCGCCACCGGCCGCAGTTCGCCGGTGCGGCCGTCGAGCGCAAACGCCCCCGGCGCATCGGCAACGCGCGACAGCAGGGTCATTTCGGCGATGGCATTGATGGCCGCCAGCGCCTCGCCGCGAAAACCCATCGTGCCGACGGTTTCGAGGTCGCCGAGGCTGGCGATCTTGCTCGTCGCATGGCGGCGCAGGGCCAACGCGAGTTCGGCTTGCGGCAGGCCATGGCCATCGTCCTCGACCGTGATCAGCCGCACGCCGCCGGCAGACAGGCGCACCGTGACTTGCCTGGCGCCGGCGTCGAGCGCGTTGTCGAGCAGTTCGCGCACCACCGAGGCCGGCCGCTCCACCACTTCGCCGGACGCGATCTGTCTGATCAACTCTTCCGGCAGTTCGAGAATCGGGCGGCGCACAGCCGCGACAGGGGAGAGAAGGGCACTCACGCGGTCATTCTAGAAGGGCGACCATGGGCATCTCGGATAATGCGCGGCATGGAAATCATC
>JANOCL010000187.1:0-42705 GCA_031412135.1 Variovorax sp. | reverse complement strand
GTTGGAGTTCAATCCCCTCTGGGCGTGCCGAGGCGCGCAGCTTTTCGCGGATCAGGGCCGCGCGCTGTTTGAGCCGCAGGCGAGTTTGCGCGGACCCCGCGAAAAGCGAGCACCGCAGGTTGCCCGCAGCTTTGCTGCGGGACGCGCACAGTGGGGTCGCCTTTTCTTTGGTTACTTTCTTTTGGCGAAGCAAAAGAAAGTGACTCGCCCGCCGGGGCGACATCCCGGCCTCAGGCCTCAACGAAGAACAAGAACAAACCAAACGCCCAATGCCCTCACCCCAACCCTCTCCCGGAGGGAGAGGGAGCAAGACAGTCAGTCCAGCAGAGCCAGCGCCGCGTAGTCGCCGACCTTGTCGCCAAGTCCGGCCGGCACCAGTCGCACCCCGCGCGTCAGCGCCACCAGCTTGCCGTCGATCTCAGCCTGCAGGCGCGGCAGCAGGAAATCGCGGTTGTGCCAGAACACGCTGCCGCCGAGGCTGATGCGATCGAGGTCGAGCGTGGCGACCAGGTTGTAGAGCAGGCGGCCCATGACACGGCACAACTCGCCCGCTATGGCCAGCGCCTGCGGCTCACCGCGCGCCGCTGCGGCGAACAGCTCCGCGGCAGGATGCCCGAAGCGGCGCGCTACCGAGTTGCCGGCGACCAGGCCCTCGACGTCGCCGACGTTGCCACAGCCGCACAGCGCATTGCCGTCGTCGTCGGCCACGAAGCTGTGGCCGGCATGGCCTGCGTTGCCGTTCTTCCCGTGCAGGATGCGGCCGTCCACGCACAGCCCGACGCCGACGCCGGTGCTCCAGGTCACGTAGGCGCAATGGTCCGAACCCTGCAGCGCGCCCCAGCGGCGCTCGGCCTCGAGCGCGGCAACCGCATCGTTCTCGATGCGCACATGGCGAAAGCGCCGGGCGAGCGGCGCCTGCAGGACGGCCGTGGTCCAGTCGTTGGGCAGTCCGCGCGCGGGGCCGGCGATGCCGCCGCAGATGTTGGGCGACGCCAGCTCGAGCATGCCGCCTGACAGCACGAACGGCCCTGCGGACGAGACACCGACGCGCTCGACGCTCGCCCCGTCGATGCCCTGCGCGTTGCAGATTTCGTCGACCAGCCGCAGGATCTGCAGCGCGACCGCATCGTTGTCGCCGGTCTTGGCGGTCGGCTCGCTGCGCCGTCCGACGAGGGGCGACGCACTGTCGGCAGAAAGGCTCACGGCCAGCTTCGTGCCGCCGATGTCGACGCAGGCTCTCATCGGATCAGATCCATCGCGCGATCAAGGCCGCGATCATGCTGAGCACCACCGTGCTGCCGATCGGCAACTGCCATTCGCGCCCGAAGGCGCGGAACTCGAAGTCCCCGGGCAGGCGCCCGAAGCCGAAGCGCCGCAGCCAGGCGGTGAGTCCGCTCATGAGCAGCAGCGCGAGGACGACGACGATCAGCCAGCGAATCATTGCAGCAGTCTAGGCGGCGAGCATGTCCAGCGCCTGTCGGTGCAGTTCGCGCGTTGCGGCCGCGATCACGCGGCCGTCCGACTGCAGGCCGAGGGGGCGGCCTTCCCAATCGGTGATCACGCCGCCGGCCGCCTCGATCAACCCGGCCGGGCCCAGATAGTCGTAAGGCTGCAGCCCGGTTTCGACCACCAGGTCGATGGTGCCGCCGGCGAGCTGCGCATAGCCGTAGCAGTCGCCGCCGAAACGGCGCATCGCGCAGCGGCGGCTGAGCGTGTCGAAGGCCTGCCAGTCGTCGGCGTTGAAGATGTCGGGCGAAGTGGTCACGATGCGCGCGACTTCGACGGCGGTGCAGCCGCTCACCCGCACCGGCTGGTCGTTGCGGTGCGCGCCGAGCCCGGCCTGGCCGACCCAGCGTTCGCCGAGCACCGGCATGTCGACCATGCCCAGTTCGACCCGACCGCCGTGCAACAGCGCGATCAGCGTGCCCCAGAGCGGCGAACCGGTGATGAAGCTGCGGGTGCCGTCGATCGGATCGAGCACCCAGAGGCTCTCGGCGTCCCCGCGCTCAACGCCATGTTCCTCGCCGAAGATGCCGTCCTCCGGCCGCTGGGCGACCAGGATGTCGCGCATCGCCATCTCGGCGGCGCGATCGGCTTGCGTCACCGGGCTCTGGTCGGCCTTGGCGATGACGTCGAGCGGCGTGCGGAAAAGCCGCAGTGAATGCGCGGCCGCCGCATCGGCGAGCGCATGGGCCACACGCAGGTTGACTTGGGGCGAGGCGGGGGAACTCATGGAAAGGTGGTTGACGCAGAAGGCCGTAGATTAAACCCCGCCTGGGTGTTTGACACGGCGCGCGGCCGGCCTCTAGCATCGGCCGGTCGCACGGCAAGGGAGGAATGGCATGGCGCGTCGTCAAAGGTTCTGGCCCGCTGCGCTTGCGCTCACGGTGCTGATGTTCGCGCAAGCTGCGCGCTCAACGCCGTCGCCCGAAGAGCACAAGGTCATCACCGCCCTGATCCAGCGGGTCGAGCAGATGGAGGCTCTGCAGTTCATGCGCAACGGCAACCCCCACACGGCGGCCGAAGCGGCCGAGCACATGCAGGCGAAGTACAGGCACTTCAACAAGGAGATCGTGACTGCCGAAGACTTCATCGCGCGCTGCGCGTCCCGCTCCGAAATGACGGGCAAGCCCTACACGGTGAAGCTGGGCGACGGCAAGGCGCAGCCGGCGAGCGGCTTCCTCATGCAGGAACTGCGCGCGGTGCGGCGGCAGGGCCGCTGACCGACCACGGGCTGCACGGCCGGCGCGCCCTTTCACAGCGTGTGGGTACGGTCCCCCTCGGCGAAGCCGACCGCCTCCCATGCAGCGCCGACCGAAAAGCCGATCACCTTGAACAGCTCGCCCATCTCGTGTTCATGGATCAGGCGGGCGGCGAGCGTGCGTTGCGCAAGCGATGCGTCTTCCATCATCGTCACGATACCGGTGTTGAGCAGAAACCTGGCCTGGCTGGCGTAGCCGAGCACCTCGAAGCCGGCCTCCTGGCCGGCCAGCGCCAGGCCCGTGAAGTTGACGTGGGCAGTGATGTCCTTGGTGCCCACGTCGGCCAGCGGATCGCCGTCGGCCTCGTGTCCGCGATGGCACATCACCGTGCCCATGTGGCGCTGCGGATGGTAGTACTCGCCCTCGGGAAAACCGTAGTCGATGAAGAAGGCCGCGCCGTTTTTCAGCCGGTCGGCCAGCGTGGCGATGAAGGCCTCGGCCTGCGGATGAATCTCGGTCAGGTAGTCGTGCGCGCCGGCAATCGCAAGCGGCGGCCGCAGTGCGGTAGGGCGGTCTTCCCATGCGAAGCCATCGCCTGCGGTGCGCACCACGCCACGTTCGAACCATTGCCCATCGACGCGCGCCAGCAGCTGCACCGGCATGGCATCGAGCACCTCGTTGCCAACCACCACGCCCCGCATCTCGCCCGGCAGCTCGCCCAGCCATTCGACCTTGGGCGCGTGGCGGGCCAGCGCCTGCTGCTGGCGCTCGCGCAGCGTGCCCGAGAGGTCGACGATGCGAAAGCGCCGGATGCGATCGCCCAGTGCATCGAGCAGCTGCAGCGCCAGGGCGCCCGAGCCGGCGCCGAACTCCCAGACCTCGTCGGTGCCGGTCTGCGCCAGCGCCTCGCCCACCTGCACGGCCAGCGCCCGGCCGAACAGCGGCGTGAGTTCGGGCGCGGTGACGAAGTCGCTGCCCGAGGACGGCATGTGCCCGAACTTGCGGCTGGCGTTGGCGTAGTAGCCGAGCCCCGGCGCATAGAGCGCCAGCGCCATGAAGCGGTCGAAAGGCAGCCGGCCGCCGGCGCGCTGCAGCGCGGCATCGATAATCCGGGTCAAGGGGGTGGCGCGATCGGCGCCGTGCTCCTGTTTCATACGGGAAATCTATCAGGATGGCTGAATCGTCCCCACGCCGCGGCGTGCTCGTGACCGGCGGCGGCCAGCGGCTCGGCGCCGCGGTCTGCCAGGCCTTCGCGCGTGCGGGCTGGGCCGTGTGGTGCCAGTACCGCGCCTCGCGCGACGAGGCCGAGGCGCTGTGTGCGCGGCTGCGCGGCGAAGGCGGGCTGGCGACCGCGGTCGAGGCCGACATCGGCAGCGAAGAAGGGCGCCGCGCACTGGTCGCGCGGGTCTCGGCGGGGGACGCGCCGCTCGGCTGCATCGTCAACAACGCATCGGCCTTCGAGCCCGACTCCGGCCTCGATTTCGACGCCGACGCCGCGCTGCGCCAGCTGGCGGTGAACCTGATCGCGCCGCTATCGCTCGCGCGGCTTCTGGCGCAGCGCGCGGTGCCTGCCGACGGCATCGACCGCTCGGCCATCCACATCCTGGACCAGAAGGTCTACAACCTGAATCCGGACTACTTTTCGTACACGGTGTCGAAGCTGGCGCTGGAGCGCGCCGTCGCACTGCAGGCACAGTCGCTTGCGCCCGCGGTGCGAGTGTGCGGCGTGGCGCCGGGCATCCTTTTCACGAGCGGGCCGCAAGATCAGGCGAACTTCGACAAGGCTTCCCGCGCCAACCTGCTGCGCCGGCCCATCGACCCTGCCGACGTCGCCGGTGCCTGCGTTTTCCTGGCCGCGACGCGCAGCGCGTGCGGCACCACCCTTTGCGTCGACAACGGCCAGCACCTGGTGCCGCTCGAACGCGACATCATGTTCGTCGTTGACGAACTGCTGAAAGAACCCAAGCCATCATGACCACCGCCGCCCTCGACCCGCTTCTGCTCTCCTGCCGGCGCGTCTTCCTGCGCGACTACGAGGTCTGGATCAACATCGGCGTGCACGAGTTCGAGAAGCGCGCCGAGCAGCGCGTGGTGATCAACGTCGACCTGTACGTGCCGCTCGACGTGTCGACGCCGAGGGCGGACGAGCTCGACGAGGTGGTCGACTACGACTTCATCCGCCGCACGGTGGCCACGCGTTTGAGCAAGGGCCACATCCACCTGCAGGAAACGCTGTGCGACGACATCCTGACGCAGGTGCTCTCGCATCCGAAGGTGCGGGCGGCGCGCGTGTCGACGGCCAAGCCCGACGTGTACCCCGACTGCGAGGCTGTCGGTGTTGAAGTTTTCAGGAGCAAGTAAATGAGTGCCGTATGGATCGACGAGGCGCCCTCGTCCGCCGACAACAACCTGAAGATCGAGCGCGAAACCCACAAGCTCGAAAAGCGCCTGTGCCGGGACGTGGGCCGCGCGATCGTCGACTACAACATGATCGAGGAAGGCGACAAGGTCATGGTGTGCGTCTCGGGCGGCAAGGACAGCTATGCGCTGCTCGACATCCTGCTGAAGCTGAGGGCCCGCGCGCCGATCCACTTCGACATCGTCGCGGTCAACCTCGACCAGAAGCAGCCAGGCTTTCCCGAAGAGGTGCTGCCGGCCTACCTGAGAGCGCTCGGCGTGCCCTTCCACATCGAGGAGCAGGACACCTACTCGATCGTGAAGCGCGTCATTCCCGAGGGCAAGACGACCTGCGGCCTGTGCAGCCGGCTGCGCCGCGGCATCCTGTACCGCGTGGCGGACGAACTGGGCGCCACCAAGGTCGCGCTGGGCCATCACCGCGACGACATCCTGCAGACCTTTTTCCTGAACATGTTCTTCGCCGCCAAGCTCAAGTCGATGCCGCCCAAGCTGGTGAGCGACGACGGCCGGCACATCGTGATTCGCCCGCTCGCCTACGTGGCCGAAAAAGACCTTGTGCGCTGGGCGAAGCACCGCGACTTCCCGATCATTCCATGCACGCTGTGCGGCAGCCAGGAGAACCTGCAGCGCAAGCAGGTCGGCGAGATGCTGCGCGAATGGGAACGCAAGCACCCGGGGCGCATCGAGAACATGTTCGGCGCCCTCCAGAGCATCGTGCCGTCGCACCTGCTCGATGCCGCGTCCTACGATTTCAAGGGGCTCAAGACCACCGGCGTGGCCGATGCCGAGGGCGACAAGGCCTTCGATGCGCCGGAGTTCGCGGCGCCGTCGCCGTTGCGCATCGTGCAGCTCTGAACGGCCGCCGGCCCTGCGCGAAAGAAGACCCTCATGAAACGCCTGCTGCTTGCCTTCCTGGTCGTCACCGGCCTGGCCGGCTGCGCGACCCGGTGGGTGGTCGACAGCGACGTCACGAGCTTTTCCGGCATCGCGGCCATCCCCGCCGGCGCCACTTACCGTTTCGAGCGCCTGCCCTCGCAGCAGGCGAGCGAGCCGCGGCAGCAGCAGTTGGAGGCCATGGCGAGCGCCGCGCTCGAACGCGCGGGCCTGCGCCGCGACGATGTCGATCCGCGCTACAGCGCGCAGATCGGTGCGCGGGTGACTGCCGAACTGTCGCCATGGGCCGACCCCTGGTTGCATGGCGGCGGGGGCTGGGGCGTCTGGGGCGGCCAGGGCTATGGCGGCGGCTGGTACGGATCGGCTTTCCCGCCCGCATCGAACCCCTGGTACGCGCGCGACGTGAGCATCGTGCTGCGCGAGCTTCCGTCCAACCGCATCGTTTACGAAACCCGCGCCCGCAACGAGGGCCCCTACAGCTCGAGCGCTGCGATCCTGCCCGTGATGTTCCAGGCCGCGCTGCACGGATTTCCCAACCCGCCTGCGGTCGCGCGCCGGGTCGACATCGAGCTTCCGGACGCAAACCGATAAGTGGAAGCCACCCGACTCATTGCCGTTCGCCATGGCGAGACCGCCTGGAATGTCGACACCCGCATCCAGGGGCAGCTCGACATCGCGCTCAACGACACCGGCCTCTGGCAGGCCCGGCGCGCGGCGCAGGCGCTGCAGGACGAGGAGATCGTCGCCGTCTACGCGAGCGACCTCTCACGCGCCTGGCAGACCGCCGTTGAAATTGCCAGGCCGCACGGCATCGACGTGACGGCCGAGCCGGGCCTGCGCGAACGGGCCTTCGGGCTGTTCGAAGGCCGCACCTTCGCCGAGATCGACGCCACGATGCCCGCTCAGGCCCGGCTGTGGCGTACCCGCGACCCCGAATTCACACCCGAAGGAGGCGAATCGCTTCTGACCTTCAGGGACCGGGTGACGCAGGTCGCCGCCCGGCTTGCGGCCCGGCATCCGGGCGGACTGGTGCTGATGGTGGCGCACGGGGGCGTGATGGACGTGCTCTACCGCGCCGCCACCGGGCAGGAACTGCAGGCGCCGCGCACCTGGCAGCTGGCCAACGCCGCCATCAATAGGCTGCTCTGGACGCCGCAGGGAATGACGTTGGTAGGCTGGGCCGACACCGCGCATCTGGCCGAAGCGGATGTACGGGACGAAACATCCGGTTGAGCCTTCCGTGCACTGCTGTAGGCATTGAGCCTTATTTAGCTATTAGTATTCATTTCCGGGAAGAACTCGGGCAAAATTGCTTTTCGCGTGATTGCCTTGGATCGATGTCAAGCGACGAATCGCAACCAATTGCGACGAAACGATTCGCCACTGACGAGGTATGCCACCTTGCACGACTTTCGGTGGATGGGGCGTGAGGCGGATAGATCGGAAGATCGCGCGTACGAATAACGCTTTATTGTTACATTCTTGCTGACAGTCGGACGCGTCGGGGAGATTGCGGTGAGGCGGCTTCAGGGCGCCTGCCGCCCGCCACAAGGCCCAAAGACATGATTGATGAGACTTCTGATCGTTTGCCGTTGCCGTCGACACCGACGCACGGTCTTGCGCACGGGCTCCTCGAACTCCCCTCGACCTTCCCGCGTTCGGCCAGCCGCAGTGCCGTGAGCGCATCGGTGCCGGTTGCCGTCGGGTCGGCGGCGACCGCTGCGATCCGGGCGCTCGCGCGCGAGTGCGGCTGCACGGTTTCCGCCGTGCTGTCGGCCGCGTGGGCCATCACCCTGTCGCGGCTGACCGGGCAGCAGGACTTCGTGATCGGATGCGCCAGGGCGCCCGCCGGATCGGCGGGGTCGACGCTCCTGCGCGCAGACCTGCGCGGCGACCCGACGTTGGCCGAATTGCTCGCTCGCCTCGAAGCGCTCGAGCCGGACCCGCAGGCCCTCAGCGCCCTCGATCTGGCGCTTGCCCTGCACGAGCGGGAAGACGGCATCGACGGCGCCCTGCGCTACGCGGCCGATTTGTTCGACCGGACGACTGCCGAGCGCTGGGCCGGCTATGTGCAGACCCTGCTCGCCGCCATGCCGGGCAAGGCCGCCGAACGCGTCGGCGATCTGCCGATGACCGGCCTGCCCGAGCAACAGCGGCTCGACGGCTTCAATGCCACCGGGCGGCGCTACGCCGAGACCCATCTGGTCCACGCGCTGGTCGAGGCGCAGGCCGCGACGACGCCGGGGGCGACTGCAGTCGTCCTGGGCAGCCGTGCGCTGAGCTACGGCGAACTCGACCGCCTGTCGAACCGTCTGGCCCGACGCCTGCGCGCTGGCGGCGTGGGCCCCGATGTGCCGGTGGCGCTGTTTGTCGAGCGCAGCATCGACATGGTGGTCGCGCTGCTGGCGGTGCTCAAGGCCGGTGGCGCCTACGTGCCGCTCGATCCGAGCCACCCGGCCGGGCGCATCGCGCATGTCATGGCCGGCGCCGCGCCGCGCGTGGTGCTGACGCAGGCTTCGCTCGCATCCGCCCTGCCCGCGCTGCAGGCCGAAGTGATCGTGCTCGATGCCGACCCGGCCGATGCGCCATCCGACGCGCCGCTCGAGCCTTCGACACCAGCGCTCGCGCCGCACCACCTCGCCTACGTGATCTACACCTCGGGGTCGACCGGCCAGCCCAAGGGCGTTGCCATGCACCACCGCGCATTGGCCAACCTGCTGCTCTGGCAGCGCAACAACCCGCCGGTGCCCGCGCCGCAGCGCACCCTGCAGTTCGCTGCACTGGGTTTCGACGTGGCGTTCCAGGAAATCTTTGCCACGCTGTCCACCGGCGGCACCCTGGTGCTGATCGAGGAGCGCGTGCGCCGCGACCCGCAGGCGCTGGTGCAGGTGCTGCGCGAGCAGCAAGTGCAGCGCCTGTTCCTGCCGTTCGTCGCGCTGCAGAACCTGGCCGAATACATCGCCACATCCGACGAGGAGCTGCCGGCGCTGCAGGACGTGATGACCGCCGGCGAGCAGCTGCATGCCAGCGTTGCCGTGCGTGCCCTGTTCCAGCGGCTGGTGGGCTGCCGCCTGCACAACCAGTACGGCCCGACCGAAAGCCATGTCGTGACCGCGCTGCAGCTGCCGCCGGACCCGCGGCAATGGCAGGCGCTCCCCTCCATCGGCCGACCGATCGCGAACAACCGCATCCATGTGCTCGACCACCGCGGCCGCCCGGCACCGATCGGCGTGGCCGGCGAGATCCACATCGGCGGCGTCGGCGTGGCGCGCGGCTACCTGAATCGCCCCGAGCTGACCGCAGAACGCTTCGTCGCCGATCCGTTCAGTACCGATCCGCAAGCCCGCCTCTACAAGACCGGCGACATCGGACGGTGGCGCGACGACGGCGAGATCGACTACATCGGCCGCAACGACCACCAGGTGAAGGTGCGCGGCTACCGGGTCGAGCTCGGCGAAATCGAAAGCGCATTGCTCGGCCATGCCGCGGTGCGAGAGGCGGCGGTGCTGGCCCGGCAGGACGGCGGCAGCGATGCGCGCCTGGTCGCCTACGTCACCCGCACCGACGGAGCGACTGACGCCGAGGATCTGCGCGCGCACCTGAAGGCATTGCTGCCGCCGTACATGGTGCCCGTGCTGTTCGTGGTGCTCGACGCGATGCCGCTGTCGCCGAACGGCAAGGTCGATCGCCGCGCGCTGCCCGAGCCGGCGATGCGCCGGCCAGAGATGGCGCAGGCCTATGAAGAAGGCCGCACCGACGCCGAGCGCCGCGTCTGCGCCGCATTCGCCCATGTGCTCGGCATCGACCGCGCAGGCCGCGCCGACAACTTCTTCGATCTGGGCGGCGACTCGCTGCGGGTGCTCAAGGTGCTCGCCGAACTGCAGGCGGGCACCGAACGTCGGCTGTCGACCAACCTGTTCTTCCAGGACCCGACCCCCGCCGCGATCGCGCGGGAGATCGACGGCAGCGCATCGGCACCCGCAGCCCCACCGGCGACCGCCCGCATCGACCACCGGCACCAAGAGCCGATCGCCCTCGTCGGCATGGCCGCGCGCTTGCCGGGGGCAGCCGATACCGAGCAGTTCTGGGCCAACCTCTGCGCCGGGCGCGAGTCGATCAGCTTCTTCGACGACGCATCGCTCGATGCCGGCGTGAGCGCCGCCCTGCGCGCCGACCCCAGCTACGTGCGCGCACGCGGCGTGCTCGACGGTGCCGAGTACTTCGATGCCGCTTTCTTCGGCATCAATCCGAAAGAAGCGCTGCTGATGGACCCGCAGCAGCGCGTGTTCCTCGAGCTTTGCTGGGAGTGCATGGAGCGCGCCGGCTACGCGCCGGACCAGCAGCAGCGGCCGGTCGGCATCTATGCCGGCATGCACAACGCAAGCTACTTCCAGCACCATGTCATGCCGCGCGGCGACCTGATCGAAGCGGTCGGCGAGTTCGCGGTGATGCTCGGCAACGAGAAGGACTACCTTGCGACGCGCGTCGCGAACCGGCTCAACCTGACCGGCCCGGCCATCAGCCTGAACACCGCGTGCTCGACGTCGCTGGTGGCCACCGCGCAGGCTTTCCATGCGCTGCGCTCCGGCCAGTGCGACATGGCGCTCGCGGGCGGCATCGCGATCACCTGCCCGCCGCGCAGCGGCTACCTGCACCAGGAGGGCGCGATGCTGTCGCCCGACGGCCACACGCGCAGCTTCGACGCCGGCGCCCAGGGCACGGTGTTCAGCGACGGTGCCGGCGTGGTGCTGCTCAAGCGCCTGTCCGATGCGGTGGCCGACGGCGACACGGTGTACGCGGTGCTGCGCGGCGTGGCCGTCAACAACGACGGCGGCGCCAAGGCCAGCTTCACCGCGCCGAGCGTGGACGGCCAGGCGGCCGTGGTGTCGAAAGCCCTGGCCTCGGCCGGCGTCGACGCGCGCAGCATCTCCTATGTCGAGGCGCACGGCACCGCCACGCCGATGGGCGACCCGGTCGAAGTGGCCGCGCTCGCACGCAGCTACGCCACGCACACGGCCGACGTCGGCTTCTGCGCCATCGGTTCGGTCAAGAGCAATGTCGGCCATGCGCTCATGGCGGCCGGCACCGCCGGACTGATCAAGACCGCGCTCGCGCTGCACGAGGAGCGTCTGCCCGCCTCGCTGCATTTCGATGCGGCCAATCCGGCGATCGAGTTCGAACGCACGCCGTTCCGCGTCAACGACCGGCTCACCGCATGGCCCAGGCACGAGGGTGCGCCCCGGCGCGCGGGCATCAGCTCGTTCGGTGTCGGCGGCACCAATGCGCATGTGATCCTCGAAGAAGGGCCGCCGGCATTGCCTTCCGAGCCGGTGGCGGGGCCGCAGCTGCTGGTTCTTTCCGCGCGCACGCCGGCCGCGCTCGCCAGCGCCGCGGCGCGGCTCGCGGATCACTTCGATGCCCACCCGGACATCCATCTCGGCGATGCGGCCCACACGCTGAACGTCGGGCGCAAGGCTTTCGCGCACCGTGCCTGCGTCGTGGCGGAGAACGCCGCCGAGGCTGCCGCCGCGCTGCGCACCGCGGGATCGCCGCGCATGGCCTCGGGTGCGCTCGCATCGCGCGCGCACGACCTGGTCCTGATGTTCCCCGGCCAGGGCGCGCAGTACGCCGGCATGGGCCGCACGCTCTACGTGCACGACGAGGCCTTTCGCGCGGCCATGGACGAATGCTTCGAAGCCTTCGAGGGCGTGCTGCCGTTCAGCCTGCGCGAACGCGTGTTCTCGTCCGATGCCGACGCACTGGCGCCGACTTCGGTGACCCAGCCCGCGACCTTTGCGCTCGAATATGCGCTGGCGCGCAGGGCCTTGTCGCAGGGCCTGCGCCCGGCCGCGATGATCGGCCACAGCATCGGCGAGTTCGCCGCGGCGGTGATCGCCGGCGTCATGCAGCTGGTCGATGCCGCGCGCCTGGTGGCGCAGCGCGGCGCCCTGATGCAGGCACTGCCGGCCGGCAGCATGCTGTCGGTCCGGCTCGGCGCCGATGCGCTCGCGCCCTACCTGGTCGACGGCGTGTCGCTGGCGGCAGAAAACGGGCCGAGCGCCTGCGTGGCCGCGGGACCGGCGCCACAGATCGCACAGCTGCAGCAGAAGCTCGAAGCCGGCGGCATCGCCGCGCGGCTGCTCCAGACCTCGCATGCCTTCCACTCCGCGATGATGTCGCCGGCGGTCCAGCCTTTCGAAGCGGCGGTGCGCGAAACAAGGCTCGGCGCACCGCGGCTGCCGATCATCTCCACGCTGACCGGGCGCCTGCTGAGCGACGCCGAAGCGACCGACCCGGCATACTGGTCGCGGCACCTGCGCGAGACGGTGCGTTTCTCGCCCGCTGTGCGCTGCGCGCTTGCGCAGTTCGTGCAGCCGCTGTTCGTGGAGCTGGGCCCTCGCAACACGCTGGCCACGCTGGTTCGCCAGCATGCGGCGCGCGAACGGCCGGCACCGGTCGCGGTTGCCGTGCTCGGCGCCGATGCGGCCGACGAGCTGATCGCATTTCGCCTGGCTGCCGGACGGCTGTGGACGCTGGGCGTCGACATCGACCTGGCATCGCTCGACGGCCGCGCCCGCAAGCGCCGACTGCGCCTGCCCACCTATCCGTTCGAGCGCAAGCGCTACTGGATCGACATCGCCGCGGCGTCGGCTGCACTGCCTGCCTCTCCACTGCTTGCCTCTCCCCTCCCTCCAGCCCCGACGTCGGAGACGACCATGTCCCTTTCCTTTTCCGCAGCTCCCGCCCCTTCTGCTGCGCGCCGCCCGGCGCTTCATGCAAAGGTCCGCGAACTCTTCGAAGACATCTCCGGCATGCCCACGGCCGAAGCCGATGGCGCCACGCCCTTCATCGACCAGGGCCTCGACTCGCTGGTCCTCACGCAGGCCGCGCTGCAGGTCAAGAAGCACTTCAAGATCAACATCACCTTCCGCCAGCTGATGGAAAGCTGCCGCAGCTTCGACCTGCTGGTGGACCACCTCGACAAGACACTGCCGCCCGAACCTGTGGCCGTTGCAGCCGTCGTTGCCGCGGCTGCACCCGTGGTGCAGCCGCAGGCGGCACCGGCAGCGCTCGCGATGGCCGCTATGCCGGCCATGTCGGCGGGCGATGGCTCGATGCTGCAACAGGTCATTGCCCAGCAGATGCAGCTGATGCAGCAGCAGCTCGCCCTGATGTCCGGCAACGTGGCGGCCGCAGCACCGGCGGCTGTGCCTGCGGCACCGGTCGCCAGTACGGCCGCCGAAGCATCGCCGGCACCGACGACATCGACGGAATCGACCGGCCTCGTCTCCTACGACGTGAAGAAGGCGTTCGGCGCCATCGCCCGCATCCACACGCACAGCCGCGAGATCACCGGCCGGCAGCAGGCACGGCTCGATGCCTTCGTGCGCCGCTACGTCGAGCGCACCCGGAAAAGCAAGGAATTCACCGCGCGCAATCGGCCGCACATGGCCGACCCCCGGGTGGTCAACGGCTTCCGGCCGATCACGAAAGAGATCACCTACCAGATCGTGGTCGATCGCTCGAAGGGCTCGCGAGTCTGGGACATCGACGGCAACGAATACGTCGACACGCTCAATGGCTTCGGCATGAACATGTTCGGCTGGCAGCCCGACTTCATCAACGATGCGGTGCGCAGGCAGCTCGATATCGGCTACGAGATCGGCCCGCAGCATCCGCTCGCAGGCGAGGTGACGCAGCGCATCTGCGAGCTGACCGGCTTCGACCGTGCCGCGCTGTGCAACACCGGCTCCGAGGCGGTGATGGCCGCGATCCGCATTGCGCGCACGAGCACCGGCCGCAGCACGGTGGTGCTCTTCGCGGGCTCCTACCACGGCACTTTCGACGAAGTGCTGGTGCGCGCCGGCCGCGGCGCCCGCGGCATCCCGGCCGCGCCGGGCGTCATGAGCGGCATGTTCGGCGACGTGCGGGTGCTCGACTACGGCACGCCGGAGGCGCTGGCCTTCATCCGCGAGAACGCCGCCGACCTGGCCGCAGTGCTGATCGAGCCGGTGCAAAGCCGCCGGCCCGACTTTCAACCGAAGGAATTCCTGCAGGAAGTGCGCGCCATCACCGAACAGAGCGGCACCTGCATGATCTTCGACGAGGTCATCACCGGCTTCCGCTCGCACCTGGGCGGAGCGCAGGCGCTGTTCGGCATCCGCGGCGACCTGGCCACCTACGGCAAGGTGATCGGCGGCGGCATGCCGATCGGCGCGGTCGCCGGCAAGCGCGAGTTCATGGATGCGCTGGACGGCGGCGCCTGGGACTACGGCGACGCCTCCATCCCGACCGTCGGCGTTACCTACTTCGCCGGCACCTTCGTGCGGCATCCGCTCGCGCTCGCCGCGGCGAAGGCGTCGCTCGATCACCTGAAGCAGTCCGGCAACGCACTCCAGACGCAGCTGAACCTGCACACCGCGGCCATGGCCGACGAGCTGACCGCCTTCTGCCGCGAAGTGGGCGCGCCGATCGAGATCCGCTATTTCGCGTCGCTCTGGCGGGTGAGCTGGCAGGACGACCATCCGCTGCAGGACCTGCTCTTCGCGATGATGCGCAGCCGCGGCGTGCACATCCTGGACAACTTCCCGTGCTTCATGACGACCGCACACACGCGTGACGACATCGCGACCATCAAATCGGCTTTCAAGGAAGCCGTGGCCGAAATGCAGGAGGCCGGATTCCTGCCCGGAAGTGCGCCATCGGCGCGCAGCTTCGACGCCGCCAATCCGCCCGTGCCGACCGCCCGGCTCGGCCGCGACAGGGACGGGCAGCCGGCGTGGTTCGTTCCGGACCCATCGGCACAAGGCAAGTACGTAAAGCTTCAAGCATGAGTCAATCCAACATCGAAACCACCACTGCCCTCAGCGACGAAGTCGACTTCGATCCGTTTGCCGCCGGCCTGATCGAGCAGACGCTGCCGAGCACCGAGCCGCAGCGCGAAGTCTGGCTCGCCGACCAGTTGGGGGCGCAGGCTTCGCTCGCCTACAGCGAGTCGCTGACGCTGCGGCTGCGAGGCGCCGTGGATGCGCACGCGATGACCGCGGCCTTCATTGCGCTGGTGGCACGCCATCAATCGCTGCGCTCGACGTTTTCCGCCGACGGCAGCCAGCTGCTGATCGGAGAAGCCGGGTCGCCCGGCCTGGCACAGCGCGACCTGAGCCCGCTCGATGCACCGACGCAGGCGCGCACGCTGGCGCAGGAATGCGCGGCCGCGGTCCGCGAACCTTTCGTCCTCGAGCGCGGCCCTCTGCTGCGCGGGACGCTCTACCGGCTTTCGCCCGACGCGCACTGCCTCGTGATGACCGCACACCACGCCGTCTGCGACGGCTGGTCCTGGGGCGTGATTGCCGACGAACTCGGCCAGCTCTATGCCGAGCAGATCGGCGCCGGCCCCGCGCTCGATGCAGCGCCCCGCTATGCCGACTACCAGGCCTGGGAAAGCGCCGAGGCGGCCAGCCCCGAGATGCAGTCGCATGTCGACTACTGGCTGAAGCAGTTCGCCGGCAGCAGTCTTCCGGTGCTCGAACTGCCGCTCGATCGCCCCCGGCCCGCGGTGCGGACCTTTGGCTCGCAGCGCATCGACTACCTGCTCGACAGCGACCTGCTCGATGCCCTGCGCAAGACCGGCGCGGGCGTCGGCGCCAGCCTTTACGCAGTGTTGTTCAGCGGCTTCGCAGCCCTGCTGCACCGGCTGACGGCGCAGGAGGACCTGGTCATCGGCATCGCCGCTGCGGGCCAGCTCGCGAGCAACATGCCGCGCCTGGTGGGCCACTGCGTCAACCTGCTGCCCTTGCGCGTTGCGGTGGATGCGGCGCTTCCGTTCGATGCCCTCATGCGCCAGTCGAGCGGCCTGCTGCTCGACGGCGTGGAGCATCAAGGCCTTGCCTACGGCGCGCTGCTGCGCAAGCTGCCGATGGCGCGCGATGCGAGCCGCCTGCCGCTGGTGAGCGTGCTGTTCAACGTCGACCGCGATGCCGCGCCGGGCCAGGGCACCTTCCCCGGCATCGTGGCCGAGCAAGGCAGCATCCCGCGCGCCTTCGAGAACTTCGAGCTGTTCGTGAACATCGTGCCGGTTCGGGACGGCATGCAGGTCGAGCTTCAGTACAACACGGACCTGTTCGACCAGGCCACCATCCAGCGCTGGCTGCGGATCTACGAAACCCTGCTGCGCGCCGCCGCAGCCGAGCCGGCGCTGGCCGTCGGCAGGCTCGAACTGTTGAGCGCCGAAGACGCACACGCGCTGCGCGCCCTGCGCCCGGAAGCGACGCCGCAGGACGGCGCGCGGCTCATGCATGCGGCCTTCTGCGCGCAGGCTGCGGCCGAGCCGGAACGTGCGGCGCTGCGCTGCGCCGACGAGGTGTTGAGCTACCGCGAACTCGATGCCCGATCCAACCGGCTGGCCCGGGTGCTGCGTGCGCGCGGCATCGGGCGCGGGCAGCTGGTGGGCCTTTGCCTGCCGCGCGATGCCGAGCTGATGGTGGCGCTGCTCGCCGTGCTGAAGACCGGCGCCGCCTATGTGCCGCTCGACCCCGACTTTCCCCAGGCGCGGCTGGACTATTACGCCGAAGACGCCGCGCTGTCCCTGCTGCTCACGCGCGCTGCAGTTCAGGTCGCGCCGCGCGGCTGGCGTGCCGATGCGACCGTTCTCGAACTGGACACCGACACCGCCTGGCGCGACGAATCTGCAGCGCCGCTCGAACCCGGCCCGCTCGATGCCCGCGCCGAAGATCCGGCCTATGTGATCTACACCTCCGGCTCCACCGGCAAGCCCAAGGGCGTCGCCGTGCCGCACGGCGCCGTGGCGAACTTTCTGCAAAGCATGCGGCGCGAGCCGGGTATCGCGGCCACCGACAAGCTGGTCGCCGTCACCACGCTGTCGTTCGACATCGCGGTGCTCGAACTGATGCTGCCGCTCACCGTAGGCGCCGAGGTGATCGTCGCGTCGCGCGAAGTCGCGATGAACGGCGGCGCGCTCGGCGATCTGCTCACGCACAGCCGGGCCACGATGATGCAGGCGACGCCCGGCATGTGGCGGCTTTTGCTCGACACGCGCTGGAAGGGCCGGGCCGGCTTCAAGGCACTGGTGGGCGGCGAAAGCCTGCCGCCCGATCTGGCGCACGAGCTGCAGACGGCTGCCGGCGAAGTCTGGAACATGTACGGACCGACCGAGACCACCATCTGGTCCACCCTGTGGCGCGTCGAGCCGGCGCAGGTGCGCAGCGGCGGCATCTCGATCGGCCGGCCGATCGACAACACCACCGTATTGATCCTCGACGAGCACATGCGGCAGGTGCCGATCGGCGTGCCGGGTGAGATCTGCATCGGCGGCGACGGCGTCGCGATCGGCTACCTGAACCGCGAGGCACTGACGGCCGAGCGCTTCGTGACGACCGATATCGACGGCGTGTCGTCGCGCCTCTACCGCACGGGCGACCGCGGGCGCTGGCGCAACGGCGGCCTGCTCGAACACATGGGCCGCTTCGACTTCCAGGTCAAGGTTCGGGGCTACCGCATCGAGCTGGGCGAGATCGAGGCGCGCTGCAACGAGGCGCCAGGCGTGGCCCGCAGCGTGGTCGTCACCCGCGAAGACCAGCCGGGCGACGTGCGGCTGGTGGCCTATGTGGTGCTCGATGCCGGTGCCGCGCTCGACACGGAAGCCATCGGCCAGCACCTGCGCCTGAGCCTGCCGCAGTACATGCTGCCGCAGCATCTGGTGGCGCTCGACGCGATCCCGCTGCTGCCCAACGGCAAGGTGGACCGAAGGGCGCTGCCGCCGCCGAGCGCCTTGCGCGAGGACGGGCACGGGCACGAGCGCGTCGCGCCGCGCAACGAGCGCGAGCGCATCGTGCTCGAAACCATGGAGCAGGTGCTTCGCCTGCCCGGGCTCGGCATCCACGACGACTTCTTCGCGCTGGGCGGCCACTCGCTGCTCGCCGCCAGGCTCGCGACCCTTCTGAGCCGCGAGTTCGCCATCACGGTGCCGATGCGCGCCTTGTTCGAAGCGCCGACGGCCGAACGGCTCGCCGCCGCCGTCGAAGAGTTGGCGCGCGCCGGCACGCCGCCGCGCAAGCCGGTGGTCCACCGGCCCGGCCGCCGCAGTGCGCCGCTCACGCCGATGCAGGAGCGCATCCGCTTCGTCGAAGAGCTGCATCCGGGCCGCTCGGTCTACAACGAGCCGTCGACCCACCGTTTCGGCGGGCCGATGGACATCGCCAAGTTCAAGGCGGCGTTCGGCGAGATCGTCCGCCGGCAGGCGGCCCTGCGCACCACCATGGGCAGGGACCCGGAAACCGGAGAGCCCTGCCAGTTGATCCGGGAGTCGATCGACTACGCGTTCCCGGTGACCGATCTTTCCGCGCTCGGCGAAACCGAGCGCGAGGCCGAACTCGCCCGGCTGCTGCGCCAGACGGTGGACAAGCCGATCGACATCCATCGCGGTCCGCTGTTCCATGTCGAGCTTTACCGAATGGCGGCGGACGACCATGCCTTCGTCTTCGTGCCGCACCACCTGATCTGGGACGGATGGTCGTTCGACCTCTACCAGGCCGAGCTGTCGGCGATCTACGGCGCGCTGCTGCGCGGCGAACGGCCGAACCTGCCGGAGCTGCCGGTGACGCTCGGCGACTATGCGCAATGGTTCGGCGACTGGATCGAAGGACCGGAAGCCGCCGAACAGCTGCGCTTCTGGAAGGCGCGGTTCGCGGCTGCACCGGCAACGCGGGCGCCGGCCACCGACCGGCCGCGCGGCGCCGGCATGAGCGGCCAGGGCGGCACGCACTGGATCAGCGTCGACAAGGCGCCGACCGAGCGCCTGCGCCAGGTCGCGAAGGACCATGACGTCACGCTCAACATGCTGACGCTGGGCATCTACGTACTGCTGATGGGCAGCGTGATCGACACCGACGCGGTCGTCATCGCGGCGCCGGTGCGCGGCCGCGAGCAGCCCGAGGTCGAGTCGGTGATGGGCTTCTTCAACAACGTCCTTCCGCTGTCGTTCCAGATCGACCGCGCGGCCCGGCTCGGCGACTTCATCCGCTACGTCAAGCAGGAACTGCTCGCGGTGATGAATCACCAGCAGATACCGTTCGAACGCCTGGTGGCCGAGCCCGAATTTGCCGAGCGAGCCCATGGCGTCGGCCTGTACCAGGGCCTGTTCTCGTTCCAGGATGCGCGCGAGCGGCCGCTCGACTTCGGCGGCCTGCAGCACCGGCAGATCCATATCCTGCAAAGCGGTGCGACCGACGACCTGGGCATCTGGCTGATGGAAAAACCGCACGGACTCGAAGGCGCGGTGGTCTACAACGCCGACATCTATCTTTCCGAGACCGGCGCCGCTTTCAAGGATCGCTACTTCGAACTGCTGCAGGCCGTCGCGGCGCTGCCCGACCCGACGATCGAGACGCTGCTGGCGCCCGGCCAGTCCTCCAGCGCAGCACACCTGCGCCGGTTGGCGGCCGGCACGCCGGCGGCTGCACAGGCCGTCGTGGTGCCGGACGCTGCGGCGCCGATGGCGCTGCTGCCGCCCGAGCATGCCCGCCTGGCGCAGGTGTGGGCGAGCGCGCTCAGCATCGACGTGAACGACATTCGCAGCACCGACAATTTCTTCGACCTCGGCGGCGACTCGCTGCTCGCCATGCGCGTGCTCCAGCAGGCCGAGCAGGTGATGGGTTTTCGCGTGAGCGCGAATCGCTATGTGTTCGAGAACCTTCGCCAGCTCGCTGCCGCAGCGACGGGCACGCCGCTCGAGGCCGCATCGACGCAGTCCACGGAGAGCGGCGGCCGGCGCAGCGGCCTGCTCGGCCGCGTGTTTTCGGGCTGGGGCCGCAAGCCCTGACGACCATGTCGATCACGGAACTCCCCTCTCTGGCCGGCTGCCGCGTTTGGCAAGTCGACCTGGACGCCGCACCTGCGCCGCAATTCGTTGCTGCGTTGTCGGCGCCCGAGGAAGAGCGTGCGTGCCGCTTCGTGTTCAAGCGCGACGGCGAGCGCTTCGTTGCCGCCCACGCGGCCCTGCGCGACACGCTGTCGGCGCTGACCGGCATCCCGGCCGCGCTGCTGGATTTCACCCAGGGGCCGTTCGGCAAACCCGCACTTGCCGGGGTGCCGTCGCTGCGATTCAATCTCAGCCACTGCCGGTCGTTCGCATTGATCGCAGTCTGCGAACGGGCCGAGGTCGGCGTCGACATCGAATTGCTGCGTCCGATGCCGGACGCCGAAGCGCTGGCCCTCGCCTGCTTCACGCAGAGCGAGCACGAGGCGCTCGCCGCCGTCGCGCCGGCGGCGCGCGAGCGTGCATTCCTGACCTGCTGGACGCGCAAGGAAGCCTGCCTGAAGGCCACCGGCGCCGGCCTGTCGGCGGACACGCGCAGCTTCGAAGTCGGCATCTCGCCGGACGATCGCGAGGTTGAGATCGCCACCGCCGATGGCGTGCTGCGCCTCGCGCTGTGCTCTTTTGCCGTGGCGCACGACGCAGTGTGCGCAGTGGCCCGGGTGCTGCCGCGCGACGCGGCGCCCGCGTCCCGCCGGGCGGCGGAGAGAGGCATGGTGTCCGCATGACGCCGCTGTTCTTCGGCCATGCCTCGCGGCAGCTGTTCGGCCTGTTCCATCCGCCCGAGCGCGACGGCGATGTCGCGGTGCTGGTCTGCTCGCCTTTCGGGCAGGAAGCAGTCCGCACGCACCGGCTGTTTCGCGTGCTCGCCGACCGGCTCGCCCGCCGCGGCGTGGCGGTGCTGCGCTTCGACTACCACGGCACCGGCGACTCGCCCGGCGACGACGCAGACGGCGATCTCGAAGGCTGGCGCCACGACATCTGCACCGCACACGAGGAACTGCAGCGCCGCGTCGGCAATCGGCGCATCGTGTGGCTGGGCGCGCGGCTGGGCGCATCGATGGCGGTCCTGGCCACCCGGAGCGGGCGCTGCGACCCGAAGCGCCTCATCCTGTGGGACCCGATCGTGGACGGCGCGCGCTACCTGGAGCAGCTGCGCGCCGGCCACGTCGATGCGCTCGAACGTTCCTACTGCGTTCCCGACCCGAACTGGCGGCGCAGGCTCGCCAGGGACGCGGACGCATTCACGGCCGAATTCTTCGGCTTCGGCGTGTCGGCGTTGTTGCGCGAGCAGCTGCGCGCACTCGCGCCGGCAGCGCTGCAGCTCACCGCACTGCACGAGACGGTGGTGCTCGCGGACCCAGCGGACCAGGCAGCTCTCAGGTGGGCTGCCGTGGAGGCGGCGCGCGATGTTCCGGTGCGCGTGTCGCCGTTCCTGCATCCGATGGTCTGGACCTCAGATCCACATCCCAACAACGCCATGGTCCCGACCGAGGCGTTGCAACGTATGCTGGCAGAAGTTCACCATGAATGATTGCAAGGAAACTCCAGTCCAGTTCGGTCCCGACGGCTCGCTGATCGGCATCGTCAGCACGCCATCCGAAGGCACGCTGGAGCCGATCGCCTGCCTCATGCTGAACATGGGCGCCAACCATCGGATCGGTCCGCGGCGCATCAACGTGAAGCTGGCCCGCCAGATGGCGCAGCGCGGCGTCGCGAGCATCCGCTTCGACCTTGCAGGCCTTGGCGACAGCGGCGCAGCCAGCGGCGCCGAGCATTTCCTGACGCAGGCGGTGTTCGACCTGCAGGCGGCGATGAACCTGATCGAGACCATGCTCGGCGTGCGCCGCTTCATCGTGATCGGACTATGTTCGGGCGCCGCGAACGGCATGTTGCTGGCCGTGACCGACCCACGCGTGGTCGGCCTGCTGATGTTCGACGGTTACGCATTCCCGAACCAGCGCTCGCGCTGGGAGCGCACCTTCAGCCGCGCCGTCGCCGCGCTGAGCAATCCTGCGGTGATCGGCAAGACCGCGCGCTGGCTCCATCGGCAGTTCTCCGCCAAGGCCGCCGCGGCGGCGGCGCCGCATATCTTCGAGGTCGAAGCGGTAGACGTCACGGCTGCGACCTTCCGCCGCTCGATGACGCAGCTGGCCGAACGCAAGGTGGCGGTCTTGCTGCTCTACACCGGCACCATGCACGTCACCGACCGCGGCCGCGACCAATTGGGCGATTTTGCGGACGAGCCGTTCACGCGCGATTTCGACTACCGGTTCATCCGCGAGATCGACCACAGCCTCACCTCGCTCGAGTCGCAGCAAATCTTCATGGAAGTGGTGTGCGAATGGGCGTTGCGCGTGGCGCAGGGCGGCCCCACCTTGCCACTGACCCAGCACGCTGCGTCGGGGCGCCCGCCTGCGCGCATGGTGAACCGGACACTGCCGGCCGGCGCAATGCGCCACGACCTGCGGCCCTGATCGCCGTCGACCGCGCCTGCGGCCGGTTCAGCTCGCGGCGGGCAGCGCGCGGGTCGGCTCTTCGCCAGGCAGTTGCTGCATCGGCCCGCTGCCGGCGTAGCGATCGAGCGCCAGGTAGATGGCCGGCGTGATGTAGAGCGTGATCACCTGCGAGAAGATCAGCCCGCCGACAACGGCCACGCCCAGCGGCTGGCGCAGCTCGGCACCGGCACCCAGGCCCAGCGCCAGCGGCAGCGCGCCCATCAATGCCGCCAGCGTGGTCATCATGATCGGGCGGAAGCGCAGCCGGCAGGCCTCCCGGATCGCGTCGACCGGCTTCATGCCCTGGGTGCGCTGCGCATCGAGCGCGAAGTCGATCATCATGATCGCGTTCTTCTTGACGATGCCGATCAAGAGCAGGATGCCGATGGTGGCGATCAGCGTCAGGTCGAAGCCGAACAGCTTGAGCGACAGCAGCGCGCCCACCGCGGCCGACGGCAGGCCGGCGAGGATGGTGAGCGGATGGATGTAGCTTTCGTACAGCACGCCCAGAAGCACGTAGATCACCAAGACGGCCAGGATCAGCAGCACGGCCTGGCTGGCCTGCGAACTCTGGAACACCGCGGCATCGCCGCCATAACTGGTGATGATCGAGCTGGGCATCTTGAGGTCGGCCTTGAACCGGTCGATCCTGGCGGTGGCATCGCCCAGCGGAACGTCGGGCGCCAGGTTGAACGACACCGTCACCGCCTGCAGCTGGCCCTGGTGGTTGACCGACGTCGGGCCGATCGTCCGCTTGACGGTGGCGAAGGCCGACAGCGGCACCAGCTGCCCGGCCTTGTTGCGCACCGACAGGCGGGACATGTCGTCCTCGAACTGGCGGTCGTCGTCGGCCGCGGAGAGGATCACCTGGTAGGTGTTGCTGGGACCGTAGATGCTGCCGATCTGGCGGTCGCCATAGGCGTTGTAGAGCGCGGTGCGCAGGTCGCCGACCGCGACGCCGAGCACACCGGCCGTGTCGCGGTCGATGTCGAGCGTGGCCTGCAGGCCGCGATTCTGCGAGTCGCTGGTGACATCGCGGAATGCCGCGTCGCCACGCATGCGCTCCATCAGCTTGTCGGCCCATTCGCTCATGGTGCCGGCGCTCACGCTCTGCAGCGTGTACTGGAAGCGCGCCTTGCTGGCCCGCCCGCCCAGGCGCAGGTTCTGCACCGGCTGCATGTACACCGCGACGCCCGGAATTTCGCGAAAACGGGTGCGCAGCGATTCGAGCACCTTCGCCATCGCCGGGCGCTCGCCGCGCGGCCTTAGCACCGCGAACAGGCGGCCGGCGTTCTGCGTCGCGGTCGGCCCGCCGACGCCGATGAAGGAGTTGACATAGGCCACGCTCGGATCGGCGCGCAAGGTTTCGGCCACGCGGTCCTGCAGCGCCTTCATCGCGGGGAACGAAATGTCTTCCGCTGCCTCGGTGGTGATCTGGATCTGGCCGATGTCCTCCTCGGGGAAGAAGCCTTTCGGAATGGTGACGAACATCCATGCGGTCAGCAGGAAGGTCGAAGCCGCGACGGCGAGCATCACGTTGCGGTGGTGCAGCGTCCAGTCGAGCGTGCGCATGTAGGTGCGATGAACCGCCCGGTAGCCGCGCTCGAAGCCCCGGCCGATCGCGGTGCCCGGTTCGGGGTGCTCTTCCGCGCCACCGTGGACAGCGCCTCCGCGGCGCGGCACGTGCTTGAGGAGCCGGCTGGCGAGCATCGGCACCAGCGTCAGCGAAACAACCGCCGAAACCATCACCGCGAGGCCGACCACCACCGCGAATTCGCGGAACAGCAGGCCGATGACGCCGGGCATGAAGAAGATCGGAATGAAAACCGCCACCAGCGAGATCGATATCGAGACGATGGTGAAGCTCACTTCGCGTGCCCCGCGCAGCGCGGCCGCCATCGGCTCCATGCCTTTTTCGACGTAGCGCATGATGTTTTCGAGCACCACGATGGCATCGTCCACCACCAGCCCCACGGCGAGCGTGATGCCCAGCAGCGAGATGTTGTCCAGGCTGTAGCCGAAGGCGTAGAGCAGCGCCACCGCGCCGATGAGCGAGATCGGGATGGTGGCGGCCGGGATCAGCGTTGCCACCACCCGGTGCAGGAACAGGAAGATCACCAGCACCACCAGCAGGATGGTGCCGATGAGCGTGAGCTGCACGTCGTGCACCGCCTCGCGGATCGAGATCGAGCGGTCGTTGACCATGTTGATCTCGATCGACTTCGGCAGCTCGTCGCGAAAACGCGGCAGAAGCGCGCGCACCGCATCGACCACCTGCACCGTGTTGGCGTCGGGCTGCCGCAGCACGGCCAGCGAGATCGAACTCTGGCCGTTGAAGCTGCTGGCGGTCTTGACCGATTCGAAGCTGTCTTCGACGGTTGCGACCTCGTCCAGGCGCACCGGTGCGCCATTGCGCTGGCCGACGATGATCTTGGCGAAGTCGGCGGCTTTCAGCATCTGCTGGTTGGCCTGGATCGTGAGCGTCTGGCGCGGACCGTCGAGCACCCCGACCGGCGTGTTCGCATTGGCCAGGCGAACCGCATTGGCCAATTCCTCGAGGGTGATGTTGCGTGCGTTGAGCAGGTCGGCATCGGCCTTGACGCGGACGGCAAAGGCCTTGCGCCCGTACACCGCCACCTGCGCCACGCCTTCGATGGTCGACAGCGTCGGCGACACCAGGTTTTCCGCATAGTCGTTGAGCTCGGCCGGGTTCATCGAAGGCGACACCATCGCAATGAAAAGCACCGGCGCGTCGGCCGGATTGACCTTGCGGTAGGCCGGAAGCTGCGTCAGCTCGACCGGAAGCTGCCGCTGCGCGCGCAAGAGCGCGGCCTGCACGTCGACCGCCGCCGCGTCGATGTCGCGGCTGCTCACGAATTCGAGCGTGAGCGAACTCGCGCCCTGGGTGTTGACCGAGCTGATGGTCTGCAGGCCGGCAATGGTGGAGAACTGCTTTTCGAGCGGCAGCGCAACCGATGACGCCATGGTGTCCGGGCTGGCGCCGGGAAGCTGCGCGTTGACGTTGATGACCGGCGTGTTGTAGCTCGGCAGCGCCGCCACGGGAATCTGGAAGTAGGCAAAGATGCCGGCCACCACCACCGCCGCGGAGAGCAGCACCGTCATCGCGGGACGCCGTATGCACAGCTCGGAGATGTTCATGTGCGCTCCCGCGCCACGACGACGCTGGCGTTGGCCGGCGACACCGACGCTGCGCTACCCGGCTGCGGCTGCGGCTGCGGCTGCGGCTGCGATGGCGGCACGTCGACGCGCACCTTGCCGCCGGGACGCACGTTCTGCTTGCCTTCGATGACCACCTGTTCGCCCGGCTCGACGCCGCGCACCGCGACCTGCGTGCCGAAGTTGTACAGCGACTCGATCTTGCGGCGCATGGCCGTCTGGTTGGCATCGATCACATAGACCGTGCTGCCTTCCGCCAGCATCATCACGGCGGCCGCCGGCAGCACCGTCGCTCCTTCGATCGTTCGCACGGTGACCCGGGTCTCGACGAACTGGCCGGGCCAGAGGGCCTGGTCGGCGTTGTCGAACACCGCCTTGGCGCGCACCGTGCCGACCAGCGGATCGACCGTGTTGTCGACGAAGTTCAGCACACCCTTCAGCGGCTCCTTGCGTCCTGCGACCACGGCTTCGACCGGGGTGCGCGCACGCGCCGCGGCCAGCAGGTTCTGCAGCCTGCCCTCGGGCACGGGGAAGCTCACCGCGATCGGATCGAGCTGGGTGATGGTGACGAGCGACAGGCTGGGCTGCACCAGCGTGCCCGGATAGATGTTGACGGCACCGATGCGTCCGGCGATCGGCGCGCGCAGCGTCGAGTAGCCGAGCGCCACCTGCGCCGACTGCACCGCCGCCCGGTCGGCTGCAACCGCCGCGCGCTGCGCATCGACCTGCGACAGCGTCGCGTCGGCGGCGCTCTTGGATATGAAGTTCTGCGCCAGCAGCTCCCGGCTGCGGCTGTACTGGCGCTCGAGGTCGCCAAGGGTCGCCTGGTCGCGCTGCTGCTGCGCCCGCGCCTTCGCGAGATTGGCCTGGTCGGGGCGGTCGTCGAGCGTGAAAAGCAGTTGCCCCGCCTTCACGAACTGGCCTTCCTTCACATGCACTTCGCGCACGGTATTGGTGACCTGCGCCCGCAGGTCGACGCTGTTGAGCGACACCACGCTGCCGTTCACCTGCACCGTGACCGGCACGTCCTGGCGCCGGGCGGCGGCCAGCGTGACCAAGGCCGGCGGCGCACTCGCCGCCGCGCCCGGGCCACCGTTGGCAGCCGCGGGCGCGGCCTTGCGGGCAACGGCGCCCGACCACCACCAGGTACCCGCGGCAGCAGCGACGATCAGTGCACCCCCAAGGGTGAAGACGAGGTTCTTCTTCATGAAACGTGTGCTTTGGGTGGTGCCGACAAGGTTCGGCCAAAGATCGACAAGGTGAACTTTCGACTGAGCGCAACTATTGGAGCAGCGGTGCAATGCAAGAGTCCATCACCACCGTAAAGAAAAGTAAAGCGAGCATGAAGCACTGCACGCGCGAAGCGCATGCCGGGGAAAGCCGGCACGGGGCGGCCGCTAGAATCGCCTGCTCCCAAACAGCCTCTGGATGACCACCATGAACCGCTGCACGACAACCTGCAATGCTCTTGTTTCGATAGCACTGTGCGCAATTCTGGCGCCGGCTGCCGCTTTTCTATCTCTTGACGCCAGCGCACAGGCGGCGACCCAGAACGAGGCTGCCGCGGGCGGGCGCAACTTTCCCGGCGGCACGCTGCGCGGCAAGCTGACGGTGGTGAACTCACCCGAGATCCAGCTCGACGGCCAGCCCGAGCGCCTCGCCCCGGGGGCGCGCATTCGCAGCGCCCAGCACATGCTGGTCATGCCGGCTGCCATCACCGGCCAGAGCCTGCTGGTCAACTACACCCGCGACGCGGCCGGCCTGGTGCGGGAGGTCTGGGTCCTCACCCCCGAAGAAGCACGGGCCAAGCGCGAATCGGCCGAAAAGCCGCTGCTCAACTTCTGGCCCTTCGTGGCCAATACCGGTCCGCGCGACGACGGCAACACGCCGTTCGACCAGTTGCCGCGCTACGGACAGTAAGCCGCGGCACCGATACCGGACGCAGGGGTCGCGAAGGTTTCGCGAAGGACGCGAGAGAAGGACTCAAGAAATCCTTTTGAATTTTTCGCGTCCTTTGCGTTTCTTCGCGTTTTCTGCGTCCGGTCAAGGCCGGATTTGACGGCGCCTCACGGAGCACCCCATGACCCCCAAAGTTTTCATCAAGACCTTCGGCTGCCAGATGAACGAGTACGACTCGGACAAGATGGCCGACGTGCTGCATGCCGCCCAAGGCTACGAGCCGACCACGAACGTGGACGAGGCCGACCTGATCCTCTTCAACACCTGCTCGGTGCGCGAGAAGGCGCAGGAGAAGGTGTTCTCGGACCTCGGCCGGGTCAAGCACCTCAAGGAGCGCGGCGTGAAGATCGCCGTCGGTGGCTGCGTTGCCAGCCAGGAAGGCGCGGCCATCATTGCGCGTGCGCCCTATGTCGACGTGGTCTTCGGTCCGCAAACCCTGCACCGGCTGCCCGAGCTGCTGAACCAGCGCGAGCGCCAGGGCAAGCCCCAGGTCGACATCAGCTTTCCGGAGATCGAGAAGTTCGACCACCTGCCGCCGGCCCGCGTCGATGGCGTCACCGCCTTCGTGTCGATCATGGAAGGCTGCTCCAAGTACTGCAGCTATTGCGTGGTGCCCTACACGCGGGGCGAAGAGGTGAACCGCCCGCTCGACGACGTGCTGGTGGAGGTGGCGGGCCTGGCCGACCAGGGCGTGCGAGAGGTCACGCTCCTGGGCCAGAACGTCAATGCCTACCGCGGCACGATGGGCGGCACGGCCGAAATCGCCGACTTCGCGCTCCTGATCGAGTACATCGCGGAGATTCCCGGCATCGAGCGCATCCGCTACACCACCAGCCATCCGAACGAGTTCACGCCGCGTCTGATCGAGGCCTACGCCCGCGTGCCGAAGCTCGCAAGCCATCTGCACCTGCCGGTTCAGCACGGCAGCGACCGCATCCTGATGGCGATGAAGCGCGGCTACACCGCGATGGAATACAAGAGCACGGTGCGCAAGCTGCGCGCCATCCGCCCGGGGCTCGCGCTCAGCAGCGACTTCATCGTCGGCTTCCCTGGCGAGACGGACGAGGACTTCAACAAGACGATGAAGCTGATCGACGACCTTGAATTCGATGCCAGCTTCAGCTTCATCTTCAGCCCGCGTCCCGGCACGCCCGCGGCGCAGCTGGCCGACCACACGCCGCATGCGGTCAAGCTGGCGCGGCTGCAGCGGCTGCAGGGCGTGATCGACGCCAACGTCAGGCGTTTCGGCGAAAGCCGTGTCGGCAGCCTGCAGCGCGTGCTGGTCGAAGGCGCCTCGCGCAAGGACGCGGCCGAGCTGATGGGCCGCACCGAGTGCAACCGCGTCCTCAACTTCGAGGGCGATGCAGGCCTGGTCGGGCAGATGATCGATGTGCGCGTGACGCGCTCGTTCGCCTACACGCTGCGCGGCGAGGTGCCGGCGGCGGCGGCGGCCTGATGGCGAAACTGACGTCGTCCCGCGGCTCCTTCCAGCAACTGCTGCTGTTCGCGTTCCTGCTGATCACCGCACTGCTGGTGGGCGTCGCGCTGCGTTCGGTGTTTCAGTACGACGCACTGATGACGCAGAGCCGCGACGCTGCTTCGCGGGCGCTCGGCTTGTCGGGTGCGGCCCAGTCGCTGGCCGAGCGCAGCGCCGCGATGGAACGTGCCGGGCGCCAGTCGCTGGTGCTGAACGACGCGGTGCTGCGCCGCCGCTTCGACGATGCCGCGCGCGACGCCAATCAGGTGCTCGGCCGTCTGGTCGAAAACGGCTTGCCTCCGGACGGCGCCGCTCCGTGGCGGGAACAGCTCGAAGAGATCGAAGGGCGGATGATCGGCAGTTCCGAAACCGCGCTCGCACGCGAAAGTTCGATGGCCATGCAGTTTCGCGAACTCGACGCACTGAACACCAACATCGCCCAGCAGGCGCAGTTCCTGATCGAGACGCAGAACAACGCGCTGGCCGATCGCATCGAAAACGCACGCAGGCGGCTGATGCGCCAGGTGGTCGCCGCCAGTGCGCTGGCCGTGTCGCTGGCGCTCGCATTCGGCATCTGGCTTGCGCGGCCGTTCAAGCGGCTCGAACGCGCGATCGTCGGGCTCGGGCAAAACCGCCTCGACGAGCCGATCGACATCCGCGGACCGGCCGACGTGCGGCGCGTGTCGCAGCAGCTCGAATGGCTGCGGCTGCGGCTGACCGAACTCGATGCCGACAAGGCGCGCTTCCTGCGTCATGTGTCGCACGAACTCAAGACACCGCTGGCGGCGCTGCGCGAAGGCGTATCGCTGCTGGAAGACGGCGTTACCGGCGCCCTGAACCCCGCGCAGCGCGAGGTCGCCCAGATCCTGCAGCAGAACACCTTGACGCTGCAGGGCCAGATCGAAGCCTTGCTGCGCTTCAACGCGGCCGCTTTCGAAGCGCGCGAACTGCGGCGCGAGCGGTGCGCGCTGCTGCCGCTGATCGAAGAGCAGATCGAAGCGCAGCGCCTTCAGTGGCAGGGCCACGGCCTCACCGTGCGGGCGGAGGGCGAGCCGCTTGTCGCGGTGGTCGATCCGGTGAAGCTCGGCACCGCCCTGGCCAACCTGCTTTCGAACGCGATCCGCTTCTCGAACCGCGGCGGCATCATCTCGATCGTCGTGTCGAGCACACCGGATTCGGCATTCATCGACATCAACGATGCCGGACCCGGCATCGCAGAGGGCGATCGAGACCGCATCTTCGAACCCTTCTTTCGCGGCGAGCACCAGCCCCGGCATTCGGTCAAGGGCACGGGCATCGGCCTGTCGATCGTGCAGGAGTACATTGCAGCTCATGGCGGGCGCATCACGTTGCTGCCCGACGGGCCGGGGGCGCGCTTTCGCATCGAGCTGCCGCGTTCCGCCTGACCACCGCTGCCCACGCGCTTTTTTCCAACCCATGTCTTTCACGATCGTTCGCAGATCCGCTTTCGCCATGACGATCGTCGTGCCGATGCTGCTCGCCGCATGCGCCGCGCCGTTCACGCCCACGCCGCCGGCGCAAGCCGTGGCCGCTGCGCCGCTGCCGCCGCCGCCGCCGCCCGTGCAGCCGGTCGAGGCCGAGCCGATGGCACCGGCCACGCAGCCCGCGCTTTTCTTCACGCAGCTCACGCAGGGTCCGTTGGCGGCGGTGCTTGCCTATGCCGACAGGGTCCGGCCGCTCGGCGGGTCGGAGCTGGCCGCCGAACTCGCACGCCTGGGAGACCCGGGCGACGTGCCGACGACGCAGATGCAGGTCGCGCTGGTGCTCGCGCAGACCCGTGTTCCGGCCGATCTGGCGCGCGCAACCGGCCTGCTGCAGCGCGTCGTGGCCAGCAGTTCGGCCGATGCGCTGCCCTTGCACCCGCTCGCCCGCACGCTCGCCGCGCGCTACATGGAGCAGCGCCGCGTCGAGGACGACCGGGATCGCCAGGTGCAGTCGCTGCGCGACAGCCAGCGGCGCATCGACCAGTTGAACGAACGCATCGAGGCGCTGCGCGCCATCGAGCGCAGTTTTGCGCGGCCCGCGAACAGTGCGCCGGCGGCGCCCGCCGGCAAGGCACCATGACCAACAGGGGTGCCCGCCTTCTCGTCGTCGACGACGACCCGGACATGCTGCGGCTGCTCTCGATGCGGCTCACCGGCGCCGGCTACCAGGTCACGGCAGTGACCTCGGCCGAATCGGCGCTGACGCAGCTGGAGATCGAACATCCCCAGCTCGTCCTGAGCGACGTGCGGCTGCCAGGGCGCGACGGGTTGGCGCTGTTCGACGAAATCCGCAAGCGCCATCCGACGCTGCCGGTGATCCTCCTGACCGCACACGGCACCATTCCCGATGCGGTCGAAGCCACCGCACGCGGCGTGTTCACGTACCTGACCAAGCCGTACGACGGGCGGGACCTGCTCGAAAAGATCGCACAGGCGCTGGCGCTCGGCGCACCCGCAACAACGCCGGGCAAGAGCGGCGACGAAAGCTGGCGCGCCGAAATCGTGAGCCGAAGCAACCGCATGGCCGAACTGCTGGCCGAAGCGCTCATGGTCGCCCGCTCGGATGCCAGCGTGCTGCTGCGCGGCGACAGCGGCGCCGGCAAGGAGCTGCTGGCCCGCGCGATCCACCGGGCCAGTGCGCGCGCCGACAAGCCCTTCGTGGCCGTCAACTGCGGGGCCATTCCCGAGGCGTTGCTCGAATCCGAGCTGTTCGGTCACATGAAAGGCGCCTTCACCGACGCGGTTGCCAATCACAAGGGCCTGTTCCAGCAGGCCGACGGCGGCACCCTGCTGCTCGACGAGATAGGCGACATGCCGCCTGCCCTGCAGGTCAAGCTGCTGCGGGTGCTGCAGGAGCATGCGGTGCGCCCGCTAGGCGGCAGCCAGTCGATCACGGTCGACGTGCGAATCATTTCCGCTACTCATCGGGATCTCGATGCCGCGATGGAAGCCGGGCAGTTCCGCGAAGACCTCTATTACCGTCTCAATGTCGTGACGTTGAACCTGCCGCCGTTGTCGGCACGGCGCGAGGACATTCCGCTTCTGGCCAACCACTTCCTGCAGCGGCTCTCGACCAAGTACGGAAAGCGCCTCTCCGGCTTCGCGCCCGAAGCGCTGAAGGCGCTGACCACCGCCTCGTGGCCGGGCAACGTGCGCCAGTTGTTCAACGTGGTGGAACAGGTCTGCGCGCTGTCGAGTTCGCCGCTGATTCCGCTGGCGCTGGTACAGCGCGCCCTGCGTGTGCCCAGCATCGAAGTCCAGACCTACGCCGAAGCCAAGCAGCGGTTCGAGCGCGACTACCTGGTCGGCCTGCTGAAACTCACCGACGGCAACGTCGCCGACGCGGCGCGCATGGCAGACCGCAACCGCACCGAGTTCTACCGGCTGCTGCAGAAGCACGAACTCACGCCCGGTCACTTCAAGGCAGATCCGCCAGCGCTTGGCGGCGACACTGTCGCTGACGAGCGACGCCCGTAAGGCGTTGATTCAATTGGACTTTTCCTGAGACGTGGCCAGCCCTGTCGGGATTCGGCGACAAATTGAGGACTTTTGGATGCAGGATTGGGTGAAAAGCCGGTCCGACCACATTCAAAACCGCCCAAGTCCTTGATATAGAAGAGTTTTTCCGTGCTGGCACAGGGTTTGCCCCTGTACTTGCATGACAGCACTCTCCAGCCCTCTTTTCGCACTGCGTCCGCAGCGCGACGGCCTGCGGCAAAAGCAGTTTTCCCTCTCACGGCCGCGTCCGGCGGCCCATTCGTCGGCAGCGCTCGAAAGCGCCGGCGGCAGTGCGGCCGAAAGCGTGATCAAGCGCTTTCCGGCAATTGGCGACACGCCCTCCATTTCGAACTCACGGTGGTAAACCACTCATGAAGCCCAACGATTTCTCCCAGCTCAACGTGCTGACCGAAGCCGACTTTTCGCATCGCAGCCTGCTGCGCGAAGAGCGGCATCCGAATTCGGTGACGGCCCCGCCGATCAACCGCGGTTCGATGGCGCCCCGCCCCTGGCGCGGCTTCTGGAACAGCATCGGCACCGCCATGCTGGTCAAGCTCGGCGCCGGCGGCGTGCGCGGGGCCGAGCGCGCAGGCGCCCCGGCGTCCATGGCCAAGGCGCCGTGGGAACGCGCTGCAAGTCAGCGCCGCCTGGCATTCATGATGCTGACGCTGCTGAGCACGGTGATCGCCTCGTCGCTGTTCGCCAGCGTTCAGCCCGAGTACGACAACGCCTGGTTCGAATACGGCCAGATCGGCCTGTACGGTTTGCTTTCGGGCTGGGTGGTGACGGGTTTCGTGACCGCGCTGATGGGCTTCTACGTCTCGGTGCGTGGCGACAAGCATGCGCTCTCGGCCCGGCAAGTTGCCGACCATCCGATGAATCCCGAAGCGCGCACGGCAATCATCATGCCGATCTGCAACGAGGACGTGGCCACCGTGTTCGCCGGCCTGCGCGCCACCTGCGAATCCGTGGCCGCCACCGGCCACGCCGGCCAGTTCGATGTGTTCGTGCTGTCCGACAGCTACACGCCCGAAACCGCCGCCGCGGAGCGCGCCGCCTGGGAAGATCTGCGCACCGCGCTCGCCACCGGCCCGAACCAGCCGCAGGTCGAGGTGTACTACCGCCTGCGCACCCGCCGCAGCCATCGCAAGGCCGGCAACGTGGCCGACTTCTGCCGCCGCTGGGGCAAGGATTACCGCTACATGGTGGTGCTCGATGCCGACAGCGTGATGAGCGGCGACTGCCTGACGTCGATGGTCAAGCTGATGGAAGCCAACCCGAGCGCCGGCATCATCCAGACCGCCACGCAGGCGATCGGCCACGTGACGCTCCATGCGCGCGCCCAGCAATTCGCTTCGCGGGTGACTGGCCGCCTGTTCACGCTCGGCATGCAGTTCTGGCAGCTCGGTGAGTCCCACTACTGGGGCCACAACGCGATCATCCGCGTCAAGCCTTTCATGGACCACTGCGCACTGGCGCCGATCAAGGGCACCGGCGGCATGTCGGGCGGCATCATGTCGCACGACTTCGTCGAAGCCGCGCTGATGCGCCGCGCCGGCTACCACGTGTGGCTGGTCGCCGACCTGGTGGGCAGCTATGAGCAGCAGCCGCCGGACCTGCTGGCCGAATTACAGCGCGACCGCCGCTGGTGCCAGGGCAACCTGCAGAACGCCCGCCTCATGACCGAGCCCGGACTGCATTCCGTGCACCGCGCGATGTTCGTGACCGGCACCATGGCCTATGCCTCCGCGCCGCTGTGGCTCGCCTTCCTGACGCTCGGCACGGCACTGTGGCTGAGCGGTTCGAGCCTGATCGAAAGCTGGCACGTGCTGCCCGCCGAACTTGCAGGCCTCTGGCTGTGGACGCTGTGCCTGCTGTTCCTGCCGCGCCTGCTCGGCATCGCCGCCGTGCTTTTGCGCGGCGAGCAACGCCAGTACGGCGGGTTGTGGGGCCTGGTCAAGAGTTCGTCGCTCGAAAGCCTGCTGGCCATCGTGCAAGCGCCGGTTCGCATGCTCGCCCACTCGCTGTTCGTGGTGGTGGCATTGACCGGCATCAAGCTCGACTGGAAGTCGCCCCCGCGCGAAGCCAACGCGGTGCCGTGGCGTATCGCGGCCTCGCAGTTGGCGCCGATGAGCCTGGTGGTCGCGGCCCTCGCGGTCGGCGTGGCGATGATCGATGCGAGCGCGCTGATCTGGCTGATGCCGGTCGGCCTCCCGCTGCTCCTTGCGATCCCGCTGACCGTGCTGACCAGTCAGATCGCGCTGGGCACATCGCTGCGCGACCGCGGCTTCCTGATGATCCCGGAAGAGTCCCGCTCGCCGGCCGTGCTGCGCAGGGCCTGGATGCATGCGGTGCGGCTGGCACGTCCGGCACTGGCAACCGCCTGAGCGTTCGCGCCGAACGCAAAAAAGCCCGCTTCGAGCGGGCTTTTTCTTTATTGAAAAGCTAGAAGCGCGGCATTCCGCCGCCGCCCATGCCGCCGCCGCCACCCATCCCCGGCATGCCCTTCATGCCGCCCATGCGCTTCATCATCTTCATGAGGCCGCCGCCTTTCATCTTCTTCATCATTCCCTGCATCTGCTCGAACTCGTTGAGCAGCCGGTTGACCTCTTGAACCTGCACGCCGGCGCCGGCGGCGATGCGGCGCTTGCGGGTCGCCTTCAGCAGTTCGGGCTTGCGGCGCTCCTGCGGGGTCATGCTGTTGATGATCCCTTCCTTGCGGCGGATGTCGCGCTCGGCACGCGTCATGTCGGCCTCGGTGGCCTTCGCGGCCATCTGCGCCGGCAGCTTGTCCATGATGCTGGAGAGGCCGCCCATCTGCTTCATCTGCTGGAGCTGGCCGAGAAAATCGTTCAGGTCAAAGCCGGCGCCGCTCTTGACCTTGGCCGCCAGCTTCTGCGCAGCGACCACATCGACGCCGGCCGTGACCTGCTCGACCAGCGCGACGATGTCGCCCATGCCCAGGATGCGCCCCGCGTGGCGCTCAGCATCGAACACCTCGAGGCCGTCGATTTTTTCGCTCACGCCGGCAAACTTGATCGGCACGCCCGTGACTTGCCGCACCGACAGCGCGGCGCCGCCGCGCGAGTCGCCGTCGGTCTTGGTCAGGACGATGCCGGTGAGCGGCAGCGCGTCCTTGAAGGCCTTGGCGGTATTGATCGCGTCCTGCCCCTGCATCGCATCGACCACGAACAGGGTCTCGATGGGGTTCAGCGCCGCATGCAGCTGCTGGATCTCGGCCATCAGCACTTCGTCGATCGCAAGCCGGCCGGCGGTGTCGACCAGCAGCACGTCGAAGAAATGGCGCTTGGCATGGTCGAGCGCCGCCCGCGCGATGTCGACCGGCTTCTGGTCCGGGCTGCTCGGGAACCACTCTGCGCCGGCTTGTTTGGTGACCATCTTGAGCTGCTCGATCGCCGCGGGCCGATAGACGTCGCCCGACACGGTCAGCACCTTCTTCTTGCGCTTTTCGATCAGGTGCTTGGCCAGCTTGGCGGTGGTCGTGGTCTTGCCCGAACCCTGCAGGCCGGCCATCAGGATCACGGCCGGCGGCTGGGCCACCAGGTTGATGTCGGCCACGCCTTCGCCCATGGTGGCGGCGAGCTCGCGGTTGACGATGCCGATCAGCGCCTGACCCGGCTTCAGCGAGCCGAGCACGTCCTGGCCGAGCGCCTTCTCCTTGACGCGTGCCACGAAGTCGCGCACCACCGGCAGCGCCACGTCGGCTTCGAGCAAGGCCATGCGGACTTCGCGCAGCATGTCCTGCACGTTGCTTTCGGTGATGCGGGCCTGGCCGCTGACCTGTTTGACGAGGCGGGTGAATTTGTCTGTGAGGGCGGTGGCCATGGTGCTTCCCGCTCGGCGGGACCGGTATGAAGACGGGAGAGCAAAGGGCAAGACGCTAAACTCCCGCGGATGATTTTAGCGATCCCCTCCCCACCCGGCGTGGCGCTGGGCATCGCCACCGCCGTCGCCTACGGCATTGCCGCCGCCGCTTCTTCATGGCTCGGCCGGCAACCCACGCAATGGACGCTCGGATTGGCCTGGCTGCTGCACGCCTGCGCGCTGGGCTGGGGGCTGGCAGGCGGCAACCCGCGGTTCGGCTTTGCACCCGCGCTTTCGGTCATGGCGTGGCTGGTGCTCACGGTCTACGGCATCGAAAGCCGCATGTACCCGCAACTCAAGGCGCGGCGCGTGCTCGCGGCGCTCGGTGCCGCCGTGGTGCTGCTCGCCATCGTGTTTCCCGGCACGCCGCTGCACGTATCGGCTTCGCCCTGGCTGCCGCTGCACCTTGCACTGGGCATTGCCTCGTATGGCCTGTTCGCCGCTGCGGTGGTGCATGCCTGGCTCATGACCCGTGCCGAAAAGCAGATCCGCCTCGCCGCGGAGCCGACGGGCGGCGTGCCCCTGCTCACGATGGAGCGGCTCACCTTCCGCTTCGTGACGGCCGGCTTCGTGCTGTTGTCGGCGACGCTGCTTGCCGGGCTGCTGTTCAGCGAGACGCTGTACGGCCCCTCGGTGCGCGGCTTCAAATGGGACCACAAAACCGTGTTCTCGGTGCTGGCCTGGCTGAGCTTCGCGGTACTCCTGATCGGCCGTGCACGCTTCGGCTGGCGCGGACGCACCGCGCGGCGCGTGCTCTATGTGGGCTCCGCGCTGCTTCTACTGGCCTACGTGGGGTCGCGCTTCGTGCTCGAAGTGGTGTTGGCGCGCGCCGCATGAAATACCTGCTCGTTTTCGCCGTGGTGTTGGTGGCGATCTGGCTCTGGCGCAAGGCCCGCCGCGACGAGATGCGCTCGCGTCCGCCGTCCGCACGCACGCCGCCGGCGGTCGAGGCGCCGCAGGCCATGCTGCGCTGTGCGCACTGCGGACTCCACATGCCTGCCGCGGATGCGATCGCCGGGCCGGGCGGCGTCTACTGCAGCGCGGCGCACCGGCAAGCGGCCGGACGCTGAGGCCCGCTCCCGATGACCGCTTTCCTCTGGTCGCGCGGCGAACCGGCCACCGACTGGAGCGCGCTGGAGCACTTCAACCGCGAAAGTTCGGCCTTGCTGCGGCTGTGGCGCGGCTTCATGACGGCTCGCTGCTTCGTGGCCGTGGTGCTGCTGCTGCTGCAGGCGGTCGCCTACGCGCTCGGCCAGCCGATGCAGCCGGTCGCCATCGCGCTCACGATCGGCTATATCGCGGCCACCCTGCTGGCGGTCCGCTTCGCGCCTTTCAAGGCACCCGTCCGGGGATTCCGTGCACCCTGGCTGTCGACCATCGGCGTCGACCTGGTCACCTTCACTGCGCTGCAGTGGCTGCAGATCGGCAGCATCAACTACACGCCGTTGTTCGCGCTGCCGGTGCTGATGGGCGCGGTGCTGGGCACGGGCGCGGTCGGCCTCGGCACCACCGCAGCGGTCACGCTGCTGCTGCTGGCGCATGCAGGCTGGTACTGGCTGCAGCAGCCGGCCGACGCCTCCGCACGCTTCGTGCAGGCGGCGCTCACCGGCACCGGCCTCTTCGTGGTGGCGCTGCTCGCGCACGAACTGGCACGGCGGCTCACCCGTGAAGAAGCACTTGCGCAGCACAACCGGATCACCGCGCAGATGCATGCGCTGGTAAACGACCTGGTGATCGAAACGCTCAGCGAAGGCGTGCTGGTGGTCGACGTCCATGGCCAGGTACACGCAGCCAACCCGGCGGCCGATGCGATTCTTGGCCAGGGACTGGCCGAACTCGCCTTGCCGTTCGCCCTGAACACGCATCCGGCGTGGGCGGCGCTGGCTGCGCTCGCGCGCCATACCTTCACGCGCCGGGCGCCGCAGTCGAAGGAGATTCCAGTCGCGCAGGCGCAGGGCGCGGCGCGCGAGGTGCGGGTGCGAACCCGCCTCACGCCCGCCACCGGCCAGCGCACCGAAAGCCTGTGCGTGATGTTCCTGCAGGACCTGCGCGAGCTCGAGGCGCGCATCCGCACCGAAAAGCTCGCGGCGATGGGGCGCATGTCGGCGGCCGTCGCGCATGAAATCCGCAATCCGCTGGCCGCCATCACCCAGGCCAGCGCGCTGCTCGCCGAAGACCTTGTCGATCCGGCGCACCGCCAGCTGACGACCATGGTTCAGCAGAACGCACAGCGCCTGTCTCGCATCGTCGACGACGTGCTCGACGTCGCCCGCGCACGCCAACAGCGGCTGCTGCCGCTGGGCGAGCAGGTGGCGCTCGACGCCACGGTTCGGACCCTGGGTCAGGAATGGGTGCGGCATACGCAGCGCCAGGGCGTGCTGCTCGTTCTGCAGGCGCCGGCGAGCGTGGTGAGCTTCGACATCGAACACCTGCGCCGCATCCTGGAGAATCTGCTCGACAACGCTGCGCGCTATGCCGGCGACCGCAATGGGTCGATCCAGGTGGCGACCCGGACGAACGCGCAGGGCCGCGCCAGCATGCAGGTGTGGAGCGATGGCGCGCCGCTCGAGCCCGCAGTGGAGCGCCATCTTTTCGAGCCCTTCTTTTCTTCCGAGAGCCGCTCGAGCGGACTGGGCCTGTTCCTGTGCCGCGAGCTATGCGAACGGCACGGCGCGACGATCGGCTACGAGCGCCGCGCCCTGTCGGCCGCCGGACCGGAGGGCAACGAATTCTTCGTCGCGTTTTCTGCCGGCGAGAGCCGGCTGACACAATAGCGCCCGTGAGCACACCGCCCCCGTCCACGCCCCGCCAAGCCCAGATCCTGGTGGTCGACGACGAGCCCGATCTGCGCACCCTCTACGAGCTCACGCTGCTGCGCGAGGGCTACCGGGTCGAAGCCGCGGGCAGCGTGTCGGAAGCCCGCGAGCACCTGGATGCCGGGCGCTTCGACGCGGTGATCACCGACATGCGGCTGCCCGATGGGCTCGGCATGGAAATCCTGCTGCGCATCCAGCAAGAGCAGCGCAGCGAGCGCTGCGTGGTGATGACCGCTTACGGCTCGGCCGACAACGCGGTCGAAGCGCTCAAGGCGGGTGCCTTCGACTACCTCACCAAGCCGGTCGATCTGAAGCAGTTCCGCGCCGTCGTCGCGGCCGCGGTGCAGGCCCAGGCCCTGCAGCCCGCCAAGCCGTCGCGCCAGAGCGACGACAGCGGCAAGACGGCCGCGGCAGGCGGCGTCGGCATCGCTGCACTCGATCGCCTGGTCGGCGCATCCGAGGCAATGCGGCTGGTCAAGTCCCGCATTGCAAAGGTCGCGCGCGGCATGGCGCCGGTGCTGGTTCGCGGCGAATCCGGCACCGGCAAGGAACTGGTCGCGCGGGCAACGCATGCGTGCAGCCAGCGCAGCGAAGGACCTTTCGTCGCCGTCAATTGCGGCGCGATTCCCGAAAACCTGCTCGAGGCCGAGTTCTTCGGCGCGCGAAAAGGCTCCTACACCGGCTCCGCACAAGACCGGGACGGCTACTTTCAGGCGGCCCGCGGCGGCACGCTGTTCCTCGACGAGATCGGCGACCTGCCGCTCGCGATGCAGTCCAAACTTCTGCGGGCGATCCAGGAACGCAGCGTGCGCCCGATCGGCTCGACGCAGGAAGACGCGGTCGATGTGCGCATCGTCAGCGCCACCCACAAAGATCTGCAGGCCGAGGTGCAGGCCGGCCGCTTCCGCCAGGATCTGTTCTATCGATTGAACGTGATCGAGATCGCCGTTCCGGCGCTGCGCGAACGCCGCGAAGACCTGCCCGCGTTGTGCGAAGCGCTGCTTTCGCGCATCGCCCGCGATGCCGGGATGCCGGTGCCCACGCTGTCGTTCGACGTGATCCAGCGTTTGTCGGAGCATCCGCTCCAAGGCAACGTGCGCGAACTCGAAAATCTTCTGCACCGCGCCGTTGCCTTGAGCGACGGCGATGTTCTTCATCTCGATTTCGTCGGCCGTCCCGCGGCACCGCTTGCCGATCCGGAGCCCGAGTCGCGGCCGGCACCCGTCAGCGCAGCACCGGTTGCCGAAGCGAAGCCGACGACTGCCGTACCGCTCGACCTGCAGAGCTACCTGGATCAGCAGGAGCGCGAAATACTGGTGCGCGCGCTTCAGGAAAGTGGCTTCAACCGGACGGCAGCCGCAGCGCGCCTCGGCCTGAGCCTTCGGCAGATCCGCTACCGGATCGCCCGCCTGGGCATCGCCACGCCCGGTGGCGAAGAACCCGCAGGCATCGGAGCCGATGACTGACACCCCGGACGCCGGCCTCTGGAACGCGGGCTGGTACCGATTTGCACGGACGCTGCCATCGCCGAACTTCGGGCCGCGTCCGGCCGGCGCGCAGATCGACCTGATCGTGCTGCATTCGATCAGCCTGCCGCCCGGGCGCTACGGCGGCGAAGAAGTGCAGCAGCTTTTCACCAATCGACTGGACTGGTCGTCGCATCCCTACTTCGAGACGCTGCGCGGGCTCGAGGTGTCGGCACACTTCTACGTGCGCCGCAACGGCGAGCTGTGGCAGTTCGTGAGCTGCGACTACCGCGCCTGGCATGCCGGTGCTTCGTCATGGCGGGGTCGCGCAAACTGCAACGACGACTCGATCGGCATCGAACTCGAGGGTCTCGAAGGCGGGCCCTTCGAACCCGGACAATACGAGACGCTCGCCAGCCTGTGCCCGGCCCTCGCACAGCGCTACCCGATCGCCTTCATCGCCGGCCATGAGCACATCGCGCCGGGCCGCAAGGAAGACCCGGGCCGAGGCTTCGACTGGCAACTGCTGCAGGCCGGACTCGGCTGGAAGCGCGCGATGTTTCCCGACAGCGTCATGCCACGCTGAAATTTTCGGTCGAGGTGTTGCGGGCGATGCACATGGCGCGGCGCAACAATCCCTTCGGGTTGGCGCTTCCTTTGCACAGCAACCATGCGGCTTGCGGGCCCAAAACCCGTTGTAACGCCCGTGGAAAGCCGCGGGGGCTAAGGTGAACCAGCAAGCACGCGGCATGGGCCCGCGCCGACACCATCGCAGCTGTGCATTAATTGCTTGAAGCGGGAGGAAAACACTACATCTAGTGGGTTGTAGACCCGTCAGACCCTAGATATAGTGTGCCCTGCTCCCCCGCGCCCGCCGAGAGACCGGCCAGCAGCAACACCGCTCCCAACAAGAATTGCAACCGAGGACCGAATGCAAACTTCCCCGAATACGTCCGCCTTGAACACACGCGCTTCACGCGCCGTCGCTTCCGCATCGCAAAACCGCGATGTCGCCGGCTCGCCCGTAGGCGACGCGCTCGCCCACTACCAGATCATTCGCCGCAACGGCGCGGTCGTTCCCTTCGAGCCGAACAAGATCGCCATCGCGATGATGAAAGCGTTTCTCGCGGTGCACGGCACCCAGGGCGCGGCTTCTGCCAGCGTGCGCGAGACGGTCGACAACCTGACGCAGGCGGTGGTCCGCGCGATGATGCGCTCGCGCCCCGGTGGCGGCACCTTCCACATCGAGGACGTGCAGGATCAGGTCGAACTCGGCCTCATGCGCGGCGGCCACCACGAGATCGCGCGCGCCTATGTGCTGTATCGGGAGCGTCGTTCGCAAGAGCGTTCGAAGGCCGGCGAGCAGGACGCGCCTGCCGCCGCGCCGACGCTGCACGTGCTCGACCGGGGCGAACGCGTTGCGCTCGACCTCAACGAGCTCAAGGGCCTGATCGAATCGGCTTGCGAGAACCTGGGCGACAGCATCACGGCCGGTCCGATCCAGGCCGAAACGATGCGCAACCTGTATGACGGCGTGCCGCTCGACGAGGTCTACAAGGCGTCGATCCTGGCGGCGCGCACGCTGATCGAGAAAGATCCGGACTACACCTTCGCCACGGCCCGCCTGCTGCTGCACACGATCTTCAAGGAGATCATCGGCCGCGAGGTGATGCCGGCCGAGCGCGCGCAGGCCTATGTCGACTACTTCCCGCCGTTCGTCAAGAAGGGCGTGGACAACGAGCTGCTCGACGAGCGGCTGCTGCAGTACGACCTGACCCGGCTGGGCGCGGCCCTCAAGCCCGAACGCGACCTGCAGTTCGACTACCTCGGCCTGCAGACCCTGTACGACCGCTACTTCCTGCACGTGCGCAAGACGCGCATCGAGCTGCCGCAGGCCTTCTTCATGCGCGTCTCGATGGGCCTGGCGCTCAACGAGATCGACCGCGAAGCCCGCGCGATCGAGTTCTACGAAGTGCTCTCGTCCTTCGATTTCATGTCGAGCACGCCGACGCTGTTCAACAGCGGCACCCTGCGCTCGCAACTGTCGAGCTGCTACCTGACCACGGTGCCCGACGACCT